>NZ_QFBB01000016.1:0-26112 GCF_003122275.1 Thioclava sp. NG1 | reverse complement strand
AATTTCCCGGTAAATACCCGTAACGTCAGTTCCGTCGAGGATCCGGCAGCGGGCGATGTCGCGATCGTGCGGCTCAGCCTCGCCAATGTCTCCACCTTCAGCGCGCCCTTCGATCTGAGCGGCGGGCGCACGACCCTGCCTTCGAACGGCTATTGGAACTACCGCATCGGGCCGGGCGATCTGCTCGATATCGTCGTCTACGAACATCCCGAACTGACCTCGCCCGCAGGCTCGACCCGGACGCCCGCCGAGGGCGGTCTTCGCGTCAATTCGGACGGAACTTTCTACTATCCCTACGTCGGCAACGTGCGCGCCGCGGGCCGGACGCCCGAACAGGTGCGTGCCGATCTCTCGCGGAAGCTGAAGGAGTTCATCCCCTCGCCGCAGGTTTCGGTGCGCGTGGTGGGCTACAACTCGCAGACCGTGTCGGTCACCGGCGAGGTCGGCAAGCCTGCGCGGATCCCGCTGACCTCCAAATCGCTCACGCTGCTCGATGCGATCAACGAGGCGGGTGGTCTGAACGATGCCGCCGATGCGCGTCGGGTTCTTGTGCGCCGCGGCGGGCGCAGCTACGCGGTGGACTTGCAGGCCTTCCTCAATCAGGGGATCGCCTCCAACAACCCGGTGCTGCGCAATGGCGATGTCGTCTCGGTGCAGCGCGCGACGAAGCTGGAAGCCTATCTGCTGGGGCAGTTGGTGAAGCCCGGTCCGATCGACCTGACCAAGGACGACGTGAGCCTCACCGAAGCCGTCACCGCTGTCGGCGGATTGAACACCAATCAGGCCGATGCGCGCGGCGTCTTCGTGTTCCGTGACACGCCGAGCGGCGTGGTGGTGTTCCAGCTTGATACGTCGAGCGCAGCGGCCTTTGTCGTCGGCACGAAATTCTTCCTGCACCCGCAGGACGTCGTCTATGTCACGACCGCGCCGGTCGCGAAATGGAACCGTGTGGTCTCCAACATCCTGCCGACGCTGAGCACCGCTCGCGCGGCCTCCGCACTGGCGAACTGAGCGATGGCGAAAGTCGGATCCATCCTCGTCGTCTGCGTCGGAAATATCTGTCGCTCGCCTGTGGGCGAACGGCTTCTCGCTGCGGCACTGCCAGAGTGCAAGGTCACCTCTGCCGGAATCGGCGCGGTGGTCGGCGCGGGCGCGGACGAGACCATGAGCGAGGTCGCCGCGGAGAACGGACTGAGCCTTGACGGCCATGTCGCGCGCCAGTTCACCGCCGAGATCGGGGCCGAGCACGAGCTGATCCTCGTGATGGAGGCTGGCCACAAGCGCGAGATAACGCGCCGCGCGCCGCAACTGGGCGGGCGGGTGATGCTGTTCGATCAATGGATGGGCAGCAAGGGGATCGCCGACCCGTATCGCGAGCCGATCGAGGCTCATCGCAAGGCCTTTACCGAGATTTCCGCCGCGAGCGAGGCATGGGTCTCGCGTCTCGCGCCGAAACGGTGAGCGGCGTGGAGTGTATTTCGCCCATGGGTTTGGACAAGCATTTGAGAGTTTGAGCAGGACAGATGACGCCGATTTCCAAAATAACGCAGAGATATGTCGCACAGCCCGAGGTCGAGGATGACGAGATCGACCTGATGGCGCTTGCCGGCGCTCTTCTGGCGGGCTGGAAATGGATCGCGCTGGCCTTTGCCCTGGCTGTGATCCTCGGCGCTTTCGTCGCGCTGCGCAAACCGGTGGTCTACGAGGCGAACGGCCTGTTGCAGCTCGAGCAGTCGCAAAACGCGTTGGCTGCGCTTCCGGAGTCGATGCAGACGCTTCTCGGCAGCGAAGGCGGCAAGTCGGAGGCGGAAACCCAGATCGCGATCATGTCCTCGCGTCTTGTCCTCGGGGAGGCCGCCAACAAGCTCGACCTGCAGAACTTCGTCATTCCGCGCCGCCTTCCGGTGATCGGTCTGCTGCCCGCGAACCTGCACTTGCCCGATCCGGGCCTGTTCACCCAATACCAGTGGAACGCCGAGACGGTTCAGATCGGTAAGCTGAAAGTGCCCGCCCAATGGCAAGGTAAGCCAATGACGCTGACCGTGACCGGCGCGGACAGCTATCGCGTCACGCTGCTCGACGGCACCGAGGTGACCGGAACGGTCGGTCACGAAATCTCTGCTCACGACGGTGATTTTGCGATCGCCTTGTCCCAGATGGATGCGTCGGTGGGACGCGAATTCTATATCGGGCGCCGCTCGCTCAGCGCGACGATTCAGGGGATGCGCGGCAAGTTCTCGGTTTCTGAGAGCCCGCGCGGTTCGAACATCCTGCATACCGCGTATCAGGACACCGACCGCCAGCGCGCGGAAGAGATCCTCAACGCGATCGCGGCGTCTTTCGTGGACCAGAATATCGAGCGCAATTCGGCCTCCGCCGAGAACAGCCTCGAATTCATCCAGAAGCAATTGCCCGAGGCGCGCAAGAACGTGTCCGAGGCGGAGCAGGCGCTCAACGAATATAGGCAAAAGCAGCAATCGGTCGACGTGAATTACGAGACCCAGGCCCTGCTGGAACGCGTCACGAAGATCGAGGGGGAACTGTCCGCGCTCGATCTGAAAGAGGCCGAGTTGAAAAACCAGTATACGGTCAACCACCCCGCCTATCAGGCGCTGCTGCAAAACCGCAAGGAACTGCAAGCGCAGCTGGAACAGGCGAAGAAGGCGACCCAAGGGCTGCCGGAGACGCAGAAGGACATCTTCAACCTGCAGCGTAACCTCGAAGTGGCGCAGCAGGTCTACACCCAGCTTCTCAACCGATCGCAGGAATTGCAGGTCGTGCGCGCCTCGACTGTCGGTTCGGTGCGCGTGATCGACAAAGCCTATGCGAGCACCATCCCGGTCGCACCGCGCGAGTCGCGGATCGTCGCGCTGGCGGGGATATTGGGTCTCATCATCGGCGCAGCCTTCGTCTTGATCCGGCGCGCGCTGCATCACGGCATCAAGGGGGCCGAAGAGATCGAGGCGCTCGGTCTGCCCGTCTTCGCCACCGTTCCCTTCGCCAAGGAGGCGGCCGATCTGCGGCAGCGCAAGGGCGACCTGCCGATCTTCGCGCTTGAACATCCCGATGCGGTCACGACCGAAGCGCTGCGATCCCTGCGCACTTCGCTGCATTTCGGCTTGCTCGATGCCAGGACCAACTCGATTCAGCTCACTTCGGCTGCGCCGAATGTCGGCAAGAGCTTTACCGCGATAAACTTGGCGGTCGTGGCGGCGCAGGCGGGCCAGAAGGTCTGCGTAATAGATGCCGATATGCGCAAGGGTTATCTACGCCGGTTCCTGCATTTGCCCAAGGATACACCGGGCCTGTCGGATTACCTTGGCCATGAAAGATCGCTGAAGGAGGTGATCGCGTCCGGACCGATCAAAGGGATGTCGGTGATCACCTCGGGCCGTTATCCGCCGAACCCGTCGGAGCTGCTGATGCGGGCCGAGTTTGGGGCGATGCTGCGCCAGCTCGACAGCGAGTTCGATCTTATCATCGTCGACGCGCCGCCCGCGCTTGCGGTGACCGATCCGGTGGTGATCGGGCGCTCCGTAGGCGCGAGCATCGTGATCGCGCGCCATCTCGAGACGATGCAGGGCGCGGTGCGTGCTGTGCAGGCGAGCTTCGAGGCGGCGGGCACGTCGATCACCGGCGCGGTTCTCAACGGCTTCAAGGCCGAGGCGACTGCGCGCTATGGCGGTCACTACCAATATTATTATAACTACCGCTACAGCTACAAATCCGACGACTGAGCGTCTCTCTTAAGGTCCTGGTTCCACGGGATCTCAACTCATGGACTGGCTTGGGAGGCGTCGGCTCTGCGCTTCGGCAACGATTTTGCTCTCGTCAGAAGGTTCTTCGCTCGCAAAATGAACCCGCTGACGGGAAGCTCTCGGTTGCTAGCTCCGACTTGCGACAAATCTCGGCCAGAGGCATTCCATTCTCATCTTGCGTCAGGATGAACGCTCGTCTCGCGCATCGGGGAACGTCGATGCTTTCAAGCATTTCTGCTCCTCTTCTTGCTCCGGAGTAGGGGACAACTCCAAACTCGACCGGTCCAGATCTCTGGGTGCATAGCGTCCCCTCCTTGGTGCAGAGCCCGCCCGAAGCTCGACCCATTTCTCCGGTTTTCTCATATCGAATGGGTCCTTCAGGCATTCAGGGTTGTCTGAATGCCTTACGCAGGGTAACATTGTTGCGTTATATGTAGCGATTTTTCGGGTATGCGCTCACTTACGTCAGGGCCCATGCAAGGTAATGAGTTAGCTCGGTGGGTTTGACGTGAAAGTGTTTTTCTATCTAGATCACGCATTTTTTTCGTCGCTCATTTTCGCGGGGCTGATCGTTGTTTCTCAGGAATTTCATGGAAAGCTGAGCCATGATGGCAGCGATGGTGTTCAAAAGATTCACGAAGCGCCGACGCCGCGAATTGGTGGTATCGCAGTATTTCTAGGTGCGTGCATCGGCGGAGCTTTCCTGCCTATTGAGGCACGCTCTCTCTGGTGGACGATCAGCCTGTGCGCGTTGCCAGCCTTTTCGGCCGGGATCGCCGAGGACATCACGAAGAAGGTTCACGCGACTTGGCGCCTTGTTGCAACTTTAGTTGCGGGACTAATCTTTTGCGTCGTATCGGGCTATCATGTCGAGCGTGCTGACATTCCAGGACTCGACTTCCTACTCGCTTATCCCGGTTTCGCTATCGCGCTAAGCGTCCTGGCGATCGGCGGTATTGCCAATTCCCTGAACATCATCGACGGGGTGAACGGGCTGGCTTCGGGCACCGCGATCATTGTTCTAACCTGTTTTGCGATCCTTGCGGCTCGATCGGACGATTTTGAGCTCCTTGCGATATGCCTTCTGATGATCGGCGCGATTGCGGGTTTCTTCGTGCTGAACTTCCCTGCCGGTAAGCTTTTTTTCGGTGATGCCGGCGCTTACACGACAGGTTTCGTGCTCGCGGTGATCGGGATCATTCTGCCGGTGCGCAATCCGGAATATTCACCGCTAACCGCGGTTCTGGCCTTATCCTATCCGTGGATCGAGACGCTGGTATCGATCCATCGGCGCGCGAAGCGCGAAGGGGCGACCCCTGGAGAAGCTGATCGGCTGCACCTGCATAGCCTTGTCTATCGTAGCCGCGCAAGGTGCCTCGCGGCGTCCCTCGGCAGTCCCCGGCTACGTAATCCGATTACAAGTGTAATTCTTTGGCCTATCACGCTTATCGCCTGCGTTATCACTGTTATGGCGCCAGATAGCCCGGGGGTGCTCGTTTGCGGGGTAGGAGTTGTCTTCCTTACCTATCTTCTGATGTATCGCCGCGTGGCACTGCTTAGCCGCTTTCGACGCGTTCTGCGGAACGGATTTAGCCAACGATCGTAACGCAAACCTTACTCAGAATATTGTCGATCTTCCTTTCTGACCTCCTCACGGAAAGAAGGGGAAGAAGCTTTAATACCTTATCCGCGATATTCAAAAGCTAGGAGCGCGCCAAGCCGGGCGCTCCTGTCCGGCTTCAGAAAGGGGGGACGAGAGAGGGCCCAAAACGGTAGCCGGGGCTCTCTTCCGTGATCGCAGAGCCGCAGCCGAGCGACAATCCAGAAATAACGAATCGAATCGGACGATTCGTGCGCCATTCGGAATGTGCGAAGGCGCAGACCAAGCACATACATGCAAAGATTGCAGAGGCTGTTTAATCTTTATGAAAAAACAACCCTAGGTAGTTAGCTCGCTCTTCTAGCTCGGAAAAATGCCAATTTTTTCGAAATATGCGATAGTATTGGCTAGCGTCAGACATTGGTGGTCTGTATCCGTTTCGAGGCCCTTTCGGAGCGACGAGAGATTTTGTGGCCATGGCCGTCGGCGTTTAGATGATGTGCTAAATTACCTTAACTTTTTGTTTAAGGGGCGTTTATGAGTGATTTAAAAAGAAATAAAGGCTTGGCACTTCGATTTTTTAAATGTGAATCCTGTTGGCACCGGATACGTTTCGGCGCGAACAGATGTGGCGCTTGTGGTCGGAGCGCTCCCCTTTTGAACCGGTCGGGCTTTTGGGGTTTTCTGCTTATGTTCGTGTTCTTTGCGGCGGTCTTGCTGATGCTGCGATGAGTTGCTCTTATTTATTCAAGCGGCCGTGCGTGCATTTTTTTTGGCGAGTAAGCCCGTGGAAGGTTCTTCGGCCATCAGTTAGATGGCTGAATCCATGTTCCAACGTCCCGAGCTAGCGCTGCGTCCGTGTGCGAAGAAGGTTTTCCGAGACTGCCTTCGATTTTCGCGCGCATGTCTGGAGCTCGCTGTCATTGGGCCATCTTCCTCATGAAGGCTTGCGAGACGCTGCGCGTCGTGCTGCAATGCGATTTGCCGTTTCTCGGTCCACCTTCTCTTCGTCATACAGGAAGCAGACCCATTCCCCGTCCTCTTCGCCAACGCCGACTGAGAGATCCTTATCGTAGCCGAATGACCTCAGGGCGGCTTCCCACGCCATCACGCCCCGCGTGAAAGTAAGGGGAGGTCCTTCGCAATCGCCGTCTACGAAAACACCCTCGCTTTCAAGCAAGGAGGCGGCCATCGATACGCTCTCTTTTTCAATAATGGTCATCTATCGGTCTCAAATAACACTTCGAATATATTCTATGACCGTGTCATATCGGAGCCTCTATTGGCTACGCTGACGACAAGTAAGCGTAGCGCGCCAATCCTGCTTGCGTCAAATAGGATGCCAGCAACTGCCCGCAGCGGGCCCTGATAATGGCCTGATTTTATTGTTAATGACTGCCTTTCTTTTTGCCAGACCTACACGGCATTCTGCTTTCGGGGGAGCAGATCGGCGCGCAGCTTCGTGTCTACGGGAGCCGCCGGGCGTAGAGAAACCTAGGGCTATCAGCTTCGGGTGCGCGGGAGGCAGTGTCTCAAGCTAGTTCCGGTGATCGGCTTTCCGTGCTGCTTCAGGTCCGAAACTTGCGTATCTTGCGCAACACGACCCTCGGGTCCGAAAGAGCATGGCGCAGTTTTAGAAGCATATCCTGAACGGGTCCGAGGGAGTTGAATGGGTAACATGCGAGTTCCGGCCAGTATTTCGCGATTACGCGGTCTGCCAGGTTCCCGGCGCGCTTCCAGTCATCCGGCAATGACAACATGAGCTCGAGCGCCGGGTAGTTCAGCAAAGGCGCCTGGCGTTGCAATGTCGGGTCTGCAGTGAATTGCGGACCATACCAAGATCCGTTCCGTAGCTCGACAAAAGCCTGATCCAGTATTTGCTGCGCATTCATCACCGGCAGTGTCTCCAGCCAAGCGGAGACTGCCGCAAGGAGCCGCTCATGCGCGGCGAACCCGAAACGTCGGCAAATGGTCTGTGCTGTAATCAGTGTATCCGCTCGGTCACCAGCGCGCCAAAGAAATCCACGTGCCGTTTCTCCACCAACGCCGCTGATCATGATGTGGCTTTGAGCAATCGGCCAAACACTGGGATGATATGCAGCGTTGCTGTCGCCGTGACAGTGGCCCGTGCGGTGGACAAATAGGCTTCTTTGCTCGTCTGTCGCCTCAACGCGCGCGAGCGAACGATACGAGAGACCAAAGTCCTGCGCGATACGACTAGCGACGACCGTATCGAGCCGATGCCGGTTGGCGCCGGTCACGGTGACGAAGTCGACCTGATCCACCCAGGGACGCGCGCAAGCCAATAGCATGCGAGTCTCCCGCCCGGCAGTCAGCGCAAAGGCGAGCCTGTGGGGCTCTGCATTCAAAGCTGCGATTTGTGCGCGAACATTATCGACCAAGGCGTCGAGAGCTTCATCCGGACAGTCGGTATGCTCGATCACGGCCCGCGGCCAGAAACGCTTTGCTTGCCAACTATCCAAATTCAGATAGTGCCCGGGCAACAACCGACAAAGCCCGTGATGCGCAGTCATTCCGGCTGGAAACCATCCTTCGCGATCAACCTCGAGCGCTGCGAAGAGTTTCGCGTCTAGCCGATCTTCATAGTCGGGGGACGAAAAAAGAGCTGCCGCCGAGGAACCGACAAGTCGGGCTTTGGGGTCATAGACGCAGGGAACTGAGGCGGCACAGTCAGAATAGATTCGCCGCACTCCATGCCAGTGCATGATCCAGACGAAGCGTCCGCCCAAGCGTTTCATGACCTGCCAGGCAAAACTGTCCGGGTCTTGTAGGCGTCCGGATGGCGCTGTCCACGATGTCGAAATGGTTCGCTTTGTCTTCAGGTCGATCGCGAAGCCGCAGAGCCAACCCGCAAAGTGACCTCCTTCATCCAATATACGAGCAACCGGCAAGCCGAGCCCGGCTTCGGGCGCGGGTAGGTCATCGCTCTGCGCGCCTGAGCGGACGGGCGGCAGACGATACTGCCAATCGGGAATGTCTGGAAATTCACACATCGAAAATACCGGGATCCAAATGCGGCAAACTGCCGATCGATTTAATGGCAATCGCTTGGCAATACCCAAGATGGAATCCTGCCGGGCAATGGAAATCAAGGATTGAATGTCGACGGAGCCAAGACACGAAAGCCTCTTGCGGAAATACACCGGTGCGCCCGCACGGAGCTTGAGTTCCCGGGTGTTAACCGTCGAAGACTGCCGGGTTTCACCGTTCCGTAAGCGGGATGGACATCTCTCGGGGTCTCTCACCGCGCATTTCTTGTGTGTTGCAATTCTCCGAATATGCGCTCGCTTGCCACCAGCAAAATCGGTGGTGCTTGTTTCGCGGCATCCAGACACAATTGGACGCTATATTTTCAATGCCTTGCAGAGGGCATGAGATGCGCGACCAACAACATGAGATGTCGCGCTCCGAACGCCCCAAGAGCCTTTCCATCTTGTTGGTCGAGCAGTTTTCGCGCTGTGTGTTGGCATGCTCGACGAATTATATTCGGTCGCTGCGATGGCGTCGGTCGAGCACCCAAGGTCAAGATTGCCTGCTCGCATGACGGGGAGAGCGACCTCGAAAAAGCAAGCCGTCCTCCGCGATGTCGTCGCGGCGCTTTCCGAGTGCCGTGCCGAAATCTCGGGTGGCACCATCGTGATGAAAGATATGCTGCACTGTCTCGCTGAGCTTGGCGAGAGCGACCAAGACCCGCTCATCCACGCCATCCCTGGTCTCTTGGCGCGGGCTGGAAAGTTCGGGGGTATGCGGCCGTCGCGCGATGAGGAGGTTGAAGGGCCGGGAACGGGGTGATCCTGGTTGCTTTCCGCAAGATACCCTCGGCCCGCCAAGGGGCAACCCTGCAACCCGCATCGCCTATCCCGGGAGAAGCTCTCAAATAGATGCTTTGGGAGGTTGGCGCGGGGCCCTATGCTCCTCCTAGTGACTAAGCGAGCCCGAAATGCAGATGAACAGCCAAACTCAAGATCCGGCCAAGATCGCCGCCGTTGCGCTCAAAGCCTATGCACGCATCGTAGCGTCCTGGGATCTCAGCGAGAAAAAGGCCGCCGGCCTCGCGGATATGTCCGAAAGCGAGTGGACGCGTGCGAAGGCGCGTGATTTCGCGAGCGAGCTGACGCGGGACCAGCTCCTGCGCCTGAGCGCAGCAGTTGGCATCTATGAGGCGCTCGAGCTCTATTTTTCAGAGCCGCTCGCGAGAAGCTGGTTCACGCAGCCGAATACGGGTCACTTGTTTGGTGGGCGCCGTCCGATCGAGACAGCCATTGAGGGTGGCCTGCCGCAGATCCTCGCGATCCGGACCTACCTCGACGGCCTCTTGCAAGGCGCATGAGCACGCCCGGTCACCCATAATTCTGGGCCATTGTCACGGCCTCGATCCAGACCTGCCATAACTGGAGTAGGTTAATCCCTTCGAGATGTGTTCGTGGATCTAAGCTATTGAAGCCAAACGTTTTGTTGTCTCTGCGGTCGGAAGCCTTGTTGTGGGCGCAACAAAAACATTAAGTTCAATAACTTATAACAATAAGGCCCATGAGGCCCGGAAGAGGGCATTTCCGTCATCTCTGGCAGGCGCTCGGGCCTCTTCCGCCGTTTTCGACGCCCGAACGGTTTGTCTGTAACCGCTATGTTGGTCGATCTCAGGTGCGTAGCGGTTTCGTCGAAGAGTTCTGCCATCGATTTGGCAAAGCTGTGCTCATCCAGACGTTTACTGAGCAAGCGCCAGCGGAAACGGGCAGGAACTCTGCAAGTTTGTGGCGACCTCGTGAACCTTCTGAGGAGAGATACCCATCTCGCTCACCAAGGAGTTCTGAAGATTCGGCGGGACGCATTCCGCAGAACTGCCTCGTTCGTTGCGCGCGGCCCGTGACAGGTCACCAGTTAGGCAGATCGGCGCCATAGTGATACTATTTCGATGTTAAGCTATTCGGCGGAGAAATGCATGGCCATCGATTTCTGGTTCGCGATTGGCAGCACCTACACCTATTTCCCGGTTATGCGCCTCGACGCTGTCGAAGCTCAAACCGGTATCCGCTTCAACTGGCGTCCATTCAACTTGCGACGGGTGCTGGTCTCGATGAACAGCGTCCCCTATGCTGACAAGCCCGCGAAACTTGCCTACATGTGGCGCGACATCGAGCGCCGTGCCAAGGGCTTCGGGCTCACAGTCTCCATGCCTCCTCCTTACATGATTGACGACCTCGTGCGCGCTAACCGCATCGCGCTCCTTGGCCTGAAGGAGGGCTGGGGCAAGGCTTATATTCGTGCCAGCTATCGGCGCTGCTTTGCCGAGGGGCAGGATGCCGGCGCTGAACCCAACTTCTCCGAGAGCCTGCGGGAGGCAGGTCAGAACCCCAAAGAGGCGCTCACCCGCGCCGATGCCCCAGAGATAGCTGAAGCTTTGGAACGCGACACCGACGAGGCGTTCTCGCTTGGTCTCTTCGGCGCCCCCAACTTCGTCGTGGGAAAAGAGATCTTCTGGGGACACGATCGGCTCGATGATGCCATCGCCTGGCATCGGCAGGCCAGCTGAAACGGCCTGCAGTCTGTGTTCAGTTCAGGCACCGAAAATGCGCAGTGTAATCGGGCCGCCTGCTGTTTGGATATCGTGTGGAGAGGCAAAACAACTTCGCGCGCAGGATGGCGCAATGTCCACCGTGGTTGCGATCCTCGTAAACGCTGTCCTTCAAATAGGGGGTGCTCGTTTTGCTGTATTTGTTCAACCCCGCTTTCGAAAGATTTCAGTGGCTTACGAGGTGGTAGAGGTGCTCGTTCAACGACATCGCGTGTCGCGAACCGAACACCCCGTGCTGTTGAACGAGCACCTGCGGGTCCGGCGCTTAAAGTGCTCGATTATAAGCAGTTCGGGTGTGGCATGTCGTTGAACGAGCACCTGGTAGAGATGGATGAGCCACGCTGTTCACGATCGCCTGGCTCGCGCCGGGGGAGGTCGGGGACGACTGCCTGCAGGAGTCTTGCCATGATGAAAACACGGGCCTGGGCCTCGGGTGTGTGCGGCCCCTGGGCGAACGCCGTCTTCGACCCGGGTGAACCGACTCAGAAATCCAGCGAGTTTCTTTCGCGGTAACCTTGCAGAAAGCTTGCGAGCCGTGGGTCGGAGGGGGCGTCGAATACCTCGCGGGGCGAGCCTGATGCGACGATTTCTCCGCGTTCCATGAATACGACGCGGTCGGCGACATGCGCAGCAAAGCCCATCTCGTGGGTGACGACGACCATCGTCATGCCCTCGGCTGCAAGCTGCTTCATGACCGCGAGCACCTCGCCGACGAGCTCGGGATCAAGCGCGCTCGTGGGTTCGTCGAAGAGCATGATCCGCGGTTCCATCGCGATCGTCCGGGCTATCGCTACGCGCTGCTGCTGGCCGCCAGAGAGATGACTGGGATGGTTGCCTTCCTTATCGGCCAAGCCGACTTTTTTCAGCGCCTCGCGGGCCCGCTCGCGGGCTTCGCTACGGGACAGGCCGCGCACACGCTCCAGCCCCTCGGCCACGTTCTGAAGCGCGCTCATGTGCGGCCAGAGATTGAACTGCTGGAACACCATGCCGATGTCGCGTCGCATTTCTCGCAATTGCCGTGCGGCCATCTTTTTGCCGCCCGGTGTTTCGTAACCGATCAGTTGATCGTCGATGCGCACTTCGCCGCTGTCGTATTCCTCCAGGAAGTTGATGCAGCGCAGGAGAGTGGATTTGCCAGAGCCCGAAGGGCCGATCAGGCAGGTCACCTTGCCGGGCGGAATGTCGAGGCTGACCTCGCGCAGGGCCTGGAACGTGCCGTAGAACTTGGAGACATTGCGCAGGTGGGCTGCGGCGGGGGCAGGGCTGGATTGGGTCATCGTTCAGCTCCGATCAAGCAGGTAATAGGTGAAACGGCGCTCCAACCTCCGCCCGAGCCGCGAGATCAGCTCGACGAAGCCCCAGAAGAACAAAGCGAGGATCAGGATCGGGGTAAAGAAGGCGAAGGTCTCGCTCATCATCGTCTGGGTCTGGAACATGATTTCGGGCACGGTGATCATCGAAAGGATCACCGTTTCCTTGGTAAGAATGATCGCGAAGTTCACCATGGGGGGCAGGGCGGAGACCATCATGATCGGCACCATGATGCGGCGCACGATCGTCATGTTCGCAAAGCCGATGGCGCGGGCAGCTTCGATCTGTCCTTTTGGGACGGCATCGAAACCGGCACGCAGGATCTCGGTGAAATAGGCGCTGCCGTAGATCGTCAGCCCGAGGATCCCGGCGGGCAGGGCGTCGAGGCGCAAGCCAAGCAGGGGGCCACCGTAATAGAGCACGAAGATCTGCACGAGGAACGGGGTGCCACGGATGAATTCCACGTAAGCACGGATCGGATAACCAAGCAAGCTGGGACCGAAACGCCGCACGATCTCGATCACGAAGCCCAGGGCGAGGCCGAAAACCGTGCCGAGTGTCCAGCTCAGCAAGGTGACGCCGAAACCGGTCAGCAAGTCCGGGCCGTAATGTTGGAGCATCTCGAACATCAGAGCGTGAGCCTCCGTTCCAGGACGCGACTGGCCTGCGCGATCACGAGGTTGATCGCAAGATAGATGAAGGCGGCGGCAAGGTAGATTTCGAGCGGGCGATAGGTCGCTGCGGCGACCGACTGGCTCATCCGGGTGATCTCGACGATACCAACCACGGTCACCAGCGAACTGGCTTTCACCAGCAGGATCAGCTCGTTGACGATGGATGGCAACCCGATCTTGAGCGCTTGCGGCAGGAGGATGCGGATCCAGATGTTGCGCGAGCTCATACCGATCGCCAGAGCAGCCTCGGCTTGGCCTTTCGGGATCGCGTTGAGCGAACCGCGCAGCACCTCCGAAAGATAGGCGGCGGCGCAGAGGCCCACGGTCAGGACAGCAGCGACCAGTGCCGGCACATTCAACCCGATCACCGGAAGAAGGTAATAGGCGACAAGCAATTGAATGAGCAGCGGCACCCCACGAAAGAAACTCACGTAAATCGCGGCGGCCCGCCTGAGGCCCGGTCTTGCCGACAGGGCGGCGGCGCAGATCACCGCACCGAGTATCAGCCCCTCAAGGCACCCCAGAACCGAGATCAGGAGTGTATTGCGCGCGGCCCACAGAAGGACCGGGAAATTGTCGATGATCACCTGGAAGGAGAACATGGCCAGCCCCGTGAATGCGAGAAAGGGAGGGACGGGCCGATGCGTGACCGGCCCGTCATAGCGTCGATTACAATTTGGGCATGGTCTCGGGCAAGTCGGTCGCGGCGCCGAACCATTTTTCCTGCAACGTCTTCATGCGGCCATCGGCCTCGATCTTCTTGATTGCGTCATTGACGGCGGCGACCAGGCTGTCGCCTTCCCCCTTGCGCGCGACATAACCGAAATAGGTCGGAGTGCCGAAAGGCGGGTTGACCACGGCAAAGTCATCGGGCCGCGTCTTGGCGAGATAGTTGAGCAGCGGGGCGGAGCCCGCGACCGCGTCGAGGCGCCCGGTCATCAGGTCGGCATATGCCTCGTCGGTGGTGCCGTAGCCTTTGATGGTGATGCCGCCGATCTTGTCGCTATAGGCTTCGAGCTGTTTTTCCTGCGCGGTGCCTTTTTGAACGCCCACGGTCATGCCCTTGGCGTCGGCCGGTTTCGTCATCTTGCCGCCCTTGCGTTGCACGAAGGCCACCGTCGCATCCGCAATGGGCAGAGTGAAGCTGTAGCGTTTTGCACGTTCGGACGTCATCGTGACGGGCGCGAGCACGAAATCGAATTTCTTCACTTCGAGGCCTGGGAGGATCGAGGTCCAGGGCAGATCCTCGTAGACGGGCTTGACGCCGAGCTCCTTGGCGATCGCGTCGAACAGGTCGCGGTCGAAGCCTACATATTCGCCCTGATCGAGCATGTCGAAGGGGGCGTAGTGCATCTCGGTCGCGGCCACGATCTTGCCAGCCGACTTGATGTCGGCCAGATCGTCAGCCATCGCTCCCGTTGCGGTCAGGGCAATCGTGCTCAGACAGAACAGCGCGGATTTCAGCGTAGTGGAAAAGGTCATAGTATTCTCTCCTGTTGGCGGGGCTTTCTGTCTCCGGCGCCGTGCCCCTTGTGGCACCGGACTGTTGGCCCCGGCGCCGACCCGTGTCGGCACTGGGGAGTTAATCGTGTCGTCGCAGCGTAAGCGCGTAGATCGGTCCATCGGCGGCCAGCCCCGCGAGATCGTCGTCGTCGGCGAGGAGAACCTCGCCGTGCTTGAGTTCGAGGTCCCCGAGGCGAGCGGAGGCTTCGCGAACAAACAGAGCGAAGGTGCGCTCAGGCGCGGGGTGGCCGGCATCAAGCAGTTCGACCCGGTGCGAGAAAGAGCATCGCCGCGTCATGATGTTGAGATCGATTACGGGCTCTTCGCCCACGCGCGCATCTATAGCGGCTTCGCCGGGAAAGGCGAGCGGGGCGGAGCACGCGTCCAGACGAACCGAACCGCCTTGCGAAAACCGCAGCTCCATGGACCCGCCAGAGAGCACCGTAAGCGTCCTGTCGATCCCGTCGAACCGCGAAAATGGCCCGTCGCGCGCAACTTCGGCCATGCTCAGGCGCCACAGCATGCCCTCGAAACCTGCGCCCTCGGGGAAGGTCGCAAGTTCCCAGGTGCGGCCGCCGCCATTCTTCCATGGCTGTGCTGTCGCTTCGCTGCGGCGCAGCAGCTTCATTTCAGGATCCCGGGAAGGTCGAGACCATGCTCGACCGCGCAGTCCTGCGCGATCTCGTAGCCCGCATCCGCGTGGCGCATCACCCCGGTGGCCGGATCGTTCCAAAGCACCCTCTCGATCCGGCGATCGGCCGCTTCGGTGCCGTCGCAACAGATCACCATGCCAGCATGCTGCGAAAAGCCCATGCCGACGCCGCCGCCGTGGTGCAGCGAGACCCAGGTCGCGCCCGATGCGGTGTTGAGCAGTGCGTTGAGAAGCGGCCAGTCCGAAACTGCATCCGAGCCGTCCTTCATCGCCTCGGTTTCGCGGTTGGGCGAAGCGACCGAGCCGCTGTCGAGGTGATCGCGACCGATCACAACCGGAGCCTTGAGTTCACCGTTGCGCACCATCTCGTTGATCGCGAGGCCCGCCTTATGTCGTTCGCCGAGGCCGATCCACATGATCCGCGCAGGAAGCCCCTGGAAGTCGATCCGCTCGCGCGCCATGTCGAGCCAGCGATGAAGGTGTTCGATCTCAGGGAACAGCTCCTTCATCCGCGCGTCGGTCTTGTAGATATCCTCCGGATCGCCGGACAGTGCAGCCCAGCGGAACGGACCGACCCCGCGGCAGAATAGCGGGCGGATATATGCAGGCACGAAACCGGGGAAAGCGAAGGCATTCTCCAGCCCTTCTTCCTGTGCGACCTGACGGATGTTATTGCCGTAATCGAGCGTCGGCACGCCCGCGTTCCAGAACCCGACCATCGCCGCAACGTGCTCGCGCATCGAGGCGCGGGCGGCGGTCGAAACCTTTGCGGGATCGCTCTCCTGGGTCGCGCGCCATTGCGCCACCGACCAGCCTTTTGGCAAGTAGCCGTGATAGGGGTCATGGGCCGAGGTCTGGTCGGTCACGATGTCCGGACGCCCGTTCGGCAGATCCTCGCCCGCTTGCATCCGGCGCAGGATCTCGGGGAAAATCTCGGCCGCGTTCCCGATCAGAGCGACCGATTTCGCTTCGCCTGCGGTGGTCCAGCGGGCGATCATCGCAAGCGCCTCGTCGAGCGAATGAGTCTTCTCGTCGCAATACCGGGTGCGGATGCGGAAGTCGGCGCGGCTCTCGTCGCATTCAACCGCAAGGCAACAGGCGCCTGCCATGACAGCGGCCAGCGGCTGCGCGCCTCCCATGCCGCCAAGCCCGCCGGTCAGGATCCACTTGCCGCGCAGATCCCCATCGTAATGCTGCCGCCCTGCTTCGGCGAAAGTTTCGTAGGTGCCCTGAACGATGCCTTGCGCGCCGATGTAGATCCACGACCCCGCGGTCATCTGGCCATACATTGCCAGACCCTTCTTATCGAGCTCGTTGAAATGGTCCCAATTGGCCCAGTGCGGCACGAGATTGGAGTTGGCGATCAGCACGCGTGGTGCATCCGCGTGGGTTCTGAAGACGCCGACCGGCTTGCCCGATTGCACGAGCAGCGTTTGATCCGCTTCGAGCTTTCGTAGCGAGTCGCAGATCAGGTCGAAATCTTCCCAAGTGCGTGCGGCGCGGCCGATCCCGCCATAGACCACCAGCTCGTGCGGTTTTTCGGCGACGTCCGGGTGCAAGTTGTTCATCAGCATCCTCAGCGGAGCCTCGGTCAGCCAACTCTTGGCGGTGATCTCGGTCCCGGTGGCGGGGTAGATGTCGCGCATGTTGTGACGGGGATTGTTCATCATTTCGGTCCTTCTTGGCAGGTCAGGCGAGCATCCGGCCCGCGATGATGTTGCGTTGAATTTCGGAGGAGCCTTCGTAGATGCGCATGATGCGCAGGTCGCGGAGTTGGCGCTCGAGTGGGAAATCTCGTGTGAAGCCGTAGCCGCCGTGGATCTGCAAAGCCTGATCGGTAATGCGCCCTGCGGCTTCGGACGCGAAGAGTTTGGCCTTAGAGGCTGCGGTGGTGAACCGCTCTCCGGCCTGTCGCTGGCGTGCGGCCTCATGGCCCAGAAGTTCGGCGGCCGACAAATCGGTCGCCATGTCCGCAAGCATCCACTGGATGCCTTGCCGGTTCGAGAGCGCCTCGCCCCCGATGACGCGTGCGCGGGCCCAATCGCGGGCGGCGGCCAATGCGGAGCGCGCGATCCCGACAGCCATCGCCGCCACCTCGGCGCGCCCGTTGTCGAGCACTTTCATCGCGGTGCGGAAACCGGTGCCCTCCTCGCCGAGACGGTTTGCATCGGGCACCATGACATCGACATCGAGTTCCCAGACATGGCCGCCCCGCAGACCCATGGTCTGTTCGACCCGGCCCGGAATGAGGCCGGGTGTGCCCTTCTCGACGACGAAGGCCGAGATGCCCCGATGACCTGCCTGTGGATCGGTCACGCAGTAGAGGATAATGAAATCGGCGACGCCGCCATTCGAGATGAAGCACTTTTTGCCCTTGATGTGCCATTCGTCGCCCTGACGCACTGCGCGGCTGCGCATGTCCGCGGGATCGGACCCCGCATTGGGTTCGGTCAGGCCGAACGCGCCGAGCATCTTCCCCTCGGCCGCGGCAGGCAGAAAGCGCGCGCGTAACGCATCATCGGCCCCGAGCAACAGGCTGTCGGTCGCGAGGAAATGCGCCGTCAGCGCCGAGACGGTGGAGCCGCAGCCGCCTGCGATCGTCGCGACCGCCTCGAAGAGCGCATGGGCCGAGATGTCGGCCCCGCCCCAGCGTTCGGGCAGATTAGCTCCCATCATTCCGGTCTCTGACAGCGCAGAGAGTTGATCATGGACGAACGTTCCGGTTCGATCGGTCTCGCCTGCGCGCGGGACAAGCTCGTCGCGGGCGAAGCACTCCAGCATGTCGAGGAACTGTCGCTCTTCCGCGCTCAAAAGGTGGTCAAAGGCTCTCATTGGCTTGCTTCCTTTACGACGCCGGCCGCGATCAGCCGGGAAATCTGGGCGGCGCTCAGGCCGGCTTCCTGCAGAATCTTCCGGGTCTCTCCTCCAAGCGCAGGCGCTCCAGTCTCAGCGAGTGGCGCTGCGCCTTCGAACCGGATGGGTTGGCCCACGACCGGGCTTTCCCCGAGCGAATGGTGCGGTAGCTGGCGCACGAGAGCGCGCGCATGCGCATGGTGCGAAGCCAGCTGTTGGGCGAGGGTCATGATCGGCGCGCTGGGCACCTGCGCCTCGGCGAGTGCCGCAACAACCTTTTCGGTGGGGCGACGGGTGGTCCAGCCTTCGATCACCGCGCGTAGAGCCGGCTCGTTTTGCGTGCGCGTCTCATCGGTGAGGAAGCGGGGGTCCTCCGCAGTGTCAGGAGCGCCGATCACTTGGCAGAGCGCGGTGAATTGGCGATCGCTCAGGGCCGCAATGATCGCGAGGCCATCCTGCGTGCGATAGGTCCCGAACGGCGTGGAGAGGGGGTGACGGTTGCCGACCCGCTCCACAGGGCGGTTTGCATAGAGATGCACTGCATGGCTGGTCGGCAGCATCGCGACGAGACTGTCGAGCATCGCGACGTCGAGCGACGCGCCGCGCCCGGTTTTCTCCTTCCCGACGAGCGCGGCAAGGATCGCGATCACCGCGTAGAGCCCGGCCGCTATGTCGCCCAGGGCCTCGCCGACCTTCAACGGGCCACCGGCCTCTTCGCCCGTCGCATCCATCCAGCCCGACATCGCCTGCACTACGAGGTCATAGGCCGGCAGGCCGGAGGCCGGGCTGTCCTGTCCGAAGCCCGAGATCGCGCAATATACGAGGCCGGGATTTTCTTTGCGCAACTCCGCCGGATCGAGGCCCAATCGAGCGGCCACACCGGGGCGGAAATTCTCCACCACGACATCGCATTGCCCGGCCAGCTGGCGCGCGAGTTCTTGTCCCTCGGGCGCTCTCAGATCGATCACGATCGAACTCTTGCCGCGGTTCGTCAGCGCAAAGAGCGCGGACTCCCCGTCGCGAAACGGGCCGATATGACGATAGTCGTCCCCTCGCGGCGGTTCGACCTTGATAACTTGCGCTCCGAGATCCGCCAGTAAGGCGGTCGCGAAGGGGCCCGAGAGGACACGAGTGAGGTCGAGGATGCGAAGCCCTTCGAGCGGTTTCATGCGACAAGCTCCGGGGCCAGCATTTCGAGCGCGCGCAGGATCTCGCTCAAGTGGGGGCGCAAACGTGCGGCTTTCTCGGCGCTGATTTCCCAAGGCGGGGCTTCCGCCGCGAGGTGGGTCGATTGGGCCAGTTCCATCTGGATGGCGTGGACGCCGCTTTCAGGCTCGCCGTAGTTGCGAGTTGTCCAGCCGCCGCGGAACCGGCCATTGATGACATGGCTGAACCCGTCTGCGCGCGCGCAGATCTCGGCCGTCACGGTCTCGATTCGCGGATCGCAGCTGGTGCCATTCGCGGAGCCGATATTGAAATCAGGCAGCTTTCCGTCGAACAGGAAGGGGATGTGCGAGCGGATCGAGTGGCAATCATAGAGGATCGCCACGCCGTGGCGCGCGCGCACCCGTTCGATCTGAGTGCGCAGGGCGGCGTGATAGGGCGCGTGGAACTCTGCGAGCCTGCGGGCAATATCATTAGCGTCGGGCTCTGTCGTCCAGATCGGCGCGCCATCGAAATCAGTGAGCGGAACGAGCCCGGTCGTGTTTTGCCCGGGATAGAGGCTCTCGTTTTCGGGGCCGCGGTTCGCGTCGATCACATAGCGGTGGAAGGTTGCACGCACCGAGGTCGCGCCCGGCAGAAGCCCTGCATAGAGCTCGTGGATATTCCAGTCGGTATCCGCCAGTGCGCGGCCACGGTCATTGAGCGCCTCTCGCACGTCCGCAGGAACCCAGGTTCCGGTATGGGGAAGACCGAGGATGACGGGGCTCTCTCCTTCAGTGATTTCGACGGGATCAGGGGCGATCGAAGTCATGCTGCGACCCCCAGTCCGGCGGCGGTGACGAGCGTCGAGTCTTCAACCAGCCTGCGGACCTTTTCGAGATCAGGTGCGAGGTAGCGATCGGCGCCCATCGTTTCGACATGGCACCGTAAGACCTCGATTGTTCGCGCGAGCGGGGCGGATGTCACCAAGGGCGCGCGGAACTCGATGCCCTGCGCGCCACACAGCGCCTCCACTCCGAGTATCACCGAGAGGTTACGCGTCATCAGCCCCAAGCGCCGTGCGCCATGGGCTGCCATGCTGACATGGTCCTCCTGATTGGCGCTGGTTGGTGTGCTGTCTACCGAACATGGGGCGGCGAGATGCTTGTTCTCGCTCATCAGGGCGGCAGTGGTCACCTCGGCGATCATCAAGCCGCTGTTGAGTCCCGCTTGAGGTGTGAGAAAGGGCGGCAGCCCGAAACTGAGCGCGGGATCGACCATCAGTGCAATGCGACGCTGCGCAATCGCGCCAATCTCGGCAACGGCCAGCGCGATCTGGTCCGCAGCAAAAGCTACGGGCTCGGCGTGGAAGTTCCCTCCCGACACGATCGTGCCGTCGGAGAGAACGAGCGGGTTGTCGGTCACTGCGTTGGCCTCGGTGATCAGGGTCTGGCCGGCGAAGCGTAACAGGTCGAGTGCCGCGCCGGTCACTTGCGGCTGGCAGCGGATGCAGTAGGGATCCTGCACCCGGTCGTCCCCTTCGCGATGGCTCTCGCGAATTTCGCTGCCGTCGAGCAGTTCGCGCATCGCCTTCGCGACTTCGATCTGGCCCGCATGACCGCGGAGGCTATGAATTTCGGCCCTTGTGGGCGCTGTCGACCCCATGATCGCATCCGTCGACATCGCGCCGGTCACGATGGCCGTGCGCAGGCAGGTCATCGCGCGGAAGAGCCCCACAAGCCCAAGTGCGGTTGAAAATTGCGTTCCGTTGATGAGCGCGAGACCTTCCTTTGCGCCGAGCGTTATCGGGAAGAGACCTGCTGCGGTGAGCGCATCCGCGCCGGGCTGTCGCTGGCCCTCGAACACGGCTTCCCCTTCGCCGATCATGACAGCGGCCATATGTGCGAGCGGCGCGAGGTCACCCGAGGCGCCGACGCTGCCTTGTTCAGGCACAACCGGCGTGACGCCGTGCTCCAGCATCCCCTCGATCAGAGCGATGATTTCGGGACGAACCCCCGAGGCGCCGCGTCCAAGGCTGAGTAGCTTGAGCGCCATCATGAGACGTGTCGTCCCCACCGGCAGGGGATCGCCGACGCCGCAACAGTGAGACAGGATCAGGTTGCGCTGGAGAGTTGCGGTATCCTCGGACGCGATGCGCACCGAGGACAGCTTGCCGAAGCCGGTATTTACCCCGTAGACGGCGTCCTCGCCCTTGGCCGCCGAGGCAATCCGTGCGGCCGAGGTCGCGATCGCGCTCGCGGTGCTGGGATCGAGCCGCGCGGCCGCGCCGGTGCGCCAGAGGTTTTCGAGCTGCTCAAGCGTGACCTCGCCCGGCATCAGTGTCAGCATTTGCGGCCTCCGAAGTAGCGGCAGTGAAGGGGGTTGAAGCCGATCCGATAGGTCAGTTCGGCGGGATCGGTGACGTCCCAGACCGCGAGGTCTGCCCGCATGCCGACGCCGAGCCGTCCGCAATCCTCAAGGCCGAGTGCCTGCGCCGCATGGCGGGTGACCCCGTCGAGGCATTCGGTCGGCGTCATGCGAAAGAGCGTCGCGCCCATGTTCATCGTGAAAAGGAGCGACGTGAGCGGCGAGGTCCCGGGGTTGCAGTCGGTGGCGAGGGCCATAGCGGCGCCTGCTGCACGGAACTCGGCGATCGGCGGCATTTTGGTCTCGCGCAGCGTGTAGAAGGCCCCGGGCAGAAGCACGGCGACGCTGCCCGCGCGTGCCAGCGCTTCGGCGTCGTCTGCGGTCGCATATTCGACGTGATCGGCAGAGAGCCCACCGCGCGCGGCGACGAGCCGGGTGCCACCTTGGTGGCTGAGCTGTTCCGCATGAAGCTTGACCGGGAGGCCCAGTTCTTGCGCGACATCGAAGACCCGCGCCATCTGCTCGGCAGAAAAGGCAATCGACTCGCAGAACCCGTCTACCGCATCGACAAGTCCCTCGGCATGGGCGGCCCGCAGACCTGCGATGACAACCTCATCGAGATAGACTTCCGCGCGTCCGACATAGTCTGGAGGCAAAGCGTGTGCGGCGAGCCAGGTCGTCATGATGCGGACGGGACGCTCCTTTTCGAGCCGACGCGCCGCGCGCAGCATCTTGATCTCGTCTTCGACGCTCAGCCCATAGCCCGACTTGATTTCGACCGCCGCCACGCCTTCTGCCAGCAGCGCATCGAGCCGGGGCAGGGCGGAGGCGACCAGATCGTCCTCGCTGGCGGCGCGTGTGGCATTGACTGTGGAAAGGATGCCTCCGCCGCTGCGGGCAATTTCCTCGTAGCTCACACCTTCCAGGCGTTGCTCGAATTCGCGCGCTCGACTGCCGCCATAGACGAGATGGGTATGGCAATCGATCAGGGCGGGGGTGACCAGTCGCCCGCCGAGGTCCTGACCGTCTGCCGACCCTTCCCCGAATTCGGCGATGCGTCCGTTTTCGATACGCAGCCATCCTTTGAAGACACGGTTCTCTGTGGCTCCGTCGCAGGGAGCAAGTGTCGCATTGGTGAGGGTGATCTCTGTCATGAACTCGATTCGTGCTTGATTTGCGGTTAATATGTCTGCACATAAAAAACCTGTCAACACGGAGGGGCAACCATGCAGACGATCTGGGCGCATAGGGCGCTGGTGGCGAATTCCTGGGCGGAACGGGTGAGAATTGACCTCGATGAGGACGGTCGCATCGGTGCGATCGCACCGGGGACGACTTGCCCCGAGGGCGCGAAGCGAGTTGAAATCCTGCTGCCTGCTCCGGCCAATCTGCACAGCCACGCATTTCAACGTGCAATGGCGGGCCTCTCTGAACGGCGCGGCGCAGACCCGCATGACAGCTTCTGGACCTGGCGACGGCTGATGTATCGGTTCCTCGATCGACTCACTCCCGAGGACATTCAGGCGATCGCGGCTTTCGTTCAGATGGAGATGCTCGAGGCTGGTTACGCGACCAATGTCGAGTTTCACTACCTGCATCACGCTCCGGGGGGGCAGCCCTATGAGGATTTGGCCGAGATGGCCGGGCGGATAGCGGCGGCGGCGGCCCAGACCGGGATCGGGCTGACGCTATTGCCAGTGCTCTATACCTATGGCGGCCTCGATCGGCGCGCGCTTGTCTCGGGACAGGACCGCTTCGGCAATGATCCCGAGCGCTTCGCGCGTCTGGTCGACGGGGCGCGACGCCATGTTGCAGAGCTTGGTGCAGATAGCGGATTGGGGATCGCTCCGCACAGCCTGCGGGCGGTAGACAAGAGAGGGCTTGAGACGGCGGTCTCGCTCGCAGGCGATGCGCCGATCCACATTCATCTGGCCGAACAAATTGCCGAGGTTGATGAGGTCCGGGCCGCGACAGGTGCTCGACCCGTTGAATGGCTGATTGAGAATGTCCCGGTGGATCGACGATGGTGCCTGATTCATGCGACCCAGATGGAGCCTGCGGAAACCGAAGCGCTCGCCGCGACGGGCGCCGTGGCCGGTCTCTGTCCGATCACCGAGTCGAGTCTCGGAGACGGAATTTTCGATGGTGTGCGCTGGCGGGCCGCGGGCGGAGTGTTCGGTGTCGGGTCGGATAGCAATATTCGGATTTCCCTCACCGAGGAATTGCGCACGCTCGAGTATTCCCAGCGTTTGCGCGATCATTCGCGGGCCGCGCTTGCCGATCCGGACCGCTCGACTGGACGGGTGCTGTTTCAGGGGGCGGTCGAGGGAGGCGCGCAGGCGGCCGGACGCGCCAGCGGAGCCATCGCGACCGGGCTTTGGGCAGATCTTCTCGCGCTTGACGACCTTGGGCCGGACGGTCAAGGGAGGCTTGGCGACGTCCTGCTCGATACCTGGATTTTCGCGCGTGATGATCGCGCGGTGTGCGATGTATGGTCGGCCGGACGTCACGTGGTGCAGGACGGGCGTCACGTTCAACGCGATGCGATCGCGCGGGCTTACGCGCGTGTTACGGAGCGGCTGGGGTATGAGGTGTGACGGTGACAAGAGAGGATGGGGCTGACAATTCGATCAGCTGGCAGTCGATCCGCGACGAGATGATGGCGCGGATCCGCGCGCAGCTCTATGCGCCCGGCGAATTGATCCCCAATGAGGTGGATCTCGCTGCGGAATTCGGCTGCGCTCGGGCCACGGTGAACCGCGCGTTACGCGATCTCGCGACATCGGGTTTTCTCGACCGGCGCCGAAAGGCTGGCACCCGTGTGCGCGAAGCGCCGCGCCGCAAGGCCACGCTCACGATCCCGCTGACTCATGTCGAGGTCGAGGCCAGCGGGGCGCGCTACGAATACCGCTTGCTGGAGCGCAAAATCGAAGCTCCGCCGCCGCTGGTGCGCGAGAAGTTGAGGCTATCGGGAAGCGAGCGCCTACTCCATGTCTGCAGTCTTCACCTGGCCGATGATGTGCCGCACATGTTTGAAAATCGCTGGATCGTGCTCGATACCGTGCCCGACATCGAGGACGTGGACCTGTCGAAGACCAGCCCGAATGTCTGGCTCGTGCGGCAGGCACCTTATACTCACGGCACCATGGAATTCCTGGCGGAAGCCGCCGGGGCGGCTGCAAAACATCTTGTTTGCGCGCCCGACGATCCGGTTCTCACGATGCTCCGGGTGACCTGGCTCGATGCGCAACCGATTACCTATGCGAGGCAATCCTTCTCGCCGTCCCATCGGATGCGTCTGGAACTTTAGGAGCGTGAGACAGCCGCATAGGAAGCGGGGCCGAAAATGGGGCTTGCCTCTGAGCATTTGGAGCGTCTGCAAAGCATGCGTTCGCTCGCTGTGCGCCGCCGTGACAAAGATGCATCTGAAAATTTCAAAAGCGTGATCGCTATTTGACTTCAGCGTGAGGCCGGCGAAATGTCGCCGAGCGTTTCGCCGCCGCGAGCAAGACGAAAGCGCGCTCCGAGGGACCGGGGAATTAACGCCATATGCGCTACCGAGGCGCTCGGTAGCCGACACCGTCGCTGGCCCTCTCGAAGCTCTGTATTGATCGTGTGCCGCTTTGAGGAAGCATTATGTCGAAAGCATTCTCCACCAAGTTGGTCGCATTTTGCGCCAGTCTTTTAATTCTACTTTTCAGCGCGTTCGCTGTGCAGGCTGCAAGCCTTTCGGGCGTGAGCCTAGTGACAGATGGCCAGTGCGGCCTGAATAACAGTAGCGATACGTTCAAGGCGAACCTTGGTGCTAGCGGCTCCGAATTTCCGACGACCGACGAGACGATCGTGTTTTCTCCGACCTATTCAGAGCCACGGGATGTCATGATCTTCTACGTGACCGACGCGGCGAATGTTGTCATCGGGCGCCACGCGGAGGGCTTCTATCCCGGTCTGGATTTTTACGGCGAAATCTTTTTCTACGTGAATAAACGCCCCACTGTCTCGGGTAACTTCACCCTGCGGATGGTAGATGAAACCGATCGCACCCCTGACATCTCGCTCGGGGCATCTTTCTCGACCAGCAATCGAGTTCTTGGATCGACCAGCTTCAACGCGGCAGCACTCGATCCGGATTGTGTGCCGGCGCAGACCGATACGACCCCGCCGCAGGCAAGCTCTGTGACCATCTCGTCCAACAATGCAATGTCCACTCTCGCGAAAACTGGCGACAAGGTCACGCTCCAGATGACCTTCAGCGAAAACCTGGCGGCTGCTCCGTCTGTGACGCTGCTGGGTCAAAATGCTACCGTCACGGGTTCCGGCGCGAGCTGGGCTGCAAGCGCCATCGTGACTGCCTCGACCCCCGAAAGCGCCGCGACTTTTTCGATCTCGAACTATCGCGATGCCGCGAGCAATGCCGGGACCACCGTTACATCGACGACGAACAACAGCTCCGTCTTGATCGATCGCACCAACCCCAGCGCCTCGATCAGCTCGACGGTGACGGGTCCGACGAACACCTCTCCGATCCCGGTGAGTGTGAGCTTCTCCGAAGCGGTGAGCGGCTTCGCGGCGAGCGACCTGTCGGTCAGCGGCGGATCGGTGTCGAACTTCTCGGGTTCCGGCACGAGCTACAGCTTCGACGTGACCCCGTCGGCAGA
>NZ_QFBB01000015.1:0-31234 GCF_003122275.1 Thioclava sp. NG1 | reverse complement strand
TTGCCTGGCAAAAGGCGCGGATCATCCTCGGAAAATATCTGGGATTGGTGCAGGCGCCCGCATGGCAGCGCGGCTTCGATGTGGCGCTGACAGGCGTGTGCCTCCTGTTGCTGGTGCTCTATCTCGCGCCACTGGGGCTATAGGGAGCCTGCTGGTCTGTTCGGTAACGACCATCGAACCTGCATATGCAACGCTCGCCTGATGCGCTCTGCTCCTCAAACAACCTGATGTGAGCCGGTCCGAATGGACAACCCCCGTTGCGCGAATTTCGCGACGAGAGGTGCGGGCATCAGGCCGTCGCTGCCATGGCGATCCGACGATACCCAGCTTCGCCGTGATAGAAGCCGTTACTTAGTCCGACCTCCCCGCACAGGGTGGCAAGGCGCGCCTCGGCTTCCGCAAGGGGCACTCGCGCGTCGAGAGCGTCGCGAAATACTTTGGCCACGGCGACCATGTCTACCGTCTGTGGCATCAACCGCAGATGACTGACCCCGTCGGCCACGAGCCGCGCACTTTCTGGCAGGAGGTCGATATAGCTTTCCGAAAGGGTCTGGATGCCATTCACCCGCAAGATAGGCTTGTCGTCGCGGGTGCGCAGGGGCATTCCATCAAGGTCCGCCTCGCAGATAAACTGGCAGTTGTCCTTGGTCCGGCCGTGGGCGCGAGCGTGGTAGCAGCGCGCCGAGACGGCGAGTGAGGCACGACCGAACACCTGTACCTCGACACCGAGCCCGAGCTTGCGCGCGGCGCCCGCCGCGACGGCGATAGCCGAAGCCGGCATCTCTGACGGAAGGCAGACATGGGTCGCGCCCTGCCTGGCCATCCACGCGATCGTAGCCTCATTATAGGCATTCATGAATGGCCCGATACGATGCGGGCGCATGCCCCGCGCAAAGAGCCCTGCGGCATTGTTGATCTCGATTTCGGGCGTGTCCATCTCGGCGAGATCGCCCGTCGCCTTGCGCTCGCGCTTGAGCATGACCTCCGCCAGCGTGGACAGGATCACCCGTTTGCCCGCCCGCTCCAGCCGATCGATGATGGCGGGCAAGTCGGCCTCGTGGAAGGGCGCGCGCTTGGAGCAAATCACTTCGCCCAGGTAAACTTCATCGACCGCCGCGTCATCAGCAATGCGCGCATAGAAGTCGCGGCGTTTATCTGCAGGCCAGTGATAGGCGATGGGGCCGAGGGTCAGTTTCGTCATATGGTTCACCGCCATTTCTTGGTCTGGAAAGCACCTTGTGTCTGTTTCTGCCCTTCCGTCAGGGCGACAAGATCAGCCATGTTGGCCTCGCGTCCGGCGCGGATGTCGTCCACCGCGGCGCGGAAAGCGCTCACGACCCCCCGCACGTAGCTCTTCGACCTCTGGCGACCCTCGATCTTGAATGCGTGGACACCTGCGTCGATCAACTCGGGCAGCAGGCGCGAGAGGTTCAGGCTCACGGGCTCCTCGAATGCATAGTAGCCTTCAGGCCGATGAGGTGCGGTGTAGCGGCCCTTGCAGATGGTGGGGTAACCCGCTTTTTCATCCGGACCGAAGCGGTCGATGGTGAACCCCGCAAGCCGCGAGGACATGGACCCGTCCGGCTCACGCACGTAATCGACATCCGACGCGGGCGAACAGACCCCGTCCATGTTGGTCGATTGGCCCGTGAGATAATTGGTGAGAGTGCACCGCCCCTCGACCATCAAACCATGATTGCCGAAGATGAAAGTCTCGATTTCGCAGGGGATTTCCTTGCGGATCTGCCGGATCTCCGGGATCGTGAGAATGCGCGGCAGAACCACACGCTTGACGCCGAAATTCTCGCAATAATAGCGGATCGCCTCGGGGCTGGAGGCTGCGGCTTGAACCGACAAATGAAGTCGGATTTCCGGATAGGTGCGCGCGATGTAATCGGCCACACCCATATCCGCGACGATGAAGGCGTCGACGCCAAGCCGGGCGCCGGTTTCGGCGGCCTGCCGCCAGAGATCCACCTTGCCCGCAGGCGGATAGGTGTTGAGCGCCAACAGAACCTTCGTGCCGCGCTCGTGGGCATAGGCCACCGATGCGGCCAATTCGTCAGGCGTGAAGTTCAGCCCGGGAAAATTGCGCGCGTTGGTGGCGTCCTGAAAGCCGCAATAGACAGCGTCCGCTCCGGCATCCACGGCGGTCCGCAGGGCGGCAGGTGTCCCTGCGGGGCAGATCAATTCGGCAAGGCTCATTGGTTCTCTCTTGTCTCGATTTCTCCGTGATACGCTCGCCGAAGCCGGGTGAGGACCGCGCGGCCCGGGCGGCTGAACATCGCCGCCGTTTCTTCGGCGAGCGAGCCGTCCATATCGTCGAGCGCATTGCGCAGTCGCACAACCGCCTCTGTATCGCCGCTTACCTCGAGATCGCGCGAGAAGAAGGCCGCGTCGCCGTCATGTTCAGCATCGATCAGTTCCAGCAGCAGCATGAACCGACCGCGGATCGTGGCCCCTGCGTGCTGCAGGCCATCGCGCGGCACCGCCCGAAGGAGAGGTGCCTGCGGGTCGGGGCGCAGATGCAGGGCAAAGGGCAGCTCCCGCGGGTCGATCAGGAAATCGGTGCCCTGATGCGGGCCAAGGCGGGCAAAGAGCGAAGGATGCCGTTCCGCGATCCCGCGGACGATCCGCGTCAGGAATGGCTGTACGACAAGGCAGGAAAGCTGCGCGACCACACGTTTGCCGGGCCACTGCGACGGGGATGTTTCGTCACTGACACTCACGCGCGGTCCTCGACTTCGAACTCTGCGTCTGGATTGTCGTGCATCGGCGCCCCTCTCAACTCCCCCGCATCTTGCGCGGATTGGAATGAATTGGTATTTTTGATGCGCATATCATCCGCTCAATGCGCGCTTCAAATACCAATTAAGGATTGCGACAATTCGCCTCACTTCCTTCACCGATTATGGCCTGCGCGTTCTGATGCGCATGGCAGGAACCCCCGAACAGCCCTTCACCACGGGCGAGCTGGCTGAAGAGTTCCGGGTCTCCCGCAATCATTTGGCCAAGGTGATTTCGACCCTTGCGGCGAACGGTTGGCTGGAAACGCAACGTGGCGGAGGCGGGGGCGCGATCCTGGCCCGGCCGCCCGAAACTATCAAGCTGGGTGACGTGGTCGCCGCACTCGAAGGCGATCAAGCGATCGTCGAGTGCTTTGCGCCCGAGGGGAACACTTGTCCCCTGCCCCCACAATGCCGGCTCAAGACTAGATTGGCCACTGCCAACGCGGCGTTCATCGCCGACCTCAACCGCACCACTCTGGCCGAATGCATCTACCGCCCTGAAACTGCCTGACCCATCCGACACACGGCCTGTGTCTCAAATGCTTCGGCGTGGCGCATCTGCATCGGGCGCCACACTCTGAGAAGCCGACTTTATCTGTTTATCGGTCTTTGGCGGTGGACGCAGCGAACGACCGCTTCTCTAATTGGGTGTCTGGGTCAAGCTCGTTTTCCTTCTTATGAGGGATCGCGTATCCGGGTCACGCTTCTCTTCGCAGTCTGGTGTGGCGTTCGAAGGGCGCCGCTGCATGCATGTGTCGGATTGGTAGTGGAGAGCCCCGCTTTCCGGCGCGCTTCAAGTTGCGCAGCAGACATTTTCGGCTTCATCCACACACCTCGTCCGGATGGACGATCCCGTTCAGGTTAGGTGGTGGGCTATTGGGTCATGCCTGGCCTCCCACTTTTTCCTGACGGAACTCTGTGCCGTCGATCCACATCCGATGTAAAAGGACGGCCAGTTTGCGAGCCACCGCGACGACGGCACGGCGGCGGCCTTTGGTGCGCATGAGGCGCATGCCCCAAGACTTGATCTGCGATCCGGCCATCGTTCGCATAAGCAACGCATTTGCGGCAGCGTAGAGCGTCGCTCGGACATTCTGATCACCGGCTTTGGAGATGCGACCTGGGTTGTCGTGTTCGCCGGACTGGTATCGCCTCGGCGTGAGACCAAAGTGCGCGGCTACTGTGCGAGACCGTTTGAACCGATTGGGATCATCGACCGCTGCTTTGAAAGTCAGAGCAGCGATCGGGCCTACACCAGGCACCGTCATCATCCGCATGCAGACCTCGTCTTGCGACGCCGCACGCTTCACCCGTCGATCCAGTTCAAGATAATGCTGGAACAGGACGGCACGTGCATCGAGCAACGGAATGACCGCGTGCGCGAGAACTTCATCCATCTCGATCATGGGCCTCACGAGACCGTCGAAGCTACCGTGCTTGACGGTCCGGGGAAGGCGAACACCGAATATCTTCAGCAATCCACGCACTTCGTTTGCCAAGTCCATTGTTTTCTTCAGCAAGGCCTTTCTGGTGCTCAGCAGCGCCCGTAGCCCGTGCGCCTCCCGGCTCTTCATATGCACCGGGCTGAACCAACCCGTCCGCAAAATCTGGGCAATGCCCTTGGCGTCCGTCTTGTCTGTCTTGTTCCGCATCGCTGAAAGTACGGCACTGACCTGGCGAGCTTCCATGCACACGATCTCGAAACCCATGTTTTGCAGGCCGAAGAAAAGGTGCTGGCTCAGCGCGCCAGCCTCAAAGCCGATCCGCACGATTGGGGCGCCGAACGCATTCAGGAAGTTGGCGATTTCGTCGACCTCACACGGGAGCTCTCGCTCCATGCAAACCTTGCCACGACCGTCCACAATGCAAAGCGCGCAAGACCGAAGCGACACATCCAAACCAACGAAGTATTCCATTTTCTGTCTCCCTATTCTCACAGCAATGCTGAGATATTATCGGGAGCTCGACCTTAGAGCAGGGTCAGCCCAATTACGCATGCTTCCCGCCGATTCTGTGGAAAAGCACCCGTTCGCGATTGCAGAAATTGGAAGCTTTCGTGATGTGCGACTGCCTTTCCTATAAGGCTTTTCGCGGCTGCTGCGGTGCGGGAAGGATATTTGCCAGCTTCCTGAGGTTCTGGGCGGTTGCGGCGAGGAGAAATTCGTCATTTGCGCCGCACGGGCCACGTAGTCGGAGGCGTCCGAGGCCAAGGATGCGTTTGAGGTGCGCGAAGAGCATCTCGACCTTCTTCCGGAGCTTCATCGAGACCTCGTATTGCCTGGTCTTTGCGATGTCCCTGGCGACCTGGCGGGCGTCTTCGTGTTCCTCGCGGGTGATGGACCGGAAGTCCATGTTCGGGCAGCAGTGCTGCTTCGAAGGGCAGGCCTGACAGCTGTGCTTCAAGCCGCGGTATTTGGCGACGCCCTTGCCGGTCGGTCCTCTGTTCGGGTCGGAATAGTTCCGGCGGAACTGCTTCAGCGTCTGGCCCTATGGGCAGATGTATTGATTGTTTTCGGCGTCCCACTCGAAGTCGGCCCGAGTCCAGGTGCCATCGTTACGGCCCGACTTGTCCAAGACGGGGATGTGCGGCGCGATCTTGCGCTCGACCAGCCAACCCAGCATCGGCCCGGTGCCATAGGCGGTATCCGCGATCAGGCGTTCGGGATGCAAATCGAACTTGGCCTTAACCCGGTCCAGCATGGTGCGTGTCGAGCCGACCTCCGCCTGCCGGATCGACCGCGTCGCCTCGACATCCACAATGACGCCGTGATCCGTGTCGATCAGGTAGTTGTCTGAATAGCTAAAGAATGCCGGACCCTTGCGCGCTGCCGTCCACTGGCTGGCCGGGTCGGAATGCGAGGTGAACTTGGGCTGGACCTCGCTGGCGGCACCGAAGGCGGCCTTGTCCAGCGTCTCAAGATACTCTCGAACGGCGCGGGGCGCATCCGTCGGATCGATTTGCGAGGCGTCCCACTCTTCCTTCGGCGTCGAGTTCTGTTTGTTCGCATCCGCCTCGATCAGGCTGGCATCGACCGCCATGCGCTGCCCGCTCACCAGGCCTTCCTCAATGCAGCGTGCGACCGTCATCTCGAACAGGTGGCGTAGCAGCTCGCTGTCACGAAACCGGCCATGGCGGTTCTTCGAAAAGGTGGAGTGATCCGGCACCCGGTCAGCAAGGTCGAGCCGGCAGAACCAGCGATACGCCAAGTTCAGATGCACCTCTTCGCAGAGGCGCCGCTCGGACCGGATGCCGGAGCAATAGCCGACCAGGAGCATGCGGATCAGCAGTTCGGGGTCGACAGACGGACGGCCCGTGTGGCTGTAGAAATCCGCAAGATGAGCACGGATGCCGCTTAGGTCGACGAACCGGTCGATGGATCGAAGTAGGTGATCTTGCGGAACATGATCCTCCAGCGAAAACTCGTAGAACAGCGCTGGCTGAGCTTCCTGCTTCGGTCCCATCATCGCCAATCCTCCCACCTGATGTCGGAATTGAATCAGCGCCACGCCCAGCAATCAAGCGCGAGTTTTTCAACGGAATACGCCCTTTGACTGTGACGTCGATCTCGGCCCATTGCGGCCCTTGATCCCAAGGCGCACCGCTGCGGCGCAGCGTCACCGAACCGGTCCGCCGTCCCTTGCGCAGCAAACCGGTTCCGGCAGAGGTCGACATTGCGGACAAAGCCGCCGCGTCTTGGCTTTGGTCTTGTCCAGATGCCGCGTTACCATGCCGAGGCGGCTCTCCCCGCCCGCGAGTTCGTCGAGGTTCTGACCGAGTTTCCGCCGTCACTCTCGCCGGTCTCCGTCCTTTATCCTGGCAACCGGCAGCTCTCTCCCGCCTGTGGGTGTTTCGAGATTGGTTGGTGGCAGCGTTCTGAAGGCACAGGGCTCAGGCGGATCGGCACCGCTGTCAGGGCGGCAGACCGGACCCGCGCATGGCCGTGAAGATCGTCTGCAGGTGCCCGCGCATGGCATCCGCGGCGGCGTCAGTCGCGCCCCGTTGAATGCACGCGACCACTTCCTCATGCTGTAGGCTGTGACATTCGGTGAATTCGGCGACACCGAGTTTTCGGTAAGTGACTTCCCATTCGCGCTGCCAGGCCGCATGGCGGCGCGCGCCCGCGAGATAGTCGAGAAGGCCAAGCAGTATGGGATTTCCTGTTACCTCTGCGATACCACGGTGAAAGGCGGCGTCGAGCCGTTCGCAGTCGGTCCGGGTTGCGGCACGGCGGCCCCGGTTGACCAGATCGGAAAGATAGGCGATCTCGACAGGGGTCGCGAGCGCAGCGGCCTCGGCGGCGACGGAGGGCTCGAGGGTCAGGCGCGCCTGCATCAGCTGAAGCGGTGAAGCGCCTTGCACTAGAATGGTCTCGCGCACAGGGTGGCCCGGCGGGCGGGGGCCAAGGAACGTGCCTTGCCCGACATGCCGCCAGAGATCGCCAGCGAGCTCCAGCTCGGCCAAGGCATTGCGCAGCGTCTCACGGCTGCACCCCAACCGACGCGCCAGATCCCGCTCCGGCGGCAGCTGTCCGCCCGGCGCGATGGCGGCCGCCGCGCAATAGTCGCGCAGCGCTTCCACAATCTTTCGAGTTCGCTTCGTGGTCATTTGCACCCCCATACAGACCAATTTGCAGACCAATCCGGCATCATGCAACAGCGGCGCGGTTTGAAGGAGAACGAACATGCTGACAGGTATAATACTCGTGCTGGCCGGCTTGGGCGCCGGTGCGCTCAATGCAATCGCGGGTGGTGGCACCTTTCTGACGTTTCCGGCACTCGTCTGGGCCGGTGTTCCGCCTATCATGGCGAATGCGACCGCGACCTTTGCCGCCCTTCCGGGCTATGTGGGCAGCGCTTGGGCCTATCGCACGGATATCGAGCGCGGCGGGAAGCCTCCTCTCGCCCATCTGTTTGGCACCGCGATCGTCGGGGGGCTCGCTGGCGCTAGTCTGCTGCTGGTCACGCCTGAAGAGCTGTTCTCGGGCGTGGTGCCCTGGCTCTTATTGATGGCGACCTTGGCCTTTGCCACCGGCCCGTCCTTCGTTCGGTATCTCGCGAAGTCCGGGCGCGAAACGCCCAGCCCCACCGCACTTGCTCTTGTGTTCGTGGTCTCGGTCTATGGCGGCTATTTCAACGGTGGCCTCGGCATCATGCTGCTCGCGGCTTTCGGCGTCATCGGCATGACCGACCTGCACCGGATGAACGGGTTGAAGAACTTGATGTCCGCGATCCTGTCGGTGGTCTCGGTCGCGACATATGCCATTGCGGGACTGATCGACTGGGGCAACTTGCTGATCGTCGGCCTGTCCTGCGCCATGGGCGGATACATCGGCGCGGTTCTGGCGCGGCGGGTTAGGAACACGGCCGTGCTGCGCCTGTTCATTATCGCAATCGGCTTGATCATGACCGTTGCCTTCTTTATGCGCCCAGCAGGTTGATCATTTGTCAAACCGGTGAAACTTTCGGCAATAGCTGATGTTGAGGCGTCGCGTTGCTCATTCTGAAGTCACTTGGCCCGGCTGTGGCTCTGACCGGCAAAGAGGTATCGCCCGTTGTCGCCAATGTCCTCAAGTAGATACGCGATGGCAACCTAACGATGGTGGTCAACGACAGCCCACTTAGCAAAGACGCCGATGAGGAGCTCAATAATCTCATCGAAAGGTCCTAAGTATGATAGGCTAGCGGGCCCCCGCGCACTGGTAAGCGCAGAGGCGTATTGATTCCCGACTGTTTTTGTTCTAAATATGATCACATGACCTTTCATCGAGAGTTGGGTTGAAAAGGCCGTTGGGTGTGTCGCAGCCTCAATGGCCTTTACTTTTGCACGGCGCCGAAACAGCGCAGCGCGCGTTCGAAAGCAGGCTGCCGGACTGCGTTTAGAGATGCTGGCGGCGCCCTCGTTGCATGACCACTGCCATGCGCCCTCATATCGTCGTTCAGTTGACTGGTGCGCCGCCTCTGCGCATCTTCGCCTCGATAGCCCGTTTCGTCGTTAGGAGCGCGCGCGAAGCCAGAAAAGATCGAGTCACGAATGCGGTCGATATGAAGAAGTTGCTTCGCGTAGCAGACATTGATGTAAAGCGCAGCAAACGACCGCATTCCGTCCTTCCTGCTCCGGCGCAGTGACGGCCCTGACCCGCCGTTCGTTGGGTGGCCCTCGCCGCGTGGAGCGTCGCCGAACCAGACATTAGTAGCTACATGCAGCATGACATGACCTAGCGGCCAGATCTCTGCGGTGTGGCGGAGCGCACGTTCAGTGTTCGCGTCAAAATGCCCCCTGTCAGCCCAAAGCCGCCTCTCGTATACGTTGTTCGTAATATCTTGAAATTCTGGCAGAATGAGAATCAGAACACATGGCTTTGGCTTGATAAGCGTGCAACACTTTTTTGGCCGGACCTAGCGACATATGAGGGGCGACACAAAAGTAACTTATAACAATTAGGTTTCCAAAATGGTTCTGGAAGATCACATCAGAAAGAAACGGCGGCTCATTCCACCAGTGCGCGCGGCGATGGGCGATAACTACTCGCCGTTCTCATGGTCACTTGAAATCGTCCCTGAATTATTCTGGATTACCTTACTTAATAATGAGCTCGGCCCGGCGAGGGGCATCGAGGTCGCAAGACAGTTAGGAAACGCTGCCGCACAGGTCAGCAAGAAAGACCCTAAGCCACTCTTTGCCACCGTGACATCGTTTTCAGAGTTATCCAAAGATGAGCAGCGAAATCTCTTGGGCATCATTGACGAAGATGTATTGTCAGACTTCCGAGCTGTTTTGGGCAGCCTGTCCGTTATCTGGCCCGAAAACCCTTTTTCCTTCACTAAGCTTCAATCCGATGATGAGCTGCGGACAGCTATAGATCATCTGAGCCCCACCCTTGAGGAAATGTATAACCGTCACAGCCGCGCGGCGACACTGGCGATCTCGACTGCTGTATATCTCGGCTTCGACCAAGATAAGATTAGGGTAGCTGAAGAGGTTTTCGAAAACAACGCGACCGTTTTCACTGATATTAAAGACTATCCAGCAACCGAAGCGTCAAAAAAAGCGGGATCATTCTTTCGCGCCATGGCCCCTATGCTTCTACTTGCAAAAGAAGAGGCGGCCGATATGCCCAACTGGGTCGACGCTTTTTGGGACGGCCTATCGGCGATAGGTGGGTGTTCTGGCGACTATCAAGACATCCCCGAGCTCCCTGATGTCACAGAGGGAATCGAGGGCTTCATCACTGCGTTTACGCACTTCGCACACCATGACTTCAAAGCTCGTGAAAGCGCTTGGGAGATTGATCTTGGCAAGCCTCAAGAAAGACAAGTCATTCTCGCCCTTTTGGCAAGACAAGCTACACTTGCCATTGAGATAGTCTCTAACCCTGGAACCTGGAATCCGAACGCTGCGCCGATAATGCTAAGGGCAATGGCGGATGTGCATATCACGTTCGTCTGGCTAATACAGAACCCTGGGGAACGGGTGCCTTTATATGTTCAGGACGGGCTCGGGTCTATCAAGCTGGAGATAGCGCATCGCAAAGAAGAAATCGAAAAAGGTGGCATAAAGGGCGCAGATCAACAGAAAGCATACATTGAACATCTTGAAAATTGGCTTGAGTCCCAGCAGTTCGAATTCCTTACTGAGGTTAATCTTGGAAGCTGGTCTGGAAAAAATACCCGAGTGATGGCACAAGAAGCAGGTTGTTTAGATTTTTACAATTATGTTTTCCAGCCCTTCAGTGCGGCAGTCCACTCATACTGGTCTCATGTGGGTAGAATAAATGTCGAATTCTGCCAGAACCCTGCGCACAATTTCCATTTACTTCCAGTCATTCCTTCGTTTCAGCCAGACACACATTGGTGCCGAATGGCAGGGAAATACTTATCCAAGACGCTTAGCTCTTTCGATGAGTTTGTCGGCAAGCCAGATTTGCCTGTTAGGTCGTATGGCGTAATCCATGATGCGTTGGCGGGACCTGCCAGCGAGAGCCAGGATGAGAGTTCATCCTAACTGCGTAGCGCGGTCATTCGCCCAAGACGCAGCGAATGACCGCTTACCGCCCCTAGTGTAATTTCGAGCCTCAAGATGAGCTAAGAACACTTAGTGAACACGGTTAGGCCAATCCTTCTGTTAAGCCGAGCGATTTATCGGCTTGTTAGCGTGAGCGGACTACCGAAAATGCCTTGCCGCGTCGAATTCGAACACCTATCCTCGGGACATCCGACTGTGGCAACAACCACGGAACTACGCAGAAAAGCCTTAACGACTTCAACAGCTTAAGACTGAAGCCAAGATAGCTCCGTTCCCTACCGCCGGAGCCAAATCTCTCGCAAGAGACTGATTTCAAAGAGAAAAGCCCAGAGTTCGCTCTGGGCTTTCTTTTTTCCGGCTTCCCCAAGGCACAAACGCGGCACGGACCGACGAAGGCCGCGGCACATGGCTCTGACGACGAACTGCCCGCGATGCTCGGCCGCGAACGCGTATCTCACTTTGCATTCCAGGCGAAATAAGCGGGGACCATTTTTAAGATGTCGCGCTCCTCCGAGACCCGTGCCAGTTCCTTCTTCAGCCGACAGATCTCGGCATCCGTCTCCGCGTCGCTAGCCGACGCTTTCGAGAACTTCTTCTTCCAGGAGCAGAGGGAGCATTGGCTCACACCCAAGCGCTCGGCCACCTCTCTGACCGGGTAGACCCTCTCCGTGATCTGCGCGACGGCATCTTGCTTGAAATCGTCGCACGATCCTGATCATCGGGAAGCAGGCGTATTCCTGAAGACGATCAGAGCCGAAATTTAGCTTTGTGCCGGAAACTTGATACAGACGCGCAGCCCGTCGGAGCCGTCCACGGTCAGCGTCGCATCATGCTGGAACGTCAGGGTCCGGATCAGGCGCCAGCCGAGAGAATTCGACCGTTCCGGACGCTCGGCATCCGACGGCAAGCCGATGCCGTTGTCAGAGACGACCAAGGCGATCCCGCTTTGCAGGTCGCCGGAGACGTCGACGCGAATGGTTCCGCTCTCCCTGCCGGTAAAGGCATATTTGAACGCATTGGTGATGAGCTCTCCGATGATGAGCCCAATGTCGATGGCGAGCTTGCTGTCGAGCATCAGCTCTGCGCAGGTCACCTCGATATTGGCGTCGAGGCTTTCGCCGCTGAACGCACGCTCCGAAGTTCTCGCGACTTCGGCAGCCATCTGCGCGAGATCCACCTTTCCGGTCTCCTTCCCGCGCTGCATCAATTCGTGGGCCTTGGAGAGCGCCCCGACACGGACTTCGAGTTCGGTCAGAACCTGCTGGGTCTCCGGTTGTTGGGCCCGCGACTTGCTCATACGAATGAGCGCGGCGATGAGCGCGAGGTTATTGCCGGTCCGGTGGTGTAGCTCCTGCATCAGCAGGTCGCGTTCGGTGATCCCCTCCGAGAGTTCGCGGTTCTGTTCGCTGAGGGCCGCTGTCGGGTCCTTCATGCTGAGATCGTTTAGCGCTTCTGTCGCCTGATCGATGAGCCGGGCATCCGCCGACAGATTTGCCGACGAGCGGAAAACCGCCTCGATCCGAGTTCCTTCGTGACCGGTCTCGACATCGAAACGCGTTGCGATGCGCTGCACACCGCGAAGCCCCAGCCCCATCCCCGTCGAGGAGGAAGGCGCCCCATCCGGCTGAAGTTTCTCCTTCGGGATGCCGCGCCCCTGGTCGGTCACGAGAAGCCCGAGTGCCGGTTTGCCTTCCACCTCGGTGAGCGAGAAGGTCGCGCGTCCCTTCTGCCCATGTTCGATTGCATTGCGACCGAGTTCGACGACGGCGGTGACGGCCCGTGTGCGCTCGAACGCGCCGAATTGCAGGACGTTGGTGAGCGTCATGGCGACATCGCGCAGCCGGGCCACGTCGGCGCTCTTCTCAAGGGTCACGGTGGTGAGCTTTGCCATGGTCACTGGGCGCCTCCCCGGTTTATGCGCATGACGACGATGCTCGCATCATCGCGCCCGCGGAACGCGCGATCCAGAAGAAATCCGGCGATCAACAGCGGGCTTTTCTTCAGCAATCCGGGCGGAAAATGCGCCTCCCGCAAGGTTTTCAAACCGTCGCTATGCAGGATCACCATGTCCCCCGCCTCCAGTTGCACGGCTTCCTCGTAGCCATGAGTCGCCGCGCCACCGATGCGACCGTCGCGCACCGCCAGCCGCCTGATACCCTTCGCGCCGATCAGCAAGGTCGAGATATTGCCAAGCGCCGCGTAACGTAGCTCCATCTGCGGCTGTGCGACATGCATCAGAGCTACCACCGCCCCGCGTCGACCGACCAGCCGCTCGGTAATCTGGCGCATCAGCTTACCTGGCTCCGACGAAAGCCCGCCCGCGGCGCCTGCAGCTGCGATCACCTCGCTGGCGGCTTCGGCGGCGGCGGGGCCATGCCCAAGGCCGTCGCAGAGCAACACATCGGTCGCCCGCGGGGTCTGCCGGATCTGAAAGTCGTCGCCGCAGGTGTCTTCGTTCGGGTGGCAAACACGCAGCCCCACCGCTTCGACGCCGCAATCAGCACCGCTGCTTTTCCCGCCGAAGGTGCATACGATCGTCGTTCCGGTGTCCGGCGAACTGAAAATGTCGAACGTATCCGAGAGGCGCACGATCGCCCCGAGCCCGAGACCGGCGGAGTCAGTCGAGCTTTCGCCATCTTGGAACATCCGGTCGATATCCGAGATCCCCGGCCCTCGATCCGTGAAGATCATGTTGATGACGTCGGCACCGGGCTGGCGCACAAGTTCGATCAGGGCTCGCCCGCGCTCTGCGTAGCGCAGCATGTTGGTCGCGGCCTCCGTAGCCACGATCGCGAGTTCGCCGACGCGCGTCTCGGGAAGACCGATCGCGACCCCATGGCGCCGCGCGAGCCGCCGAACGACTGCCACGGCACTGCGATCATCAATTTCCACCCACTGGTTCATAGCTTCACGCTCATGGAAACGGTTGTGCCCTTGCCGGGGGCAGAGCGGACCTCGAACCCGTGTGAAAGGCGCTTGGCGCCGCCGAGCCCTCTGCCGAGGCCTCCCGCGGTCGTGTAACCGTCGGACATGGCCAGCGATACGTTTTCGATTCCCGGCCCCTCGTCGCGGCATTCGACGCGCAGATACTCGGAACGGTCGTCGAGATAAATTGAAATCTTGCCGCCGCCTCCGTGCACGATTGCGTTGCGAGTGATTTCGCTCACAGCCGTCGCAAAACGGGTGATCCGCACCGCCGACAGCCCGCGCTCCTTGAGAATTCGAGCGACGGCCTGACGCGCAGCGACCACATCGCGGCTGGTCGCAAGCGTTATCTCCGCGACGGCGGGTCTGCTGGATGTTTCGTTTGGATCAGGCACGCCGCAACTGGGTAAGTGCATGGGTCAGGCTGAGCGCCGTGCGGGTCTCGGGCAGATACATCCCCAGTTCGACCAAGGTCACCGCAACCGCTGGACGCATCCCGACAACGTAGGTTTCCGCGGCCAGCAGCTTGGAAATGCCAGCGAGCTGAGCAATGACGCGCCCGACGAAGGTATCGACGATCTCCAGCGAACTGATGTCGAGGATCACGCCCTTGACGTTTTCCTTGGCGATCCGGTTGGAGAGCGTGTCCTGCAGTTCCACGATTTCCGTATCGGTGACGTCGTCCTGAATGGAGACCAGAAGCGCGTTCTCGACCAGGTTTATGGACGTCACACCCGACACGTCAGGAGACCTCGCTGGTTTTGATGACGTAGCCGACCTTCTGCAATGCATCGGCCAGGGCCGTGCGGATGCTGGACCGGGTGGACACGGTGCCCACGTCGATGCCGAGCTGCACCATGGTCTGCGCGATCATCGGGCTGATGCCGCTGATGATGCATTCCGCGCCCATCAGGCGCACGGCGGCCGCGGCCCGCAAAAGGTGCTGCGCCACCTGCGTATCGACCGTGCCGACACCGGTAATGTCCATGATCACCACCTCGGCCTGCCGCTCGAGAATGGTCTGCAACAGGTTCTCCATGACCTCCTGCGCCCGGGCGGAATCCAGAGTGCCGATCAGCGGCAGCGTGAGGACCCGGTCCCAAAGCTCGACCACCGGGGTCGACAGCTCGAGCATTTCCTGACGCTGACGCTCTATGATCTGGTCGCGCTCGCCGATGAAGATCTCGTTGGTATAGATCGCGAAAGCATCGACGAGACGGGTCACCATCAGCACGTCGCTGATAAGCTTCCCGCTTTCGACATCCGTCATCGCCTCGAGCCGCTTGAACAGCGGAGCTTTGAGGGCGAGCACGAATGTCGCCATCTCGGTCGGCGTGACGCCACGGCCGACGCGCTCCTTGCTGACGTCTGCGAGGACGGCACGCAGGTCTTCCCACTCGTCGTCGTCCAGGCTGAACTCTTGGTTTACGACGCCGGCACGGATACCCTTGGTGAAGGCTTTCAGAAGTTCTTGGTTCTGCGCACGACTCTCGGAGTCGGAGAACAGGTCAGAGCGTTTCACGCCCTCTTTCACCTGAGTGCCAAGCCACTCCTCGACGACACCTGAGAAATCAGTTTCGAGTATGGTCAGGATATTTGCCGTCGCTGTCTGCGGCATGTGCAGGAACTCCCGTTCTTATGAATAAAACAGGTAAGCCAATTAGCTGCGGCAAAGTCAACGCATGGTCTTCAATCTTGCCCCGAGGACAAGCCCCTGATCGTCGACGTCCACGGACACTGCGATCTTGCAAACCGGTCAATGGAACCGACGTCCCTGTCACTCGAAATCGCAAAAGCGAATGCGCCGAACACCGTTCGTGACGAACCGCATCACTCAGCTGAGCCCAGAGAGCCTCTTCACGCGATGCACCATCTCGTCGAAATCAAACGGTTTCAAAAGGACTTCGGCGTCGACCTGAGCCGGCCCTGTCGCGGCCTCTTCGTCATATCCGGTCATGAATATGATTTTCAGGTCTTCGCGGGATTCTTTCGCCCGGGATGCGAGTTCACGACCCGTCATCCCGCCGGGCAAGCCGATATCCGTCAGCAGAACCGACACCCCCGGCTGTTCGTGCAGCAACGCGAGGCCGTCAGCCGCGTTCCCGGCTTCGTAGACAGTGAACCCTGCCTCTTCCAAGGCCTCCACCACGACGAAGCGCACGATGACTTCGTCATCGACCACGAGGATCGAGTGATCGGCGCTCGCGGCCGGAGCCTCTGCCACCGGACGCTGCGCAGTGGGGAACTCGATCGCCGCCGTAGAGCGCGGCAGAAAGATGTTCACTGTCGTCCCCACACCGCAATCGGCTTCGATCGTAGCGCATCCGCCGCTTTGCCGCGCAAACCCATAGACCATCGAGAGGCCCAAGCCGGTGCCTTTACCGCTGGGCTTGGTGGTAAAATAAGGATCGAACGCTTTCGATATCTCTTCTGCGGACATCCCCGTTCCGGTGTCACGCACGGAAAGGCGCAGGTAGTTACCGGGCTGAAGTTCCGAATGTCCATCTTGTATGACTTCGTTGGCCGTGCTGATCGTGATCGTGCCACCGTCGGGCATGGCATCGCGCGAATTGATGCAAAGGTTTAGCAGCGCACTCTCGAGCTGGTTCGGATCGACCATCGCGGGCCAAGGCGCTGCGCTGTGCTCCGTTCTGATCAAGATGTGCGGCCCGATCGTGTGCCGCAACAGGTCCTCCATACCGTGCACCAGCTGGGGAACGTCGGTGGGCTTGGGCATGAGCGACTGCTGACGCGAGAAGGAAAGCAAGCGCTGGGTGACGCCTGCGGCACGTTCGGTCGACGATCGCGCGGCTTCCAGATACCGCAGGATTTCCTCGGGACGCCCGTCTTCAAGGCGCTTCGCGACGAATTCGAGGGATCCCGAAATCGCGGTGAGGAGATTGTTGAAGTCGTGAGCGAGACCGCCGGTCAATTGCCCCACGGCCTCCATTTTCTGGGCCTGCCGGAGTTTCTCCTCCTGCTGCATCAGCTTCGCGGTCTGCTCTTCGACGCGCTGCTCCAGAGTCTCATTCAGCTGAGACAGCGCCGCGGCCGCCTTGTCGCGCTCCTCGAGAATGGCGCGCCGATCATCGAGATCCATCAGAACGCCTGCGAAAATGCGCGGTGTTTGCGATTCCATCCGGCCGTTGGCTTCGACCCAGTGATAGCGCCCGTCGGCCCGCCGGACACGGAACTGATGCGCGTAAGGCGTCGTCTGCTGCGTCGCGCGGTCGATCGCCGCCATCAGACCCGGCTTGTCGTCCTCGTGCACGTTTACGACAATCTGCTCGATGGTCAGGCCTTCGACAGCCCGCGCGGGGTCGAGCCCCATGCTGCGGGAAAAGTCGTCATCGAGGTCGAAGGTTTCGCTGTCGAGATACCAGACCCAAGTGCCCAGGATCGCCCCGGCCGAGAGCGCTCGCGCGACGTGACGCGCGTTCTTTTCCGCGCGCCGCTGGCTTTCGCGTAGCTCGCGCTCCTTCTGTTTGCGATCGGTGATATCGCGAAAGAGAACCGCGACCTGAGCTTTGCTTGCGGGCTCCACCCGCCTCGCAGAGACCTCGATGTGCCGCCCGACCTCAACGAATTCGCGCTCGAACCTCAGAGGCTCCCCGGTTCTGAGCACTTCGCCGTAGATTTTCACCCACTCGTCCCCATCTTGCGGAGCGACATCGAAAACGGTCTTGCCGACAATGCCGTCAATCCCGGTATGCCTCTCGTAACCGGAATTGGCTTCGATATGGACGTAGTCGCTGAGTGGGCCTCTGGGACCGTCGATGAACTGGATGACGCAGAACCCGTCATCGATCAACTCCATCAAGGCCTTGTAGCCAGCGTCAGGAGCAGTTTGGTCCTCGGCGCCGCGTGCTCCCGGCATCAAAGCGTCTTGCGAATTCACTTAATCGGTCCAATGCAGATTGGGTTTTCTGAACGAGCGCAATAGTTAGAGCTTTTCATGAATCTTACAAACAGCATTTGACCCAAATGGGGCAGAAACAAAAGCACGCAAAAACGCCCCGCCAACACTCATCCAGCAGCTAATCTCGCGCGACAAATGTGGGAAGGGCCATTTGGCACGCGTTAACCGACAACGCCCATGATCCCGAGAAGGTGCGGCGCATCAACGCAAATGACAGGTTGCACCGTGCTGGCCGAGGCTAGGGCAATCATCCCCAAGTCAGGCCGGTTGCCCGGTGTCGACGGCAAGGCCAAAATGTCGAAACCCGGTGATAATGCCATTGCGCTGTCCGCATCGCCGGAGAAGATCCGAAGCGCGGTTCGGGCGATGTTCACCGATCCGAGCGACCTGCGTGTCGAAGATGCGCCCCGCTGCCTCGCGCTCAAGCTCTTGCAAGGCGTTGCCCCCGTGATCACCGCAGCTTCGTGGCAATCTCTTCCGGCTTGTGTCGCTTCGTAGCCATTCTGATCCTCCGTTTTTCTAAACATAACGGCGGACCGCTTAATTGGGGGAGGATCAACGGACGCATTCGCGCTGTTCCAAACCGCCTCGCCCATGCGATGCTGACGCCAAGATGCGGATCGCGAGCCTCAACACCCAAAACATGCGCCTGCTACCGAACCGGGAGCTAGGGCGGCTGCATGGGGCTTGGGACAGCGACGACCCCGAGGACCCGCGCCTCGATCCGATCGACCGGCGGTTGACGGCCGATCTGCTCGCCGGGATCGACGCCGATCTGGTCGCGCTGCAAGAGGTGTTCGACCTCGCGACCCTGGAGCACTTCCACGCGCGCTACCTGCTGCCCACCGGCACGCGGCCTTACCCCGAGCGGGTCTGCCTGCCGGGCAATGACGGGCGCGGGCTCGATTTGGCGGTGCTGTCGCGCCGCAAGCTTGGAGCGGTGCGCAGTCATGCCGCGCTGACGCCGGGCGATCTGGGGCTGGAGCTGCCCGAGGGCGTCGATCCCGAGATGCCGATCTTCCGGCGCGATTGCCTGATGGTCGAAGTGGGCGCGCTGACGCTGTTCATCACGCATTTCAAATCGCCCTACCCCGACGAGGCGACCGCCTGGCGCACCCGGCACCTCGAGGCGCTGGCGACGCGGGCGCTGATCGAGAAGCACTTCGACGATCCGGCCGAAGCGCTCTGGCTGATCCTTGGCGATCTCAACGAACCCGACGACTCCGAGCTACCTCTGCCCCGCGCGACGGCACCGCTTGAACATGGGTTCAGCGTGGATCTGATGGCGCGGATACCCCGGCCCGAACGCTGGACCTATTACGACCCGCATTCGGCGCGCTACCATTGCCCCGATGTGCTGCTCGCCTCGCGCGCGCTCGCCGCGCGCTACCCCGATGCGGTGCCGCGTATCTTGCGCAAGGGCTTGGGCACCGAGGCCGCCAGCTATCAGGGCGAGCGCCTGCCCGGCATCGGCCGCCACCGCCCCCATGCAAGCGATCACGCGGCCGTCGCGATCGACCTGCCGGGGCTGTGAGCGCGGCTAGAGCTCGAAGCTCTGATGCAGCTCGGGCATCACCACTTTCGCCGGGTCGAGCCCTTCCGCGAAGGCTTCCATCGACTTTTTCTCGCCATGCACGAGGAAGATTTTTTCCGGGTGGCGGGTGCGGGCCAGCCAGCGTTTCAGATCGCTCTGGTCGGCATGGGCGGAAAAGCCGTTGATCGTGTGGATCTGCGCACGCACCGGGATCTCCTCGCCGAAAAGCTTCACATGTTTCGCCCCGTCCACGATGATCCGCGCGAGCGTCCCTTCGGCGGCGTAACCCACGAAGATCACAGCACTTTCTTGCCGCGCGAGATTGTGGCGCAGGTGGTGGCGCACGCGCCCGCCCGTGCACATCCCCGAACCCGCCATGATCACCGCGCCCGAGCGGATCTCGTTGAGTGCGATCGAATCCTGCGTCTCGCGGGTGAAATGCAGCTCGGGCAGCTGGAACGGGTCGCGCCCCTTGTGGATGATATTGGCCAGTTCCGGGCGCAGCGCCTCGTCATGGCGCGCGAAGATCCGGGTCGCGGAGATCGCCATCGGAGAGTCGAGGAACACCCGCAGCGATTTCTCGATCTCGCCCGAGGCCATCCCCTCGCGCAGGAACCACAGCAACTCCTGCGCGCGCTCCAGCGCGAAGGTCGGGATGATGACATTGCCGCCCCGCCCCGTGGTCGCGCGGATCGCGGCGAGGAATTCCGCGATCGAGGCCTCGAGCCCGCGATGGTCGCGCTCGCCATAGGTGGTTTCCATCACCACGATATCTGCATCCTCCGGCGGGTCGGCATCGTTGAGAAGCGGACGATTGTCGGGGCCCAGATCGCCCGAGAACAGAAGCTTTCGGGTGCGGCCATGCTCGGTCAGGTCAAGCCGGATCGAGGCCGAGCCGAGGATATGGCCCGCGTCGAAAAAGGTCGCCTCGATCCCGTCAAACAGCGATAGCGTCTTGCGATAAGTCGCGTTGCGCCCGAACCGATCGACCGCGTCGAGCGCATCCATCGTGTCGTAAAGCGCCTCACGCGACCCGCCGCGTCGCCCATGGCGGTGATGACGGCGCGCCTCTTCCTCTTGCAGATGCGCCGCGTCGAGCATCACCAGTCGCGCCAGATCGCGCGTGGCCGAGGTCGCGATGATCTCGCCCTTGAAGCCGCGCTTGACCAGAAGCGGGAGCCGCCCGCAGTGATCGAGATGGGCATGGGTCAGCAATACCATGTCGATCTCTGAGGGCTCGAAGCCGAATTTCGCGGCGTTGTCTTCGACCAGTTCCGAGCGGCCCTGGAACATGCCGCAATCGATCAGGATCTTGCGCCCCGCGCATTCGACGAGATGGCAGGAGCCCGTCACCTCATGCGCGGCACCGTGAAATGAAATCTTCATCCTCTCCTCCCATTGGTTCGTCGATATTGCGACCGAACTGCGCGTACCAACGCCCGATATCCTCCCAGATCTCCTCGGCGCTTTCGGCATACCAAAACAGGTCGCGGTCCTCGGGGTCGATCACCCCCTCCTCCACAAGGAAATCCGGATCGAAGACCCGGCTCCAATACTCGCGCCCGACAAGGATCACCGGCAACGGGCGGATCTTGCGGGTCTGGATCAGCGTGAGCGTCTCGAACAGTTCGTCGAGCGTGCCATAGCCGCCCGGAAACACCACGAGCGCCCGCGCGCGCATCAGGAAATGCAGCTTGCGCAGGGCGAAATAGCGGAAGCGGAAACACAGGCCGGGCGTGATGTAGGGGTTGGGGAATTGCTCGTGCGGGAGCGTAATATTGAGCCCCACCGTGCGCGCGCCCGCATCATAGGCGCCGCGATTGGCGGCCTCCATCATCCCCGGCCCGCCGCCGGTGACGATCACCAGCCGGTTGCCATGCGGGCCCTCGCGCGCGCCGACGATCCGGCCGAAGGCGCGGGCGACGTCGTAATAGCGACTTTTCGCGGCGACGCGTCTGGCAATCTCGACGCGTCGCGTCAGCTCGTCATTGCCCGGATCGGCGGCGCTGCGGGCCTCCATCTCGGCCAGCTTCTCATGCGCGGCTTGCGGTTCGGGGATCCGGGTGCCGCCGAAGACCACGATCGAATGGGCGATGCCCTGTTCGCGCAGCAGCGTCTCGGCCTTCTGGTAATCGAGCTGCAGGCGCGCGCCGCGCATGTCGTCGCGGTTGAGGAAATCGACATCCTCATCGGCCTGCAAGTAATTCGGATGCGCCATGATCTCGCGGGTCAGATCGGGGGCGCGGACATCCTCGTGGCTGGGCTTGGGCTCGCACCACGGCAGATCGACCTCGCGCGCCACGTCATCGGCGGGCTGGGGTTTGGCGCGTTCCCCTTCGATTGTCTCCGACATCGGCTCCTCCTCGATTACCGAACCGGCAGGCTTGCGGTGGCAAGCTCCACGATCTCCTCGGTGATTTCGTCCTGCCGCAGGCTGCGCGAGGTTTGGATCAGCTCGGTCAGCGTGTCGGAGGTATTGTCCTGAGCGGCGATCATTGCGCGCATCCGGGCCTTGTCAACGGCGGAGTAAAATCCGGCCACGGTAGCGGCGGGGTGCTCCTGCTGCGGGCGACGGTGAAATCGCTAGGCTGACCCTTCTATCAACCCGGGAGATTTATTGGCTTAATCACCTGTGCGGACTACCGAAAAATTCCCTGCCGCGCCGAATTCGAATATCTAGCCCCGGAACACCCTGATGTAGCAAAAACCACGAGGCCACGCAGACAAACCGCAACGTATTCAATGCTTTAAGCATGAAGGCAAGACCGATCAACTCCTTACCGCCGGCAGCCAAAGTTCTCGCAAGAGATTGATTTCAAAGATCAAAGCCCAGAGTTCGCTCTGGGCTTTCTGTTTTCCGGCTTCCCGTCGCGGCGCGGCGATTTCAGCGTCCTGCTAAAAGTCTGCCGCATCGAGGAAATCGCCGACCAGCCTGTTGAACCGGTCCGGTTTCTCCATGTGAACGTTATGCGCGCAGCCGGGCATCACGGCGAGATCCGCCCCCGGGATGCCGCGCCAGAGCGCTTCGGGCTGCGTCCAGTCATAGGAGCGGTCGCGGCTGCCCCAAAGGACGAGGGTCGGGCTTGCGATCGCGCCAAGAGCGGGCGTGCCATCCCAAGCTTCCCAGGCCGTGAGGCTTGCGAGTGCGGCCTGCTGGCGCGCCTTCTGCCCGAGCGACAGGCAGAGCGGAAATCCCTCCGCCGCCTCTCCCTGCCGGAACCATGTCGCCGCGATCCGCCGCGCGGTCGCGGGCACCCCGTCGCGCAGAAGCCGTTCACGGGATTGCGCGATCGTCTCGAACCGGCCCGGCATCACGCCGCGCGGCCCGGTGCCGTAGAGTATCAGCTTGCGGATGCGCGTGGGGGCCAGCCGGATCATCTCCTGCACGACCATGCCGCCCATCGAATGGCCGAGAAGATCGAAGCGCTCGACCTCGAGCCGGTCGAGAAGTCCGAGCACCATGCGCGCGTGACCTTCGATGCTCTCGGGCGCCTCCAGCGCTGCGCTTGCCCCGAACCCCGCGAGATCGGGACATATGACATCGCGGAACGGGCTGAAATGCGCAAGCTGCGCGTTCCACATTGCGCTGCCGCCGAGATAGCCGTGCACGAGGACGAGGGGCGGCCCGTTGCCTGCCCGGGTGAAGGACAATTCCGGCATCCCTGCCTCCCTTCTCCGTCCGCGCTCCGCGTCAGCCCTGGACCTGCGCCGGACGCAGGTCGAAATGTTCCTCGGGGAAGAACTTGGAGAGCCGGATATCGGCGGACCGCGCATGCCCCTCCATCCCTTCGAGCCGCGAGATTCGTGCCGTCGCCTCCGCGAGCGGTCGGGCCGCCTCGCGAGTGGCGCGCTGCCAGGTGATCGTCTTCATGAACTTGTGCACCGAGAGCCCGCCAGTGTAGCGCGCGGCCCCAGAGGTCGGCAGCACATGATTGGGGCCCGATGTCTTGTCACCGAAGGCTACGGTCGTCTCTTCGCCGAGAAACAGCGAGCCGTAGGATTTCAGCCGGGCCAGCCACCAGTCGAGATCCCGACACTGCACGTGCAGATGCTCGGGCGCGAGTTGATCGGCGAACCGCGCCATCTCCTCGGCGCCGTCGCACAGGATGACTTCCGCGAAATCCGCCCAGGACGCTTTCGCGCTGTGGCGATTGAGTTCCGGCAGGGTCTCTATCAGCTCCGGCACGAGGCGCATGACCTGATCGGCCAGAGCGCGATCGGAGGTGACGAGCCAGACGGGCGAGTTGTAGCCATGCTCCGCCTGCCCCACCAGATCATAGGCGACCATCTCGGGATCCGCCGTGGCATCGGCGATCACCATGCTGTCGGTGGGGCCAGCGAACATGTCGATGCCGATCTGGCCGAAGAGGATCCGCTTGGCCTCAGCGACATATTGGTTGCCGGGTCCGACGAGGATATCCGCCTTGGGCAGGCCGAACAGACCATTGGCCATCGCGGCCACCCCCTGCACGCCGCCCATCGAAAGGATCACGTCGGCGCCGCACAGGTCCATCGCGTAGAGGATCGCGGGCGGGATGCCGAGACCGGGCCGCGGCGGCGAACAGGCGGTGATGTGGGGCACGCCCGCGACCTTGGCAGTGGTGATCGTCATGATCGCGCTGGCAACGTGGCTGTAGCGCCCGCCGGGCACGTAGCAACCGGTGGCCGAGACCGGGATCTGCTTCTGCCCGGCGGTCAGGCCCGGAAGTATCTCGATCGTGCAATCGGTGACCGTCGCGCGCTGCGCCTCGGCGAAGCGGCGCACGTTGTTATGGGCAAACTGGATATCGGCCTTGAGCTGCTCGGGCACGGCGGCGCTGGCGGCGGCGCGCTGCTCCGGGGTGACGACGATCTCGCCGGTCCATTTGTCGAGTTCTCTTGCATAGTGACGCGCCGCGTCCTCGCCGCCGGCCGCGATCTTCGCCAGCATCTTCGAGACGATGTCATGCACGCCTTCCTGATCCGCCTCGGCTGTCCGGACGGCTTTCTTCAAGTAGATCATGGTGGTTCTTCCCGTTACATTCTGCCCTTCCAGGGCACGAGGCGACGCTCGACGAAGCGCATCAAGAGATCGAAAGCGAAGGCGATCGCGGCGATCACGAAGATCCCCATGATCACGACCGGTGTCTGCAGGAACTGGCTGGCGGAGAGCACCATGTAGCCAAGCCCCTTGGTCGAGGCGACCATCTCCGCGGCGACCAGCGTGGTCCAGCCGAAGCCGACCCCGATCCGCATCGCCGTCAGGATCTCCGGCATCGCGGAGGGCATGATGACATGGCGCATCACCTGCCAGCGTGTCGCACCGAAGGAATAGGCGGCGTGGATCTGCTCGATCGCGGCGGATTTCACGCCAGAGCGCGCCCCCAGCACGACCGGCGCGAAGACCGACAGGAAGATCAGCAGGACCTTGGAGGTCTCGCCGATGCCGAACCAGATGATCATCAGCGGCAGGTAGGCGAGCGGCGGAATCGGCCGGTAGAACTCGATCGGCGGGTCGAAAATGCCGCGCATGATCGGGCTCATCCCCATCGCGAGTCCCAACGGAATCCCGATCACGCAAGCCAGCAGGAAGGCGCCGAAGACTCGCACGGTCGAAATCACTACGTGATCGAGAAACGAGGTGCCAGTATAGCCGTCGCTCCAGACCGAGAGAAACTTCGACACGATCGCCATCGGCGAGGGCACGAAGAGCGGCTTCACCCAGCCCATGAAGGTCACGAGCCACCAGACGAAGAAGAAAAACAGGATCGAGCCAATCGAGAGCCACAGCGTATTGCCCTGCCCCGGGACGCCGTAGGTCTGACCGGGCTTGGTCGCGCGCGAGCGGGAAATCCGCGCCCACAGTCCGGGCGGTTTCGTCGGGGTTTGAGTTGTTTGCTCCGTCATGCCGCGGCCTCTTCGTCGGCGAAGATGATCTTCAGGACTTCTTCGCGAAGTTCGATGAATTTCGGGGAGGCCTTCACCTGTCGGGCGGGCATCCCATCGAGAAACTGCCGCGAGAACGGCAGGTCGAATACGTGGGTGATCCGCCCCGGGCGCGGCGACATGACCACCAGCTTGGTGCCCATGAACAGGGCTTCCTCCACGCTATGCGTGATGAAGAAGACCGATTTATGGGTGTCGTTCCAGATGTTCAGGATCAGTTCCTGCGCCTTTTCGCGGGTCAGCGCGTCGAGCGCGCCCAGCGGCTCGTCCATCAGCAGAACGCGCGGATCGCAGGTAAGCGCGCGGGCGATGCCGACGCGCTGCTGCATCCCGCCGGAAAGCGAGTACACCGGCGCGCCCTGAAACCCGTCGAGCCCGAGCATGCTCAGGAACCTGTTGGCGACCTTCTTGCGCTCGGCCTCGGCGACGCCCTGAATCTGCAGGCCGAAAGCCACGTTGTCCAAAACGTTCAGCCACGGCAGGAGCGCGTGTTTCTGAAACACCACCGCGCGGTCCGCGCCCGGGCCGGAGACCTGCTCGCCATCGAGCATCAGCGCCCCCGAGGACGGCGACAGAAACCCCGCGATCAGGTTGAGAAGCGTGGATTTCCCACACCCCGATGCGCCGAGCGCCACGACGAATTCATCGTCCTCGATTGTCAGGTTGATCCGGCTCAAGGCCTCGACGGGCGGGCGACCATCCGCCGCTGGATAGACGACCGATACGTCCTCGACATTTAATCCCACGTCGCTGCTCCCTCTCGGTTTCTTGGTCCTGCCCGGATCGTATACCCGGGCAGGAAAGACTGTTTCACTTCAGGGCGTCTTCGGCGATCTTCGTATTCACGAAGGCCGAGTAATCGTCGGCGACACTGTCGATGCGGCCCGCGGATTTCAGGAATTCCGCGGTCGATTTCATGATGTTCGCGGCATTGCCAAGCCAGGTGTCGCTGACCTGTTCGGACAGCGGCACGAAGGTGTAGCCCTTGAGAATGCCGGGGATCTGGTCGGCGCCCGCGCCGGTCACGCTGGCGATCTCCTTGACCTTCTCGTTATCGGGCGTCCAGGCCGAGGGATCGTCCAGATAGGCCTTGTTCGCCGCGTTCATCGCCTTGGCGAAGGCCACCATTTCCTTCTCGTGGGACTCGGCGAACTTGGTGTTCACGGTCCATGCGTTGAAGGTCGGATAGCCCCATTTCGCGGTTTGGGCGGCGCTCACGATACGGCTGCCGGTCTCGAGGATATTTGTCTGCACCGGCGGCCAGATGAAAGCGGCGTCGATCGTGCCCTGATCCCATGCGGCGGCGATCTGGTCCGGCGGCATCGAGATGATGGTCAGATCGGATTCCTTCATCCCGGCATGGGAAATCGCGCCCATCAGCGAGTAATGCGCGGTGGAGCCCACCGGCACCGCGACGCGCTTGCCCTTCAGATCTTCCAGCGATTTGATGCCCGAGCCGTTATGCGCGATCAGGCTCTCGGAATCGCCGATCGCGTAGGACACCATGAACATTTGCAGGTCGACGCCCTGGCTCGCGGCGATCGCCAGCGGCGAGGAGCCAAGTTCCGCGACCTCGACATCACCCGAGGCCATGGCTGCGATCACGTCGGTGCCCGAGTTGAACACCCGCCATTCGATCGTCCAGCCGGTGGCCTTCTCGAAAGCCTTTTCGGCGCGCGCGGCGTTCATCGGGGTCGGATCGCTGAACGTCCCGATCGTCATCGTCTCGGCCCAGAGCGCGGACGTCGAGAGCGTCAGCGCGGCCGCCGCCGTCATCATCATCTTGTTGAATTTGTTCATGTCAGAACCTCCGTTGGTAACATTGCGAGATGTATCTCTCGCTTTGATGGTTATCGCGTTCCACTATCGCTGTGCCCCTCCGCCGGTGCGGTCGCAAAGGCGACGATAGCACTGACCAGCTCGTCGAGCGTGTCAAATACGTCCGCCCGGGGACAGACTGCCTCCGGAATAAGCGAAAATTCGGTGCAGGCGATCATCTGCACAGTTGCGCCGCGCTCGAACAACGCGCTCGAGGCGGCCGCCAGTTTTTCGCGCGCGCCCGGTTGCGGGCCGTCCGCCTTGATCTGGCGGATCGCAGCCAGAAGATCGTCTTCCGCCTCGCTGTAGCGCAGGTCCAGCCCGTGTCGCGCTGCGGCTGAATCGAAGAGTTTCACCTTGCGCAGCGCGGGTGAGCCAAGAACGCCGACCCTACCACCCTGCCCGGCCAAGCGTGCGGCCCGGGCAACCGACAGCTCCACCATGTCGAGCACCGGCACGTCGACCGCCGCGCGGATCGCGGGCAGGTAGTGATGCGCGGTGTTGCAGGGGATCGCGAGAGCCTGCGCCCCGCCTGCCACCAGCCGGCGCGCCATGTCGGCGAGACCCGGGCCCGGATCTTCGCCCGTACCTTCGATCAGGTGGCGGATACGCGAGGGGACCTGCGGGTTCTGATCCACGATCAGCGGCACATGATCGGCATCGTCGCGCGCCGTCACGCTGGCCAGAACCTTCTGCATAACCAGGATCGTCGCCTCCGGTCCCATGCCGCCCAGAATTCCGACCCGCCGCATCATGCGCTCACCCTGGCGCGGACGCTCTCGACTGCATCGACGATGTGACCTGCGAGATGCGCGCAATCCTCGAGGCTGAACGTCAGCGGCAGGCGCATATCGAAGAGGCTAGCGAGAACCGCATCGGTCTGGGGCAGCTCCTGCGCGGCGACGTAGCGCCAGCTGCGATGATCGGAGGTGAAGCCCCGGGGCTGATCGGCCCCGAACCATTTCACCTCGCCCCCCGCCTCCGCAAGCCGCGCGATCAGGACCTCGGCCTCGGAAGGCGCAAGGCCGGGCACCCGAAACTGGATCGAGGAGCCGACATAGAATTCCGCCTTCGGTCGACGCGGCAGGCAGATCGCGGGCGAGCGCGTCAGCCCATCGGCCACCAGATCGTAGCGCGCGTTCCACGCGGCAACACTCTGTTCCAGCTGGCGAAGCTGCGGGCGCAGGATCGCCGCGCGCAGATTGTCCATCCGGGCGGACATGTTGGGCGTCTCCAGCCGGATCTTGTCGTAGATCTCGGGCGCGGGCCCTGCCCCATGGCTCTCGTAGTTCATGTAGGAGCCCGACAGGACCGTCGCGCGCGCCATGAATTCGGCGTCATCCGAGGTCAGCAAGCCTCCCTCGCCGGAATTCATGTGCTTGTAGGTCTGGGTGCTGAAACACCCCGCCAGCCCGAAAGAGCCGGACAACCGACCGTTCCACCGCGCCCCCATCGTGTGGGCGCAATCCTCGATCACGGTCAGCCCATGCGCCGTCGCGATCTCCATCAGACGGTCCATGTCGCACAGGTGACCGCGCATATGCGACAGCAGAAGGTGCCGCGCACCGCTTTGCGCAGCCCTCGTCGCCAGCGCTTCGAGGTCGAGCACCAGATCCTCGGTGATCTCGACCAGAACCGGGACGCCCCCCACCGCCGCGATCGCGCCCGGCACCGGGGCGAGCGTGAAGGCGTTGGTCAGCACGCGATCGCCCGGCATCACCCCCGCGGCGCGCAGGGCGATCTGCATCGCCTGTCCGCCCGAAGCCACCGCGAGGCAATAGCGCGCGCCCTGCCATTGCGCGTATTCGCGCTCCAGCTCCACCACCTCGCTCGCCTCGCCGGGTGCATGGTTGTAGCGATGCAGCCGCCCCGAGCGCATCACCGCCACGGCCGCCTCGATCCCCTCCTCGGGGATCGGGGGCTGCTGGGTGAAGCTCTTGGAGAAGCGCGGCCGGATCATGATCTCAGGCCACCACGAGGGCTTTGTTGGCCTCGGCAAAGACGGTCTCGTAGCCGAACAGCGCCGCGGCGCCGCCGGTATGCAGGAAGACCACGCGCTCGCCTTTCTTGAAATGCCCCTTGCGGCAATAGTCGATCAGCCCGGCCGCGCCCTTGCCGGAATAGACCGGATCGAGAAGGATCCCTTCGAGCTGCGCGAACATGCGGATCGCCTCCAGCGTATCCTCTCGCGGGATGCCGTAGCCCTCGCCGACATAGCTGCAATCGGCCACCACGTCCGCGCGGGCCACCACACCGGGGCAGCCCAGCTTCTCGGCGGTCTTCTGCGCCAACGCGAAGACATTGGCCTCCTGCTTGTCCTTCGGCGCGCGCACCCCGAACCCCGTCAGCGGGATCCCGGCATTGATCGCCTTGAGTCCGGTGATCAGCCCGGCCTGCGTGCCCGCCGAGCCGGTCGCCGTCGCGATATGGTCGATCACCAGCCCGCGGTCATTCGCCTGCCCGACCAGTTCGAAGGCGCAGTTCACATAGCCGAGCGCGCCGGTCGCGTTGGAGCCACCGCCGGGAATGACGTAGACCGTCCGGCCCTCGCCGCGCAGCTTCTCGGCGACCGCCTCCATCTCGGCCTGCATGTCCTTGCCGCCCGCCCGTTTCGACGTCGTCGCCCCATGCAGATGGTCGAGAAGCACGTTGCCGTTCTCGTTGTAATTGGCGTCGTTCGAGCCGGTGCGATCCTCAAGCAGGATATGGCAGGCCATCCCAAGCTTCGCCGCAGCCGCCGCCGTCTGGCGTGCGTGGTTCGACTGGGTCGCGCCCTGGGTCATCACGGTATCGGCGCCCATCGCCTGCGCCTCGGCCATCAGAAATTCCAGCTTGCGCGTCTTGTTGCCTCCGGTCGACAGGCCCGTGCAGTCGTCCCGCTTTATCCAGATTTCCGGCCCGCCCAGCTCTTTCGAGAGGCGATCAAGCTTTTCGAGAGGGGTCGGCAGATGCGCCAGGTGAACGCGGGGAAAGCGAGCGAGATGCATATGGAGTTCCTTGGGTAACTTGTCTGTATCGAGCGTTGCGCAGATCAATCCCCTATGCAAATTCGAAATTCTTGATATGTTTTGCACTTCTTGCAAGTTAGGGGCGATATGCGACTGGAATGGCTCGAAGACATCCTCGCGATCGAGGATACGGGATCTTTCAGCGGCGCAGCCGAGCGCAGGATGCTCACGCAATCCGCATTCTCGCGCCGAATTAAGCAGATCGAGGATTTCGTCGGCGTCGAATTGTTCGACCGCTCGCACAAGCCGATCCGTCTCAAGCCGACGACGCGGGCACAGCGAGAGCAAATCATGCAGCTGTCGAACGGGCTGCGTCAGCTCGTCGCCGATCTGCGGCGCGGCGACAGCGTGGCAAGCAACCGCGTGGTGATCGCCTGCCAGCACTCGCTGACCACCGGGCATATACCATCGATCCTGCGCAAGATGCCGACAGAGCGCGAGGGGATATATGTCCGCCTACGCTCGGCCAATCTCGACGCCTGCACGGGGCTACTGCTCTCGCGGCAGGCCAATGTCGCGATCGTCTACCGCACGCCGGACGAAAGAGACGACGCCCGTGCCGATTTTCTCGAGGAGATCACGATCGGCACCGACCGGCTGATCCCGGTCTTCAACTCCAGCCTGCCGAAAGCCGCGCCCGAGGGCGCCGGTCCCGTCGAGACGCCTTACATCGCCTACCCCTCGGACGTTTTCTTCGGCCAAGTGATGGAGCGCAGTATCCTGCCCTATCTCAGCCCGGCGATCCGCTATGCGCCCAAGGTCGAGACGGCACTGACGCTGGCGGCGGTCGAGATGGCGGTGATCGGCATGGGGGTCGCGTGGGTCCCGGAATCGCTCGCGCTGGAGCCGATCACGGCGGGACATCTGGTCGATCTCTCCACGGAACTTCCGGTCTGCGAATTGCAAATCAAGGCGATGCGCCTGCAAGGCAATTACAACCTCGCGGAAGAGACTTTCTGGTCGTCGCTCAGGTCTTGAAAGCCGGTCGTCGCTCAGGCGCCAAATTGCCCGGAACTTGCCGCCGAAATCCATGAAGTGCGGTCGCAACCTCGATCGTGGCAGACGAGGATCGAGAAGCACGGAGTCGGTCTGTGACGCGGTTAGATAGAAATATTCATCATATTGATAGGAATCAAAGTTCGCTCTCTTCTCCTGTGATTTTCTCTGATCGACGCGGGTTCCATGCGTCATCAAAGTGGAGGAAGATGAAATGCGTAATCCATTGTTCACGGGCAAATCTCGCGTCTCGCTCGTCGCTCTTGCAGCGGCGCTGGGAGTCGCGATCGCATGGCA
>NZ_QFBB01000022.1:0-8370 GCF_003122275.1 Thioclava sp. NG1 | reverse complement strand
GCGGGAAATGCTGCGTGAATTCCTGCTGCGCGCTCGCCACCGGGCGCAGCGCGCCGTCAAAAACGATCGCCCGCGACGACGTGGTGCCTTGGTCGATTGCCAGAATATGGGTCATGAAGTCCTCCCGTTTCGCGCCTCAGGCCGCGTGCTCCTCCAGCCACGCGGCGACAGAGTTGACCTGATCGGCATCGAGCCGCAAGCCCAGCTTGGTACGCCGCCAGATCACGTCCTCGACCTTGCGGGCCCATTCCTTCTCGACGAGCCAGCGCAGCTCGGCCTCGGTAAGCGTACCGCCGAAATCGCGGCCCAGATCGGCCAGCGCCTTGGCATCGCCGAAGATGTCCCACGCCTCGGTGCCATAATGACGGATCATCCGCTCGGCCCATTTGCGATCCACGAAGGGGTAGTCCTGCGAGAGCTTGGCGATCTTGGCCTCGACCTCTTCGGGGGCGAAATCGCCGCCCGGGAGACGCGCGTCTTTCGTCCACGGCCCGCCCATCCCGGGCAGATGCGGGCGCAGCTTGGCCAGCGCATCCTCGGCCAGACGACGATAGGTGGTGATCTTGCCCCCGAATACATGCAGCGCCGCCGGCTGGCCCGTCGGGGCATCGAGCGAGAGCACGTATTCGCGCGTCGCCGCGGTCGCAGAACTCGCGCCGTCCTCATAGAGTGGGCGCACGCCGGAATAGGTCCAGACGACATCGTCGGGCGTAACTTCCTGCTTGAAATACTCGGAGGCGAATTCGCACAGGTAATCGCGCTCGGCTTCGGTGCATTCGGCGGCGAGCGGCGAATCCTCATGCGCGGCCTCGGTCGTGCCGATCAGGGTGAAGTCCTGCTCGTAGGGGATCGCGAAGATGATCCGCCCGTCGGTGCCTTGGAAGAAGTAGCATTTATCGTGATCATAGAGCTTGCGGGTCACGATATGGCTACCGCGCACGAGGCGGATATGCTCGCGGCTGGCGCTGCCCATCGTACCTTTCAGGATCTGCTCGACCCACGGGCCGCCCGCATTGACCACGGCGCGGGCCAAATGCTCCTCGCGCCCGTTCGGCCCCTCGGTGGCGATCACCCAATGACCGCCGTCGCGATGCGCCTCGACGACCCTCGTCTGCACACGAATGTCGGCGCCATGCGCCTCGGCGTCGCGCGCATTGAGCACGACGAGCCGGGCGTCCTGCACCCAGCCGTCGGAATATTCGAAGGCATGAGCGAATTGATCCTTCAGCGGCGCGCCTTCGGGCGTGTTGCGCAGATCGAGTCGCTTCGTACCTGGCAAGAGCCCCTGCCCGCCCAGATGATCGTAGAGGAACAGCCCCGAGCGGATCATCCAGGACGGGCGCTTGCCCCTCATCCACGGCATCACGGTCGAGAGCATCTTCGAGACCGGCGTATCGCTCTCGAAACGCATGTCGGCGCTGTAGGGCAGCACGAAACGCATCGGCCAGGAGATGTGCGGCATCGCGCGGATCAGCACCTCGCGCTCGGACAGTGCCTCGCGCACCAGTTTGATCTCGAGATACTCGAGATAGCGCAGCCCGCCATGGAATAACTTGGTGGAGGCCGAGGAGGTCGCCTGCGCGAGGTCGCCCATCTCGGCCAGACGCACCCTGAGGCCACGCCCTGCCGCGTCGCGCGCGATCCCGCAGCCGTTCACGCCGCCGCCGATCACGAAGAGGTCTACTGCCTGTGACATTCTGCGCACTCCTAACGCCCATCGCATCTGCACCATTAGGCGCGATATTTTTCGTTATTGATGATTATAGACAATTTTCGCGCATAATCGAGCGTGAAAAGGCCTCGCCCCCAAATTCTCCGCACCGATCACGAAACTTTTAAGGAACGCCAGCGTTGCTGTATGGTGAGACTCGGGGCGTTCAGCACGTTTGACGGGCAGAAAACTGACGATGTAGCTAACTCGCCTATGGGATTGATCGAGGTTAAAGTCGTGACGTGCGAAGAGGCTTACGTAAGGCAAGCCTTATCGGCAACCGGACGGGACAAGAGCATGTTCGATCATGAAACAGAACTGGAGATCGGGCTTGCTTCGGGGATGCGGGTCCGCATCGACCCGAAAGGCGCACGACTGACAAGTTTGGTCCTGCCAGGCGCCGACGGCCCGGTCGAGATTCTTATCGGCCCCGATCCCGGAGAGACCGCACGCAGCTTCCACGGCGCAACAATCGGGCGCTACTCCAACCGCATCGCCGGCGGCCGCTTCACGCTTGATGGCGAGCAGTTCCAGCTTGATACGAACGAGAACGGAAACTGCCTTCACGGCGGCGGTCAGGGCTTCGACCAGCGCGACTGGACGGTCGTCGCGCATTGGATCAACGCGGTGGCGCTGCGGCTCGAAAGCCGCGACGGCGATCAGGGATTTCCCGGCAATCTCGTGGCTGAGGCGAGCTTTGCGCTATCGGACCCTGCCACTCTGACGATCACCTATCGCGCGCGCTGTGATCGGGCCTGCCCGGTCTCGCTGACCTCGCACGGGTATTTCAACCTCGCCGGCGGTGGCTCGATCGCCGATCACCGGCTGAAGATCAACGCCGATCAGGTGCTGGAGATCGATTCCGAATCATTGCCTGTCGGCGCCCCGCGCGATGTCGCAGGCACCCGGTTCGACTTTCGCGATTCGGCCCCGGTGCCGGGACCGGATGGCGCAGGCTTCGATCACAACTTCTGTCTGCGTCCCGGCGCCATGCGCGAGATTGCGGCACTGAACGATCCGGCCTCGGGGCGCAGCATGACGATGCTGAGCAACCAGCCCGGCTTGCAGGTCTACACTTCGCCATCGGGTGATAGCTTCAACGCGATCTGTCTGGAGCCGCAGGCGTGGCCCGATGCGCCCAATCACCCCGAGTACCCGTCCGCGATCCTGCAACCCGGCAAGGAATACGTGAACCGAATTCGCCTGCAGTTCTCGGGCTGAGCCCGCGAAATCCACGCCAGCGGAAAAGGCGCGGCGCGCAGGGTCAGGTCAAACCGCTCAGCGCGGCACCGGCTTGACGATATCGCTCATAGCCCTCGTCGAACGCCGCGCGCAACGCGGGCACCGGCTCGATCGTCGCGGCAATCTCGGGCGGGCGTGCGAGTTCCAACCCGCCGCCGGTCGCCGCCATCATGCCGAGCCGTGCCGCCCCGAAGGCGCCGCCGTAGTCGCCCGCCACCGGCAGGGTCACCGGCGTATCGAGCGCCGTCGCGATTGCCTCACACCAATAACGCGAACGCGTCCCGCCGCCGACACCAAGCAGCGTCTCGATCCGCGTCCCGGTCCCAGCCAGCGCGTCGCGACAATCGCGAAGCGCGAAACTCACGCCTTCCAGCACGGCCCGCGTCGTCGCCGCCCGATCGGTCGCATGCTCAAGCCCGATGAAGGCCCCACGGATCGCCGCGTCGTTCAGCGGCGTGCGCTCGCCGCCGAGATAGGGCAGGAAGCGCGCCTTGCCCGGCGCCCGCAACGGGCCGAGGCCCTCGGTCAGTTGCTTGGCGTCGCTCTCCAGAAGCCGCGCATACCAGTTCAGCGCGTCGGTCGCGGCCAGCACCACGCCCATCTGGTGCCATGTCTGAGGCAGGGCGTGACAGAAGCTGTGCACGGCGCTCGCCGCATCGGGCCGATAGCCGTCGTCCGCGGCGAAAAGCACCCCCGAAGTGCCGAGCGAGACAAAGGCCTGTCCGGCCGCCACGACGCCGACGCCAACGCCCGAAGCCGCGTTGTCGCCACCGCCACCGGCCACGACGACACCGTCCGGGAGGCCGAAGCGTGCCGCGACCTGCGGGCGCAGCGTGCCCGACACGTCCGAGCCTTCGACGAGACGCGGCATCTGCTCGCGCCGCATCCCCGTCGCCGACAGAAGCGCGTCCGACCAGTCACGCGCACCAGTATCGAGCCAGCTGGTTCCGGCGGAATCGGACATCTCCGAGGCATGTTCCCCGGTCAGCCAGAGCCGCAGGTAATCCTTCGGCAACAGTACCTTCGCCACCTTCGCGAAGATTTCAGGCTCTTGCTTCGCAAGCCAGACCAGCTTCGGTGCGGTGAAGCCGGGGAAGACGATATTACCGCTGATTTCGCGGAACTGCGGGTCGGCGTCGAGGGACGCCGCCTCGCGGTAGGCGCGAGTGTCGTTCCACAGGATGCAGGGCCGCAGCACCGCGTCCTGCGCATCCAGCAGCGTCGCACCATGCATATGCCCGGAAAGTCCGATACCGCGCACCGCCGAGAGGTCATGCTGCGCGAGCGTGCCCAGCACCGCCTCCATCGCCGCGACCCATTCGGCGGGATTCTGTTCCGACCAGCCTTCATGGGGGCGCGAAACGGTGAGGGGATGCGTCGCCTCGGCCACCACGCGCTGCGCATCGTCTATCAAGAGGCCCTTCAGCCCCGAGGTGCCCAGATCCAATCCGATAAACATGCTTGTCCTCCCGCGCGCGCTACTCGTCTCGCGCCGACCCTAACGTCTCTGGCGGGCATGTCGACTCCTCGACCCCACACGAATGTGCCCGTCCGTCGCACCGCATAACGGAACCGTGAGCGCATTGCGCGGTTGCCTTTCGAACAGTGACCCCGGAGCCTGGATGATCGCCTCACTCTCGACCCCTCTTCTGCTTGGCGCTTTCACCCTTGCGGGGTTGATCGTCGTCATCTCCTCGATCAAGGCGACCGGGCTGGCCGACGTGATCGCGGATCGCACCCGCATCGGCGAGGCGCTGGCGGGCGGGATCGTTCTGGGCGCCGCGACTTCGCTGTCGGGGATCGTCGTCTCCGTCTCGGTAGCCGCACAAGGGGACGCGAGTTTCGCCTTCTCAAACGCCGTAGGCGGGATCGCCGCGCAGACCTTCTTTCTGGCGCTGGCCGACATGCTGCACCGGCGGGCCAATCTCGAACATTCGGCGGCGGAGCCTGCCAACCTGTTTCAGGCGGTGATGCTGATCGTGCTGCTGTCGATCCCGCTCGCCGCGACCGCCGCGCCCGATTACGCGATCTGGGGCATCAGCCCGGCCTCGGTGATCCTGTTTCTCGCCTATCTCGGCGGTACCAAGCTCGCAGCCCAGGTGTCGGAAACGCCGATGTGGAAACCGGTCGAAACCCGCGAGACCCGCCATGACGAGCCCGAGGACGAAGAAGAGAGGAACCGTTCACCACGCGGGCCGATCCTCGTCTTCGTCGGCCTCGTCGTCGTCATGGGCCTCAGCGGCTGGGTCATTTCGCAAGCAGGGCGGGAATTCGTCACACGTTTCGACCTCAGCTCCTCGCTGGTAGGCGCATTGCTGACGGCGGTGGTAACATCGCTGCCGGAACTGGTGACGACGCTGACGGCGGTCCGCCGCGGCGCACTGCAACTGGCAATCGGCGGCATTATCGGCGGCAACACCTTCGACACGCTGTTCCTAGTCTTCTCGGACGGGGCGTATCGCGAGGGTTCGCTCTACCACGCAGTCTCGATGCCGGATCTGTACTGGCTGGCGACGGGACTGATGATGACGGGCGTGTTGCTCGGCGGGTTGATCCTGCGGCAGAAGGACGGGCCGGCCCGGATCGGGATCGAGAGCCTGCTTCTGGTCGCGATCTACGCCTCGGCAGTGGTGCTGCAAGTCCTCGCCTGACCAAGGATTCTTGCCTCTCAGGGCCGGATTCGCGAAATAGGCAATATACATTTGCCGCAAGGACCGTTATGCAGGCGCCTTCCGCACGGGCTGCCAGAAGCAGAGCGGCCCGTCCCTTACGTCATTGCTTGGACGACTTTCCGATGATCCCCTCCCTTTCCGCAGCGCTCGCCGAGCGCGGCTACGACACTCTCACTCCCGTGCAGGACGCGGTGACCGATCCCGCGCTGGCGGGCAAGGACCTGCTGGTCTCTGCCCAGACCGGCTCGGGCAAAACGGTCGGCTTCGGTCTCGCGATCGCGCCGACCCTTCTGGGCGAGGCCGAAAGCTTCGGCCCGGCCGGCACGCCGCTTGCACTCGTCGTGGCCCCCACGCGGGAACTCGCTTTCCAGGTCATGCAGGAATTGCGCTGGCTCTATGGCAAGACCGGCGCCATCGTCAGCTCCTGCGTCGGCGGCATGGATCCGCGGCAGGAACGGCGCGCCCTCGAGCGCGGCACCCATATCGTGGTCGGCACCCCCGGCCGTCTGAGCGATCATATCCGCCGCGGCGCGCTCGACCTGGGCGACATTCGCGCGGTCGTGCTCGACGAAGCCGACGAGATGCTCGATCTGGGTTTCCGCGAAGACCTCGAATTCATCCTTGGCTCCGCGACGGAAGAGCGCCGCACGCTGCTGTTCTCGGCCACCGTGTCGCCTATGATCGCGAAACTGGCCGAGCAGTTCCAGAACGACGCGCAGCGCATCTCGACGATCAACACCGCGCAGCAGCACTCCGACATCGCCTATAAGGCGCTGAAGGTCGCGGCCTCGGACAGCGATCATGCGATCTTCAACCTGCTGCGTTTTCATCATGACGAAAGCGCCATCGTCTTCGCCAACACCCGCGCGGCGGTGAACCATCTCAGCGCCCGTCTCGGCAATCGCGGCCTCTCGGTCGTGACGCTCTCGGGCGAGCTGTCACAGGCCGAACGCAGCCACGCGCTGCAGGCGATGCGCGACGGGCGGGCGCGGGTCTGCGTGGCGACCGACGTCGCCGCACGCGGTATCGACCTGCCGAACCTGAGCCTAGTGATCCATGCCGATCTGCCGCAGAACACAGAGAGCCTGCTGCATCGTTCGGGCCGGACGGGTCGCGCCGGGCGCAAGGGGATGTCCGCGCTGATCGTGCCGCCTCGCATGGTCAAACGCGCCGAGCGCCTGCTGAAATTCGCCAAGATCAACGCGGAATGGACGGTGCCGCCCTCTGCCGAGTCGATCATCGCGCGCGACGAAGAGCGCCTGCTGACCGATCCCGATTGGCGCGAGCCGATCACCGAGGATCAGGCGGCGTTCGCGCGCAAGCTGCTCGACAGGCACGGGGCCGAGGCTGTCGCCGCCGCCTTCCTGCGCCTGCAGCAAGCGCGCAACGCACCGCCCGAAGACCTTCTGCCGCCCGACACCAAGGGCCAGTCCGAGCGTCAGGAATTCGGTCCGAGCCGCTGGTTCACCCTGTCGGTCGGGCGCAATGACCGAGCCGAGCCGCGTTGGCTGCTGCCGCTCCTGCGCCGCCATGCCGATCTGGAGAAATCCGCCATCGGCGCGATCCGCGTGCGCGACGACGAAACCTTCGTCGAGATTGCCGAGAAGAGCGTCGCAAAGTTCGCGGCCTCGCTTGGTCCCGATGGCGAGCTCTCCGACGAGATCACGGCCCGCGCCCTCAATGGTGAACCCGATTTCGGCCCGCCGCCGAAAAAGCGGCGCGCCGACAAACCGCAGGGCAAGCCCCATCGTGGCGAGCGTGGGGAACACCCGGGCAAGGCGCCCCATCGCAAAGGCTCGCCCAAGGGCGCACGTACTGAAGGCGCTCCGGCGGACAATACCAAGACGAGCGGCTGGAGCCCGGATGACGAGGCGGGCTTTGCCGCCCTAGCGGATATCCCGTCGAAAAAGCGCAAGCCCGAGGGCGGCGCAGGCGCGAAACCGAAAAAAACTCGCGCGAAATACGCGGGCCCCGGCAAAGGGACGCATCCGGCAAAAAGCGGAAAGCCCAAGCCCGGCGGCCCGAAAAAGCCGCGCAAGTGACGATGTGATTCTACAAAAGGCCCGCAGCGATGCGGGCCTTTTTCGTACCAGATCCGAAGCGCCCGGGTCAGCGCCTCCTTACCGCCTTAGACTGTGAGAACGCGACAGAAGCCTCCGTGGCCTGATGCCCCTTAATATCACTGTCACGGGTCTTTCGCCTCGCCACGAGCGAAGCCCGGTTGGTGATGCTATGCGTCCGTGCAGGTCAACTATTGGCCTCCGAGACGAGGTAAGCCCCGTAAGTCCGAGCTCCGGAACACGCTCGCCACGATACCAACGCCCGATCCCGTCATCATCCACCCGGCGCTTGCCGAGATCTACCTCAGCAAGGTGCAATATCTGACGGCAGCGCTCAATGACAAGGATAGTCGCAGCGAGGCAACGGCGATCCTGCGCGGCCCGATAGAGGGGATCTTTCTGCACCCGGGCGCGGACGCACCCGGCGGCCATGTGATTGAGCTTTATGGCGAGTTGGGTGCGATCCTGGGATTGAGGGATGGCACAAATGAAAAACCCCGCCTTCGTGGGGGCGGGGTGTCGAATTCTACTCCGCCTGCTTCCCCATTGCTTCTGCGGGACTTAGCACAACGCAAGAGACCGCCCGAAGGCGGCTGTGAGCGTATAGCTATGACTTAGAAGATTTGGTTGCGGGAGTAGGATTTGAACCTACGACCTTCAGGTTATGAGCCTGACGAGCTACCGG
>NZ_QFBB01000014.1:0-85426 GCF_003122275.1 Thioclava sp. NG1 | reverse complement strand
GCTCGACAGTGACGGGGCCGACGAACACCTCGCCGATCCCGGTGAGCGTGAGCTTCTCCGAAGCGGTCTCCGGCTTCACGGCGAGCGATCTCTCGGTCAGCGGCGGCGCGGTGTCGAACTTCTCGGGCTCCGGCACGAGCTACAGCTTCGACGTGACGCCTTCTGGCGACGGCACGGTCACGGTCAACGTTGCCGCCAACGTGGCTCAAGACGCAGCAAGCAACGGCAACCAGGCGGCCCCGCAATTCAGCATTGCATCGGATAGCACTGGTCCGGGCCTCTCGATTTCTGGGGTGCCCTCCAGCTTCATGCCGGGAGAGACCTTCACAGTCAGTTTCGATTTCGGTGAAAGCGTGACTGGTTTTGCCGCAGAAGATGTCGCGGTGAGTGGCGCCTCCAAGGGAGCGTTGACCGGTGGGCCGCAGCTCTTCACGATGGCAATCACACCGGACGGGAACAGCAATGTCACCGTCTCGGTGGCGGCAGGTGCCGCCGTGGATACGGCGGGCAACCCCTCCGCCGCGGCGAGCGCGACAGCACGCATCGACTCTTCAACGGTCGCAAGCAAGCAGATCTCGCAGTTTCTAAGCAACCGAGCTCGTAATCTCGTGCAACATCAGCCCAAGCTGACAGGTTTCCTGCGCGGTGACGGGGCGGGTCATTTTGACGCGCAGGTCACGCGAGGTTTTGGCAATGTGTCGCTCTACACGGGAAGCAAAGGGCCTTTCTGGTTCTCGCTGGAAGGGTCACGAACGACCTATGACGATGCCCCCGGCGATACGTCTTTCGCGCTTGCAGTGCTAGGCGGGCATGCGACCCTGCGCCCCGGGCTGCTCGTCGGTGGTATGCTGCAATTCGATTATTCACGTGAAAGCGAAGGCAACGGAGTGGAAACGTCCGGGACCGGCTGGCTCGCGGGGCCTTACTTTGTGATGCAGATCACCGATCAGTCTCTGCTTCTCGAAGGTCGGCTTCTCTATGGCGACAGTAACAACAAGATCTCACCTTTCGGCACCTATACCGACGATTTTAAAACGCGGCGTCTTCTCTCGCTGGTCGCGCTGGAAGGAAACTACGAGGCAGAGCGGTTCAGCTATTCGCCGCGACTGCAGGTCAGCTACGTCTCGGAGCACCAGCTGTCTTACACCGATGATCTGTCCAACCGGGTGCCTGAGCAGACCGTGCAGCAAAGCGAAGTATCAGCAGGGATCGATTTCGAGATGCCGCTCCGGCCGGATGACGAAAACCAGCTGCTGACCTGGGGACTCGCTGGGATCTGGTCGCATGTCGATGGCAAAGGCGCGGCGCGTAATTACGTCGATCAGGAAGATGGCGGGCGAGCCCGTTTCGACATCGGCTATCTCTTCGACAACGCGGATGGTCTGCAGGCGTCTGCAAAAATGTTCGTGGACGGTGTCGGCAGCGGGAAATTCGCGACCTACGGCCTTTCGCTTGGTATGTCGCTGAAGTTCTGATCCACCGTGGCGGCTCCGAAAGGCTGTTCCCGTCATCTGCTTAGTTTCACGGGCAGATGACGGGAGCGAGTTTCGCTCGTGCTCTCGCGCGCGTTTCTAGATCTACCGTTTCTTCCATTTTCGGTAGCCTTCTCGAATCACAAATCCGATCGAACGACGGAGGTAACTGTCCCAGTGGCCCCGCGAGCCGTCGCACTGATGGCCGAAAGACAGTCGTGTGCTGACAATCGAGCTGGAAAACGCAGGAGCGTTTGACCAAACCGGCCCCCGCAACCTTCCGCGATCGATTGATCTTTTCGGCTAGGCCCTCACCCCAGGTTCAACTGTGTGATCATCCGTTCCAGCCGTTCCATCGCGCGCACGCCGTCCTCGATATCGGGCACGTTGCGGCTCTCGCCCTGCAGCACTGCCGCCGCATCGGAGAGGAGCGCCGCGTAGCCCTTGTGATCCTCGTTTGCGGCCGCCGTGAAGTTCGGTCGCCAGCTCAAGGTATCGCAGGTTGGATCGAGCATTGCCCCCGGATCTTCGGCCTTGAAGGGCGGATCGCGATAGAGCGCCACGTCGATGATGTTGTTGATATTCAGGCGCATGGGCGTCCCGCGCAACCGGCCGGCTTGCAAAGCTCTCAAGTCTTGAGGAGCGCCGAATAGTTCGGGTCGAAGCTTCTGCCGATAGGCTCCGCTGCCGCGCCGGTAGCGACTATCCACGGGTCACTGTGACCCGTCAGAAGCCTTAGCCCGACGGCGCCGCCCTCAGACGTCTCCCGTATTCGATTAACGCGCGATACCAGGTTATCAAGCAGAACTGCGGGCGACGTGCCGCACAGAATTATCGCCTCGGGGTCAAGGATCAGCTCGAGGGTCTTGGCGAGATGCGAGAGGCGATCTGCGGCTTGTGAAAGCCAGTCTTCCACATCGGGGCGGCGATCGGCCAGCAGATCTTCGATCTTGTCGAACAAGTTCTCGTCTGCATGATCAAGCCCAAAGCGCGCGCAGAAGCCACCGAGTGCCACACTTCGCTCCATGACGGCGCCGGGTGTTTGGGAGGCAAGGTCGCTGATCATACCGATTTCGCCGGCATTCCCATGACGTCCACCGAAGACCTCGCGATTCAGGATCAATCCCGCGCCAAGACCATAGCCGAGATACAAGCAGACTGCGTGACGAAGGCCATGCGCTTTCCCGGTCATTTTCTCAGCAGTCGCGGCAGCTGATGCATCGTTTTGGATGCTCACGGGCAGCCCGATGGCTGTCGAGAGACGATCCACCAGCGGGAAGTCTTGCCAGCGCGCCATGGTATATTCGTCTTCGGCGCGATTTTTGAGGTCGGGATCAAACGGCCCGGGCATTGCGACCCCCATGCCTACGGTCCGCTCTGCGGCACTTGGATGCATCTTCGCCAAATCATCGCGTGTTTGCGCGATTAGCTCGATCAAGTGATCGAGGCCCGCTTCAGGATCGGTCGGACGAATGTTGGAGCCTCGGCGCAAGACAATCTCGCCAACGAGGTTCATCACCACAGTGCGCGCGACGTGACGGTCAATCTGCAACCCGATCGAAAATGCACCACTCGGTGCAAGGTCGTAAGGCGTTGCGGGCTTGCCGCGTCCCGCCTTGACCGTCTCGCGAGCAATCACCAGCCCGTCTCTCTCCAACTCGTCGATGATGTTGGAAAGAGTCTGCTTCGCAAGCCGCGTAGCGCGCGAAAGATCTGCACGCGACAGCGCCCCGTTGAGGCGAATGGCGTCGATGACGACGCGTCGATTATGCACCCCCGCGGCACCCGCACTGGAGCCTGACAAGGCACGAATTTCCGGCGTTTTCGATCTCATGAAAAAGATATTGACAGGAGAGAGTGCTCGCCGCAATCATTAAGTCCATCACTTGGACTAAATAGCCGAAGAGCTTTCTCCAGGCGATGTGATCCACCGAAGGTCCCTCTCCGCATTCTGCGGCGGGCGCCCTGATCCGACAGGAGAGAGAAATGAAAATTGCATTGCACGCCCCCCTTCTTGCCGCGACGGCTCTGATGGGGGTCACGGCCAGCGCAGCGCAGGCGGAAACCACGCTGAACGCGCTGTTCATGGCGCAGGCTGCCTATAGCGAAGACGACATCCGCTCGATGACCTCTGCCTATGAGGAAGCGCATCCGGATGTGAAGGTGAACCTCGAGTTCGTCCCCTATGAAGGGCTCCACGACAAGACAGTGCTCTCCATGGGCGCTGGCGGTGGATATGACGTCGTGTTGTTCGACGTTATCTGGCCCGCCGAATACGCTCAGAACAACGTGCTTGTCGATGTCACGGACAAGATCACGCCCGAGATGAAGGACGGGGTCCTGCCGGGTGCCTGGACCACCGTGCAATATGACGGCAAGAGCTATGGTATGCCGTGGATTCTGGATACGAAATATCTTTTCTACAACAAGGCCATGCTTAAAAAGGCTGGGATCGATACGCCTCCCGCCACCTGGGCTGAACTCAAAGAGGACGCGCAGAAAATCAAGGATGCGGGAATCGTCGAATACCCGATCGCCTGGAGCTGGGCTCAGGCCGAAGCCGCCGTTTGCGATTACACGACACTCCTGAGCGCATATGGTGGCGATTTCATCAAAGACGGCGCGCCCGATTTTCAGAACGGCGGTGGGCTCAAAGCTCTGCAATATATGGTCGACACCTACGACGCAGGGTTGACGAACCCCAATTCAAAGGAATTCCTGGAAGAGGACGTGCGCAACGTGTTCCAGAACGGAGACGCGGCTTTCGCGCTCAACTGGACCTACATGTATAATCTCGCCAACGACCCGAAGGAGAGCAAGGTTGCCGGGGATGTCGGCGTTGTGCCCGCGCCCGGTGTCGATGGCGTCTCCAAGGCTTCGGCAGTGAATGGGTCCATGGGCCTCGGTATCACCACGACGTCGAAGCACCCCGATGAGGCTTGGGACTACATCACCTTCATGACCTCGCAGAAAGAACAGAATGCCTATGCGAAGCTGAGCCTGCCGATCTGGGCAAGCTCCTACAACAACCCAGAGGTCACGAAAGGCCAGGAAGAACTGATCCAAGCGGCCCAAACCGGCCTCGCCGTAATGTATCCGCGCCCGATGACGCCGCATTACCAAGAGATGTCGATGGCGCTTCAGCAAGCAATTCAGGAAGCTCTGCTCGGCACCAACAGCCCGGAAGACGCTTTGCAGGCAGCAGCGGAAAATAGCGGCCTCTGATTTCGCCTCTGCTATTCAATGTGCCGCGCCAAGGTGCGGCACATTTCCCTCCCGCCTGGCTTCGACATTGCGGCGCCTCCATTTGCCGTCGCGCATACACTCTCTGACCACAAGGCTTGACGCCATGTTCACAGAACGCCTCTCTTTGCGTGTCTGGTTGCTTATGCTGCCGCTGCTTGTCGTGATGATGGCGGTGATCGGGTGGCCCCTGATCGACACGGTCCGACTTTCACTGAGCGATGCTAGGCTCGTCGGTAGCGGCGGTCACTTCGTAGGTTTGCAGAATTTCACGAAAATGCTGTCGAACAGCTATTTTCACGCGGCCTTCTTCACGACCCTTAAATTCAGCGTCTGGTCTGTCACGATGGAGTTGGTGATCGGGGTGCTCGTCGCCCTGCTGCTCAACCAGCAGTTCTACGGTCGCACCTTCCTGCGGGCATTGATGATCTTGCCTTGGGCGCTACCGACAGTGGTGAATGCGACGCTCTGGCGGCTCATTTACAACCCCGAATATGGCGCGCTGAACGCGGCCCTCACGCAGCTCGGTTTGATCGACGCCTATCGTTCTTGGCTCGGTCAGCCAGGCTCGGCGATGGCGGCGCTGATCGTTGCGGATGTATGGAAGAACTTTCCGCTCGTCTCGCTTATTGCCTTGGCGGCTTTACAGGCGATTCCGAATGACATCCGCGCCGCGGCAATTTCCGACGGTGCAAATGTCTGGCGGCGGTTCCGTCATGTCACTCTGCCATACTTGCTCGGGCCGCTTATGGTGGCCCTGGTCCTGCGCACGATCGAAGCGTTCAAGGTTTTCGACCTTATCTGGATCATGACCCGTGGGGGACCGGCAAACTCGACACGCAGCTTGTCGATCCTGGTCTACCAAGAGGCCTTTGCGTTCCAGCGAGCAGGGTCGGGCGCGTCGCTTGCGCTCATGATTACCCTGATGATTACGGTTCTTGCCGTTGCCTATCTGTTCATCATGCGGCGGCTCGCCGGGGAGGGCCGGTGATGGAACACCAATCGCCCGCCTTTCGAATTTTCATTCATGTCGCTGCCTTGCTGGTTGCACTCGTCATCCTCGCGCCGCTCGCATGGTTGTTCATCATGAGCGTGTCATCCAACGCTGATCTGTCAGCAAAGCCTTTGCATTGGTGGCCGGACACGCTCGATTTCTCCCGCTATGCGACACTTTTCAGCCGCGCCGAGAACTCGGTCGGCGAGGCCTTCATGGCCTCGCTGGGCAACAGCGTGAAAGTTGCAGGCATGGCGACGCTCGCAGCTCTGTCGGTCGGCATTCCCGCCGGTTGGGCGGCCTCCCGCCATCCTCAAATCGGTTGGACCCTTGGCGGTATCATCGCAACCTACATGTTGCCGCCCGTCGCACTTTCGGTGCCGCTCTATCTACTGCTCGCGAAATTCGGGTTGCTGAACAACGTTTTCGGCCTGGCGCTTGTTTATCTGAGCATCCTTGCGCCCTTCGTCACATGGCTACTCAAGGCCGGCTTCGATCCGATCCCCCAGGAGTTGGAGCAGGCAGCGGCGATCGACGGGGCGCGTCTTGATCAGATGTTGCGGATCGTGATCCTGCCGCTTGCGCTTCCGGTAATCGCGACAGCTCTTATCTTCGCGTTTTTGCTCGCGTGGGACGAGTTCTTCTACGCGCTTCTTTTCACTTCAAACCAGGATGCCAAAACCCTGACAGTCGCGATCGCTGATCTGGCTGGGGGGCGGGTTTCCGATTACGGGCTGATCGCGACGGCGGGGGTGATTGCCTCTCTGCCCCCCGTCGCCATCGGCATTCTCATGCAACGGGCCCTGATCTCTGGGCTGACTAACGGAGGTGTCAAAGGATGACCACCGCGCTCGAAACTCGCAACGAAGTGCTCGACGCTCTTTACGCAGAGATGGCCCGCCAAATGCGGGACAGCCGCGACAGCATCACGGAAAATGCCGAACTGGCGCGGACTATCGCGGCAAGCATCAAGAAAAACCGCTCGCTTGTCCTTTTAGGGATGGGTGGCTCGCATGCTGTGGGCCGCGCGCTTGAGCCCTGCTATCGCGCGGTCGGGGTCGATGCGATCGCTGTGACGCTTTCCGAACAGCTGGACGCGCCTTTGCCGCTCGCAGAGCGTAGCGTCATCGTAACCTCGCAATCTGGTGAGAGCGCAGAAGTGTTACGATGGTTTGACGAAGGGCGTGCGCACGAGGACACGTTCGGCCTGACCATGGAACCGGCCTCTTCGCTTGCGAAACTCACCCGCTGTCTGATTGGCGAAGGTGGATCGGAAATTCCCTTTGCCGCAACCCGATCGCTCACGGTGACGCTGGCCCTTCACGCCGCTGTGTTGCGCGAATTGGGATCTGATATCTCTGCGGCTCTTGAAGTGATGGGTGCAGTCAGTCCCGCGGATGTCACTCCGGCAATCGCCAAGCTTGCGGATGTGCGAACCATCGTGACATCGGGTCGCACCCAGCAAGGTGTTGCGGAGGCGATCGCCCTGGGTTTGACCGAGCTCTCTCGCCTTCCTTGTTTCAGCCTCGAGGGCGGCCAGTTGCGGCACGGACCGGTCGAGATGCTCGCGCCGGATGTCGGGGTCGTCATGTTCCGAGATGCGGACGCTTCGGCGGGCTACGTCACCAGCCTTGCAGAATTCATTCTGACAACGAGCGACTCGCCCTTGGTGATTTTCGACGCGTCGGGGCTGGATCCTGTCCCTGGAGCGGAGACGATTGTCTGCCCGACCTCTTCCGGCTTGGCCGCCTGTTTCGCGCTTTTGCCGTCCGCACAAAGGTTCATGGTCGATTTCGCCGCCTCTAGAGTGCCTGATGTCGGCACGCCTCTTCGCTGCTCAAAAGTGACGAAGGTCGAATGAGAATGGGGACAGCTTTAGCGACCGTCGGCAACGTGAATGTCGACCTGATCATGGGCCCTCTCGCGCCGTGGCCAAAACCGGGCTCCGAGGTGATATGCCCGAACGACGAATTGCGAGTTGGCGGGGCGGCCGGAAATGTCGCCCTCGCGTGGCAAGCAATGGGACTTGATTTCCAATCCGCGGCCAATACGGGAAGCGATCACTTTGGCGACTGGCTGCGTTCGAATTTCGGGGCCATCGCAGCGGGCTGGCCGCGGTGCTCTGAGAGCACCACCGTCTCGGTTGGCATCACCCATCCTGATGACGAGCGCACCTTTTTGACCACGACAGGGCACTTGCCGAAGCTGAGTTGGTCCGAGGTAGATGCGCAGATCGACTGGGAGAAATTGCGCGGGGGCACGCTGGTCCTGTGCGGCAGCTTTCTCACGGAGCGGCTTAGTGCGGAATATGATCACCTTTTCGACCGGGCCGACCGGGCGGATGTCACGGTCGCGCTCGACACCGGGTGGCCGATCGACGGTTGGACCCAGGAGGTCCGCGAACGTGCCCTGAATTGGGTCGCTCGCAGCGGCATCGTTCTGTTGAACGCGGTCGAGGCCACATGCCTGACCGATACGAAGTCTCCGGAGCAGGCGCTCGTCGCCCTTTCGGACCTTTTGAAATCAGACGGGGTCGCAGTGATCAAACTCGGCCCCGAGGGTGCGATCGCGCGGCAGAACGGACAGACCTTTCGCGCAAGTGCCCCGAAAGTGACGGTGAAGGACACGATTGGGGCAGGTGACGTGTTCAATGCCGCTTTCATCGCGGCACGTTCGCAAGGCAGCATTTTACAAAAAGCGCTGGAGCAAGCCGTCGCGACGGCTTCGCTCGCTATCTCAAGCTCTCCGCGCCGCTACATCCCTGAGGAGGTTTCCGTATGAGCACCCTCGAACTGCACGATATTCGAAAATCTTTCGGCGCGTTGGAAACGCTCAAAGGGATCGATCTCTCGCTGGAGACCGGCGAGTTCCTCGTTCTGCTTGGCGCGTCGGGCTGCGGCAAATCCACATTGCTCAGCATCATATCGGGGCTCTCAGAGCCAAGCTCGGGCGAGGTCGTTCTCGATGGGCGCACGCTGAACGGCGTTCATCCCAAGAACCGCGATATCGCGATGGTCTTTCAGTCTTATGCGCTCTACCCCAACCTGACGGTCGCACGGAACATCGGCTTCGGTCTCGAGATGCGCAATGTCGACAAGGCGACCCGTGAAGAGGCGGTTCGAAAAGCCGCGAAGATGTTGCAGATCGAAGCGTTGCTGGATCGCAAACCTGCGGATCTATCAGGCGGGCAACGACAGCGTGTGGCGATCGGGCGTGCGATGGTGCGTGAGCCAAAGCTGTTCTTGTTCGACGAACCATTATCCAACCTCGACGCCAAGCTGCGGATGGAAATGCGCAGCGAGCTGAAGCGCCTTCATCAAATGTTGGGCGTGACCATCGTTTATGTGACCCATGACCAAATCGAGGCGATGACGCTCGCGACCCGGATCGCCGTGATGAATGGCGGCCGCATCGAGCAAATCGGCACACCTGCCGAGATCTACAATCGACCCAATTCCCGGTTCGTGGCCGAGTTCATGGGCGCGCCGCCGATGAACATGCTCCCCGCTACCGCCTGCGCCCAAGGACTGCAGTTGGGCTCGACTCAAACCGTCTGGCCATGCCGCGCACCGGATACGCGCGTCACGGTCGGCATTCGTCCAGAGGCACTAAAGACTACCGAAATCACGGCAGGGCTCAGCCTCACCGGGAGGGTCGATCTAATTGAACTGACTGGGCCGGAGCAGATCGTCTCGCTGGATCTGGGCGAGAACAAACTCACGGCAACGCTTCCGGCCGAGGAGCCGTTATCTCTCGGGCAGTCTCTGACGGTTTACGTCGATCCGGCGCGCCTTTCGGTTTTTGCCGCTGAGACCGGCCTCCGCGTGGAAGTCGCGGCTGAAGTCGAGCGTAGCTGAGAGCCTAAACTTGTAGCGAACATTCCCTAGAGAGAACTCGGTGCTTCTCTTGTCGGTTTCCGGCCACCAATCTCGATCGCGGAGGGGTGCTCGTTTTGCTGTATTTCATAAACCCCAGTTTCAAATAATATCAATGACTTACGGCGGGGTGGGGGTGCTCGATAAACGGTATGCCACGGTGTGAACCGCGCGCGCCCATGCGGTTTATCGAGCACCTGCACGCGCTATGCATTGCCTGCTCGATAATATGCATTTCGGGTGTCATGTGTCGTTTATCGAGCACCGAAGCCGACTGACAGCGGCTATTGCGACGGTTCGCAACTTCGGGCAACTGAGGTGTCAGATGCCCGTCCATCCCTGACCTTGCCGCGCGAACCTTTACTCATCGGCGTCGTCATCGCCGTCTTCGAAGTAGGCCTCGCCGGAGATCGGTTGGCTCTTGAGCCATTGCAATTCTTCCTCGGTGAGGTCACCAAAATCAGCCGCGAGACGTTTGTAGTCGCGAGCGCGTTCAATCAAGACAGGAATGATCGCCGCCGCGCCAAACGCGACGAAGCCGAGCATGCCGACGATCTCATGTGCGCCCATGGCGACCTCCATTGAAGGCTCCAATTTCACAAGGAAAGTCCGGAAAAGTCAAATTTTCCGGCCTTTGGCTCCGGCGAGCGAGCGTCCGAAAATAGCTTCTCGGCTGCATGGCTTTCTTTGCTAATGTGGGAAAGTAGCCGTTGCGGTGAATTAATCCGCCTCAAACACCAGTTCCGGTATGACTACCTCCCAAGCATCGCGCTTGAGCATATGGTGATAGGCCTCGTCGCCGTTATCCTTCCGCCAGCGCAGAATTGCGGCGATTTCGCCTCGGGCAAAACGTGTATTCGGCGGCGGAGCGAAGCTCTTCGACATTCGACCGAGGCTGCGGCCCTGAGCATCCTTTAGATACCAGCGATCATTCTCCAGCGTCAGGGAGATCGCGTTTCCAACACTCGCTTCAAGGATTGCACGCAGGGCGGGGTGACCTGCGCGTTGTCGGCCCGCGAAAGATAGATCGACCATCCGCATCTCTGCCGACTGATAGTAGCGCCGCGGGCCTGGGAAAGCTGTCAAATCCGGGTTTGCCGTCCGGCCCACGATAGAGGCCGACTGGGCGGGCAGATATTCGTGATTGTCGTTGCTCATCACGATCAGGTTGCGGCGGGCCCGCGTCATGGCGACGTAGAACAGGCGGCGCGGCGCATCCTGATCTTCGTTGCGCGACGGGCGTTCCCACCCACCATCGAGAATGACAACATCGTCGAATTCGAGCCCCTTGGCCCGATGCGCTGTCAGGAGCTTGAGACCGCGTTGTTCGCCCCAGGCCTCGCGTGACCATTCGGCGAACCACTCGATCACATCCGGTGCTGGTAGGTTTCGACCATCCACTTCTCGCGCGAGCAGGCCAAGACCCTCGCCGACGCGATCGGTCCAGCGCGAGGACGGGATCGCATTGAGAATTTCGGTGAGATCGCCCAGCGAGACGACGCGCCCATGGTCCGCGCGAAGTGCCTCTATGAAGCTCTGCATCTCGCGCATGCGCCACAGCCCGGGCAGTTTTTCGTTCGCGAACTCGACCGGAATGCCGAGCGCTTCCGCAAAGTCGCGCACTGGTGCGAGTTTGCGCCAGTCTCGCGAGATGATTGCGGCCCGCGACCACGTCCAGTCCGGGATCAATTGCGACAGGCGCACCATCTCATTGAGTGCCGCCATCGCCTGTGCGTCATTTCCTGCCGGGCAACTCAGGATCTGCACACGCCCCTGTGCCACGGGATCCAAGCTCTCCATAACACCGCCGGGTGGGGCTTTGATCCGGTCTTTGTCGACCGTGATGTCGTGTCCCAGTTTCATCCTCTCGGAGGCCCCCTCGATCACGGCATTCGCGGCGGTAATGATATGATGGCTCGAGCGATAGTTCTCGGTCAGGAAGAATGGCTTGGCGCTGTAGTCTTGCTCGAATTGTCGGATATGACGGATGGACGCACCCGCGAAGGAATAGATGTTCTGGTCGTCATCGCCGACGGCAAAAAGGCTGATCCGCAGATCCGGGTCCTCTAAGCTCCGCCCGGCCACGGCTGAGATCAGGGCATATTCTTCCGGGCCGACATCCTGATACTCATCCACGAGTATCCAGCGGTAGCCTTGAATGAGCGTGTCGCGCAGCGCCTCCGCCTCGACCTTGTCCAACCCGTCACCGCGAAGCAAGCGCACCGCGTCCATCAGGAGCGTGTCGAAGTCTTGGCCCTCCGCGCTGGCGCGGCCGGCAAAGCTTGCGCCGACGAGCCGCATTGCGAGCGCATGAATGGTGGAGACGGTCACAAAGCGCGCATCGTCGCCTATAAGACGACGAAGCCGTTCACGGATTTCTGCGGCGGCGTGTCGGTTATAGGCGAGAACGAGAATGCCGCTTGGATCCTCACGCTTGATTTTCACCAGATAGGCGATGCGGTGAACGAGCACGCGGGTCTTGCCCGAGCCTGGTCCGGCAAGAACCAGCACATTCGTCTGTTCGCGTTCGTCCTGAACGATTTTTTCCTGCGTGCTGTTGCCCAGGTCTTCAACGATCTGCTTCCAGACCTCGCCCGTGGCTTGCCGCCGAAATTCGGTCCCGCGCCCCGGCATCCAGCGGCGCATGAACGCGTCGCGATCGAGCGCGAAGTAATCGGCCGCCAACCGTTCTGCATCATTGATGCTATTGAGACCTTTCTCGCCATAGGCAGCCATCACATGCGTCTGGATGGTCTGTTCGGTGTAATGATCCTCCAGAGGGGCGAAGTGCTGCGTCGTGAATTGACCGCCCTTCGGATTGAGATGAAGAGTTATCGCGGGACGGAAGACGGATAGCCCTTTGCCCAAAGCCACGACTTGCTGTTCATGCAGCCAGAGCAAGGCGCGATCCATCAGCTTGTTCGGATCGTTGACGGAGCCGCGCAGCATCGCATCTCCGGTGATGGCGCTGAGCAACGCGCCCAAGGTGGTTTCGACCGCGATGTCTTTCCCGCGCAACCCCTTCTGAACGCGACCGACGAGATGCTCGAGGAGCCGTTCCGCACCAAGCCTACGAAGTTCTGCAGTCTTCTCGATCACGGACCATGAGCGTTGCAGCCGCACGAACAGGCTCGAACGCGAGGCTTTGCGCAAATGCAGGTTGCCCCGCCCGCCTTCCATGTCGCGCCCGTCCTGCGCCATCCCGCGCAACAGGCTTTCGACAACGTCCGGCCGCACCGTGCCGTGGCCCTTCTCCCGCAGTGCCTGGCTCGTCGCGGCAAGATTGAACGCCGATGGCTCGCCATTATCGGCATCGGGTGCGTCCTCGCGCATCTGCGCGATCAGGTCGCGCTCCAACCTCGCTGCAGACTCGAAGCGTGCGCGCGATGCGTTCTCTACACCAATGTGAACGTGGATCGTGATGTTGGTGTCGTTGTTGGCGATCCCGAGCGCTTCGAGATCGGTCATCGCCTTTCGCAATGCCGGCCCGGTGAGGCCGCTCGCGCCGCTCAGTTGGTCGGTCGAGATGCCCTCATCCGCTGGCGCGTTGATAATATGCTGAACGATGCTCAGAAGCTGTTGCTTCCGCTTTCCCGTGATCTCCGCAGCATCGAGGATGCTGCGCACCTGATCGACGCTTCGCACCAAAAGCGAGGCCGGGAAAACCTGAACGCGGTTTTCTTCCCGCCGGAGAAGCGTCGCCTCTTCGAGCCAGGCCACAGCCGTTTTTACGCGGGTATCTTCGGTTGCGCTGTCCCGCTGGAATTCCCGGTCCTTTTCCTCGTGGACGATTTCGCCTGGGGTGGCGATGACTTCACCCTTTTTGCCCGATCGAACATCGAGCCTTCGGACTGCTTTCAAGATCGCTCCGATCTCGTGACGGGCGAGGCGAGAGCGAGCGCTCAGATTGAACTGCCGGTCGACATCTTCCGAATTGAACAGGAGGATACATTTCGCGGGATCCCGATCCCGTCCTGCGCGACCGGCTTCTTGCAGGTAATTCTCGAGTGAGCCGGGCACATCGCCATGCACGACGAGCCGGATGTCGGGTTTGTCGATGCCCATTCCGAAGGCGTTGGTGGCGGCGATGACACGCAACTCACCCACTCGGAACGCTTCCTGGATTTCGCGCTTCTCATCGGCGGTAAGCCCCGCATGATAGCGCTCCGCCGCAAGCCCCTGCTGTCGAAGGAATTCCGCTACACGTTCGGTGGAGTTTCGAGTGGCACAATAAACAACAGCCCCTGAAACCCCGCTTGCCGGTAAATCTTCTTCGAGCGCAGTAAGGATATCGGCCAGCTTCGTCTGCCTCTGGGTCGGCAATACGCTGAAGCTCAGGTTCGTCCGTGATGCGCCACCGTCCAGCAGCGTAAGTTCGCACCCGAGACGCGTGCTGAAATGTTCGCGGATGTCCCGAACGACATCGGGTTTCGCCGTGGCGGTGAGACAGAGAACGGGGGCTACGTCTTCGCCTGAACTTTCCTTGATGAAGCGACTCACATAGCGATAGTCTGGCCGGAAATCATGCCCCCATTTAGAAACACAATGTGCCTCGTCGAGAACCCAGAGGCCGACCTCGCGCTGGGCGAGCACCGAGCGGACCGAGGTGCTACGCAATTGTTCGGGGGAAATCAACAGGATCGCAGCCTCGCCGAGACGCACCTTGTCCAAGGCGTCTTGCCGTTCGGGAAGCGAAAGTAGGCCGTTGATAGTGACCGCAGTGGAAATTCCGGCTCGTGCAAGGCCCTGGACCTGATCCGCCATGAGCGCGACCAGAGGGGAGATGACGACGGTCAGCGCCCCGGTCTTGTCGAAGCGTGAAAGGGCAGGGATCTGATAGCAGATGGATTTTCCCGTGCCGGTTGGAAGAATCCCGAGAAGGCTTTCGCGCCGCATCGCGGTTTCGACTATGCGTTCCTGAAGAGGGCGCCCGAATTCATCGACGGGTTCCGGACGAAAGCTTTCAAAGCCGAACCAGCGGTTCAGGGCTCGTTTAGGGGCATTATGAGCCGCGCAATATTCGCAGGCGGTTTCGTCGCATCTTGTGTCGCGCAAGGTCCGAACGATCCGCGCGGCGTCGCGGAACTGCGCGCGGACCCAAGGGGGCATCACGGAGTCACCGCCCGCAACCGAGATCCAGGACAGTGCATAAGCCAGGGGCCAGCTGAGCGAGCTATCGTCGAGACCCTTCATAACTTGTGTCCGCTGCGCAGCGCAGGATGACGCCTCAAGCAGGCGTTCGATCGCGTTGCGGGCCGCTGCCAAACCGGGCGTTGGCGCGCCTCGGATTGCCGTGAAAAGCCGATCGAACCCTTCGCTGCGGGGCATCCGGCTACAGAGATAGTGGTAGGCGACCAAGGCATCGGGGGATTGCCGCCCGATCTCCGCGAAGGCGCCGATTTGATTGCCCAAGACTTCAAAGACGAGCCTCGCGTCGCACTCGGGGTCATTCACATGCCCGCTCTGCAAGCGTCCGTCCTGATAATGCTTCACCAGGTGGTGGTAGGGGTTTCGTGGGAAAGCGAGCGGGTTAAGCCAAAGCGTGTCTATTGGAGCTTGGGCGAGACGCGCGAGGCGAGGCGCCGCCGCCATCAAATGAGGTAGATCGTGGCGCAGGATATTATGTCCGATCACGTGGTCGAAGTCGGCGCAGAATTCCTCGAGCCTGGGCAACCCTTCCTCAACGCGAGCCCCCAGGACGAGTGCCTCGCTGCCGATGGCGGCGCTCGTAGCTGCAAGGGAGAATATGCGAGCCGTCGACGGGTCGACCTCAAGGTCGATTGCCACACATCGTTCCAGAAAAACTGAACCTGTCTTGTCGGTGCCCCGATGCATGCCCGGATAGGACCCGTCTTTTACACGTTAATGTGACGAGCCTATCCTCTTTAGGAAGAAAGGAAAGATGTTCGCACCTTTTTCGTGGTGACCCGCAACTGAAGTTTCATTCATCTGCGTGGTAACCCGGTTGGCGGCAAGACACCGGCGCTGGTGTCTGGGCAGAGAGGTGACCTCAACCAACTCGGTCAGAAGGTGCAAAGAGTGGGTCAAAAGTCGCCGAATACGGCCCAAAAGATGGATGCTCGCGCAGAAGACGAAAATAATGGATCCGAACTGTTTGACTATTGTATGCTTGGACGCATTGCAGAGTCGCATTGTTTCCTCCTCTCTCGCGATGCGCGAGAGGCGCCGGTCGCCATTTGTTGTGTGGGGATGGCGACCGGTTTCCAAAGCCGCGAAACTTTTGATCTTCGCTCTCGGCCGGGACCCGCAGCGGGCGACAGCGATCCATCGGGTTTTAGGTGTTTCGGGATTTTCTCCCCGAGTGCTTTGGTCTCCTGTGTTTGGGGTGAGGCCGCACGCCGGAGTAATTGATCCCAGATGGTGCCTCAGTGGCCTTCAACGCGCCAATTTTCGCACCGCGGACGCGCGGCCCGGCTGAAATTGCTGAAGAGCTCTTCGGGTGTCGTATTTCTTAGCGCGATTTCGAAGAAATCGCGGGCAGGAACTTCGAACACGTCTGCGAGGGCGACCTGTTCGATCACATCGATACGCCGGTGGCCAGTTTCGATGTTGGCGACCGTAGCCGGGAGGCAGCCGAATTTTTCCGGCAGGACCTCCGCTCGTATTTTCGCACCGTTCTTCGACTGGGATCGTCTCATCCAGACCGTCGATCGCTCGCACTTTCCGCAGAAGCGCTGGAGAGGTTTGCTTTGAGAAAATCGCAAAGTGCCTCCACGAAGCCCTTATCGTCTGCCATCCGAGCCCCGTTACCGGCAGGTTTGACCTCTCCGGATTTGGCGCGCTTGACGCGTTCCCCTATCCCGGACTACCGTCTCACCATGAACACGCAAACCACAACGTTGGAGATTACCTGCTCGATATCGTGAGCGGCGCCCGAATTCGGGCAGCGATCGGTGTCGAGATTTCAGTCAGGTCATTCTCAAACGGTGGTGATAGCCATGGCGCAAAAGCGCGTTCCTGTTCTCTTTCAAAAGCCCGTCTCAGCAAACGTTATTCGGTCCACTGTCACGAGTAAGATCAATGCCGCCTTCGTAAATCGGCGTGGTCGGTTGTTCCCGCAGGACAAGACTTACGATGAGTCCACGGATCTTTTCGACGATCTGTCCCGGGACGGGCGTGAGCGTATCAAGGCGGAAAATCAGCGGATCGGTCGCGCTGTCGAGCGTCTCGTCGATCAGAAGATGGCGTCGGGATTCCAGGTCGACAAAGGCACGAGCGAAGAGACGATCAGGAGGCTTAGATCCTTGCACGCGCGCGGGGCGCGACTTGCGGGGCCAGATACGCCGGACTCCGTTTATGAACTCGCGGCTGCCTTGCATGAGGAGGCGCCATGGCTTGCCCAGGTGTCGACTTCGATCATGAACCAGGGACTTGCGCATATTGCTGCTGGCAGCGTCGGGTTGCGTTTCGATCCGATGATCCTTGTCGGCTCGCCTGGGTGCGGGAAGACCCATTTCGCGCGGCTGGTTGCTGAATTTGCACGCGCGCCGAGGGAGATCATCGACGTGGGCGCTGGCGGCGCTGGGTTCCGGGTCAGCGGAATGGAGCAAGGATGGTCCACTGCCCGATCAGGCGTGCCGGTTGAACTGATCACGGAAACCGCGGTCGCGAACCCGGTGATCATTGTGGACGAGATCTGCAAAGTCGGTGGCACGATCAGTTCGGCATCTGTTGCTGCGACATCGTTGACGACGTCGCTTCTGCAGGTGCTCGAGCGGTCGAGCGCAGGGCACTTCGTTTGTCCGTTTTTGCGAACGCGTTTCGACCTGAGCCATGTGAACTGGATCCTGACCGCTAACTACGAGCACCAGATCCCCGAACCGCTTCTAGACCGGTGTCAGGTGTTTCGTGTCGATGCGAGCCGGCCGGAACACCTGGTGGCGTTCTTCAAGCGCGCGGCCGGAGGCGATGCCGAGCCGGAAGAGCTTGAACGCGTGGGCGTATTCATCGAGGAGATGTGCGATGCCGGGCGGCCGCCAAGCCTGCGGCAGATCGGGCGTCTTGCGAAATCTCTGCGCGCACCCAGACGCGACATGTTGATGTGATTGCCGCCAATTTCAGCGGAAAGCGGGGAGCGGAACGAATGTCTAAAGCTCTAATCGTGGCGGATCTTCACTTGGACATGTGGGCCGAAGCGGGTCGAGATGCCTTCGCGAGCATCGATTTCAGCGAAGTGGATCTGATGATCATCGCAGGCGATCTGACGAACAAGCCAAAAATCCGATGGCGGCAGGCGCTCGAAGTCATTGAGCGGCGCATCGATCTTGAGCGCGTGTATGTCGTGCCTGGAAACCACGACTACTACAATCACACGCTCGACGGTGATGATCGCCTCGAGCAGATCGCGTGCGACGCTGGGGCAAACTTCGCTCAAAGGCGAGAGATCATTCTCGGGAACAGGCGATACCTTTGCTGCACGCTCTGGACGGACTTCCAGGAGGGACAAGGAACTCTCGAGAGTCGTGATCTGGATGCCCGGGCGAAGATGAACGATTATCGCTATATCCGGATGGCCGCTGCGGGATACCGGAAAGTTCGACCGGCTGATACGATCGCGAAACACCGCGAGCATCTCTCTTGGCTGCGCTCGAAGCTGGCGGAGCGTTTTGATGGGGAGACCGCAGTGGTCACGCATCACTGCCCTGTGGTCGACGCTCTTCCGGAAGCACGGAAGCTTGGCTGGTGCTATGCGAGCGACCTCACCGATCTCATCCATGAATACCAGCCAAAGGAATGGTTCTTTGGGCACACGCATCACGCAGCCGAAATCATGGTTGGGACAACGCGGATCGTTAACGTGTCGGTCGGGTATCCGTAGTAGAACCTGGGTGGCGCTGCGGAAGGGTAAGAAGCCTCGGATGAGGGTGTATCCGAGGGGGCGTCGAGTGTGAGTTTAGATTTGATTTGGGTAAGACGAGCCGGGATTGCCCCGTGCAAATGCTGCAAGAACCGCGTTTTCAGCGGTGACGCTGGTCTCTGTGGCTACGGAACGTATGCGTCCAGACCGGCGAGTCGGCCGTCGCGGCGCCTAGCTGTGCTGGAAGGCGCAGGCCCCCTCCCTTTTGCTCGCGCCTATGCGATCGCGATCCAGACAACATGAAGGGCCATATAGATCACGATCAGAGACCCGATCGTGTAGAAGGTCGCCCGGACCTCGTGGGTTTGGCGCGTGGCATAAGCCAAGAAGTGCGCAATCCGAGCGGCAACGAAGCCATACATCAGAGTCTGCGCCGCCCAAAGTGCGGGATCGGTCATGACGAACAGGAAACCCGCCACCCAGAAGGCCGGAATATTCTCCAGGTCGTTTCGATGCATACGCCGAGACCGATCAACATAATCGTTGAGCTCAAGCTGGGCCGGATCGGGCGCCTTATTGAGAAGGCCGGTTTGAACGTCCTCCGGGCTCGCAAGTCCGGAGTTGGTTTTCTGCATTCGGTAGACCGTCATCCAGCCTTGGCCCATCACTTTCAGCACCATCAAGGCCGCTGCAATCACGTAAGTCGCAAAGACCGGGTTTTCCAAGCTCAATAGGGCCATTGCATCCTCCATGGTCCGCTCCTTCGGGGCGCCTTACGCCGACGGAGCGGCGCCCCTTCAGGATGTCAGATCGTCGAGTTTGGCATCTGGTGCATTGTTTTTCACCGATTTGATGCCATTCTCGCGGGCGGCTTCGCTGCTATAGGCTTCGCTGGTCCCGATAATCTGGCCGTTAGTGGCTTTGAGATTGAACATCGGTTTGCCCGACGCCGTGGCCTTGCGCTCATAGCGCTCGTCCTGCGGCGCGTTCTTGCGCACCGATGCGATGCCCTGTTCGGCGCTTGCCTTTTGCTTATACCCCTCGCTGGCTAGGAGGATCTCACCGTTCCCGGCTTTCAGCCGAAAGCGGTATTCGCCTGCCTTGTCCTTATAGAGTTCGAATTTTCCAGCCACCGGTCTGTATCCTTTTGAGAACTGCTTATTCGATGAATGTGAAGCGAGTAGTCCTTCGTTGGCAATGCTTTTCGGGCGACAGCGTCACTGGGAACGACGAAGTTGGTGGGCGTAAGTTTTCGAGCCATCGTCTCGAAGCTCGCCGCGACTGTCGCATGTCAGCGCGGGGCAGGATTTTGGGTTGGCGGATATTTGAAGTGTGTTGGTGTCGTGGGCATGCTCGCCGGTATCGCGGCGTGGTCTCGCGATATTTGTTTAAGATTTTTGAGCTATTTGTTGATTCTTGAGCGTCTTGGTTCTTTGTTTTTTGACTTAGACAGGTAGAAGGCGTTTGGGGATTTTTGCCTCTCGTTTTTCGCATGACGACTGAGCTGCCCGATGCATTCGGGATTCTTGCCCTTCGACGGGTGCGCCAGTCAGACTTACCAAGGCTCCGGGGTATCGTCTTCTGACAGGGAAGTCGCGTCACTTGGCAGTCCACGCAGGATCGCTCTCGCGCGGGCCAGTGGATCCTCGATCCTGCGCGCCTCGATGGCCGCGATTTCGCGCTCCAGTCTCTCGAAAATCGGAGCATAAATTGGTCTTTCCAGCATCAGTTCGGCGACGTGCAGTCGGGCTTTCACGAGCCGCGCGAGAAGCTCTTCATCGGCCTTGGTGAACCCAGTTGCGCGATGAGATTTTCGCATATTTGGCGCAAAAGGACGGTGGGCCATGGCATGCATCTCCTGAGACCGCGCAAGCGAGGCTCGGCGGGAACGGGTAGGGCGATCCGGAGCGGATCTAGCGATGCATTCAGTTTAGGTGCCGGGGGTGAAAAAACGGGTTTTCGATTTTTTTGGAGGCAGAGAAAATTTCGCCGGCGCGAGTTTCACTGTAGCCACGCATACGAACCTGACGACGAAGGCGCGGTTACGGGATCTCGAAGAAGCTGGCTTCGGAATTGCGGAGCCGCTGTTTGTCGACACACCGAAGAGCGGGCCACAGAGCGGCTTTCAGATCGTCGCAGCACATTTGAAAAAGGCTATACGGGGCATCGGAAAGTTGCCCCGCCCCGCGGGGGAGGGCGCGCGTAAGCCTCTTAGCGTCACCTGCGATTTATTTCGTGCCGACCCTGGTTCGAGCGCTTTCAAATCTCGTCCAGCACGTCCAGAGATCCCATATCTTGAGCCGTGCCCCCACGAGCCTCGCGCCATGGACGAATGTCATAAAGGTCGCGTCCCTCCTGAAGCTCGATCGATATGCCGCGCTCCAGCAGCCAGGCTGTCGCAAATTTCATCAGCCGGGTTCTAAGTTCGCGGTCACCCTCGACGCCATAGATATGAAGTTGGGCCAATCCGGGCTCGCCATAATGGGCGAGGGCCGAGACGAAGAGATCGAGGTCCGGATTGCGCGTTCGGAGCAATGTCTCCAACTCGCCGAGGAGTCTTGGGCGTTGAGTTCTCGCTCGAGCCAGATCCTGATCGATAGACATAGCAGCCTCAAAGGCTGAGGAATTTGACGGATTTCGGTTCGCGGCTCTTCACGAAGCCGACCCGGTCGGCTCGGACTTTCTTGAATACTAAATTCTGATGCTGCAACTCGCTGGGACTGACCTCGCCTCTCGCCAGGCGCTCTTCATCCCTCGCGCGGCTTCGCGCCTTTTCCTCTTGTCGTTTCCTGAAAAGATCTTCCATGCGTCGTCCTCCGTAAAACTTAATTATAGCCTGAAAGTCCGTGCTTTGTCTCGTTTGATCGGAGGCGCTGGCTGCGCTCGTTTGAGCTGCGCGACGGCGCGCTCCTTGTAAGCAGCTATAGCTGTTCTCGCGGACGTGCCGATACGGCAGGTGACCTGCCCTCGGTGCTGCGGCGGAATTCGGCAAGGATCGGCCGTCCTGCGCTGCCTCCTGAAGGTGCTTCTGGTAAAGCGATAACCGTGGTCCCGTTTGACTTTGATTACCCTCCTCGGTCTAATTCAAGGTTAGGGAGCACGATATGGACTGGAATGTGACAGCCGGTATGATCCTGATGGGCGTGTTCGCTGCGGCGGCCTTCTGGATTGTGATGCGTGAGCGCCGGTATATCAAAGATGTGGCGAGCCTGAGCGCGGAAGACATCCGTTGGTTCAATTCGCAGCCTCTGTCCGACGATGCCTATTTCGGCGAAAAGGCGGATGAAGACCGCGAAGCGGGGGATGATCCTTCGAGTGGCGCGACCTGAAAGCGATGCAGATCACGTCGGACGCTTAGCATCGTGACCTCGCAGAAGGCATCTTCTCGCAGATATGCAAGCCGCCGCGCAGTTGCGGGCGGATTTCTCGCTTGCGAGCCGAGCAATTCCGAGTTTGAACTTTTTGATGTTTCGTCGCTACAGTTCCCACGAAAGAACGTGTCATGGATCTGGCCGAATACATCATTATGGGCGTGCTCTCCGGCGGAGCGGCGGTGGCTGCTTATGTCTTGCGAGCCACTCTTTCGGAGCCAGCGAAGATGACGGAAGAGGATCTCAGGACACTTGAGGCCTGTGACCTTCCCGAACCTCGATGCATCAAGATTGATGGCCAACTCAAAGCTTCGCGCACCCGTCTTACGCCTCAGCCAACAGGCCCTAACAGACGTCTGTGCCTGACGGGGCCTCGCCGGACCAAGAAAAAGCCACGCCCAGTGTAGGTCCTTTTGCCTTTCCGGCCAGGCCGACGATCATGGTTGTGCGCCCGTGTGCCTCGCATTTCGCAAGTGAAATCTGCTCGGAGGTAATCGTTGCTCAGCAGTTTTCGCGCTGTTTGTTGGCGGGCTCGACAATATACTCTCGAGCGCTTCGATGCCTTTGGTCGAGCACCTTCAGACCGAGAAGTTTGCCTGCTCGCATGAAAGCGGCGCGGCGTATTGCGTGCATGCCGTGTGAGATGGGTTCGAGGCCGATGGACGTCCGTCCCCCGGTCAAGATCTAGGCGGGCGCATTGCCGTGTTTAGATCTGAAGCGCTCATGGAACCGCCCAGGCTACCTTCGGCATAGGGACGAACCATTTCGATCAAGGGCATTTGGGCGCGCATCCGCACACTCAGGAGCGCGGTGCCGCTGATCTTGCGTTGCACGAACAGGGTTTGCGCGGGTGGCAGATGCCAGTTCGCCCGATCCGCCATGATTGGGGCCGCGCGTTCGCGCAACGCCTCGACGAAACTGCGGTCGGAGAAGTCGAAGAGTGCCCCCTCGGGCCGGCTTCGCGCGACATGCGCGAGCAAAATTTCGATCATCTCGTCGAAGGTGTCACCGTGCCGGGTCAGCTGTGCCTCGGACACGAAACCAATCTCCAGTAGGGCCATGCGCAGCTTTGCCGGGTCTTCGTCGAGCCCCGCGCGCAGCAAGCGCCGGTAGGAGGCTGTCGTCTCGGGCGGAATCGACCGGGCGGCACCGAAATCCAGCAGCACGATCCGGCCCTGCTGGTTCTGCCAGCGGAAATTGCCGAAATTCGGATCGGTCTGCATGTAGCCGAATTCGAACAGCTCACGCAGGACCAATGCGAGCATCGCCGAGGTCACTTCGTCGCGGGTGGCCTGATCGGCCTCGGCCAGGGTTTCGATCGGGGCGCCTGCGACGAAATCCATTGGCAGGATCGTCGGGCGGAGTAGCTCTTCAATCGGTTCGGGGATCACGAAGCGCGGGTCTTCCTCCATCAGGGCGCGGTAGCGGCGCATCTGCTCCGCCTCGCGGAGGTAATCGGCCTCCTCATGAAGCTGGCGCTTGGCTTCGGCCAGAAGCGGTCGGATATCGAGCCCGGCAGGCAGGAGCCCCGAATAGCGCAGCAGCGCCGCGACATTGTCGATATCGGCGTCGATGCTCGTCGCGACGCCGGGATACTGCACCTTCACCGCCAGCTCGCGCCCCGAATGGAGCACTGCCCGATGCACCTGGCCTATCGAGGCTGCCGCAATCGGGCGCGTCTCGAAACGCGCGAATTTTTTGCGCCAGTCCGGCCCCCATTCTGCCGCCAGAACCCGGTCGAGCTGCTTGGGCGGCATCACATTCGCCGCCTCGCGCAGCTGCGCAAGGATTTCGGTCAACTCGGACGGTAGCACATCGCCTGCATCGAGCGAAATCATCTGCCCGAGTTTCATCGCGGCCCCGCGCAGCCGCGCCAGTTGATCGGTGACGCGGCGCGCGTTTGCGGGTGTCAGGATAAGGTCGGAAAGCTGCGGGCGCTCGCCCTTGGCCAGTTTGCGCGCCCCTTCGCCCAATGCACCCACCGCGATCCCGCCCGCCATCTGACCGAAGGCGGCGAACCGCGTGAGGCGCGTCTTGGGAACCCGGCGCGAACGGTCGGTCATCGGGCGCGCACCGGATCAGGTGTGGGCGAACCAGGTGGGAACGTCGGGGTGGGGCGCAGGCGCATCGCGCGGGGTCTCCTGAGATCGGGTTAGTCTTTGTCTATACGCGCGCGCTCAGAAACGGGCTCACTCGCGGGGCGGAGCCGCCTCGCGCAGATCGCCGATCCGCTGTTCGATCGCCTCGAGCCGTAGCAGCACCTCGTCGCGATAGGCGTCGGTGCGCGTGGTCTCCTCTTCGGAATGGGCATCCTGCATCGAGTTCACGATCAGGCCCACCAGAAGGTTCACCACTGCGAAGGTCGTGACCATGATGAAGGGCACGAAGAATGCCCAAGCCAGAGGGTGGGTTTCCATCACCGGGCGCACAATGCCCATCGACCAGCTCTCGAGCGTCATGATCTGGAACAGCGAATAGGCCGATTGTCCGAGCGAGCCGAACCAGTCCGGAAAGCTCGTGCCGAAGAGTTTCGTCGCCATGACGCTCGCGATGTAGAAGATGATGCCCATCAGCAGGAATACGCTGCCCATGCCCGGCAGCGCATTGATCAGCCCCTCGACCACCCTGCGCAGGCGCGGCGCGACCGAGATTATGCGCAACAGACGCAACACGCGCAGCGCCCGCAGCACGCTGAAGACCTGTGCGCCGGGCAGAAGCGACACGCCGACGATGGTGAAGTCAAAGAGGTTCCAACCCGAGCGGAAGAAGCCCAGCCGCTGCACGAACAGTTTCAGCCCGATCTCGATCACGAAGACCGACAGGCATAGCATGTCGAGCAGCCGGATCAGATCGCCAGCGAGGGTCATCGCGCGTTCTGAAGTCTCGAGTCCAAGAAGCAACGCGTTGAACAGGATCACGCCCGTGATCGTGTTTCGAAAAGTCGATGTGTCGAGCATCATCGCGATCCGGTCGCGCAAAGTCATGCAGTCCCCCCGTCTTATTGGCCGGTGGGATATGGTCCCTGGGCAGGGCTCGCGCAACCTTACCCCTCAGCAATGAGTGCCTTGGAGAAATCTTTGCGCGCCGTGCCGCGACCTACCTCGGCGAATGTGACCTGACCAAGCCGATGGTGCGAATGACCTGGCCGCGCTGGAGTGGACGAGGCCAAGTCGTCATGAGGTTCGCCGACGTCGGACCCACAGTCTAGGGAGGCAAGCTGCGCCCCTGCGCTTACGTTCCAGCAGGTGTTGAGCCGAGAACTTCTGCTAGATTGGCAAGGCGCTGGCCCCGCGGTGGGTGACTTGCGCCAACACGTTCCCCGGCCTAGGCGGTGTAGCGCGGAAAGAGTGCAACTGGCGCAACGTTGGTTCAAGCAGATCATCCGTGGGATATCCGACCGAAACCTCATAACAGCATTACTTCACGAGATGTCTGCACGAGCCAACCGGAGAACTGTATCCAGAGGTGGGTATCCAGCCAAATCGGGGCTCGTTTCGCGATATCCAGAGACATCTTTATTCTATATTCTTCAATGCCTTGCGGAAGGTGTTGGTTGCGCTGAAACCCCGACGCGCATCAGCACTCCGCAAACGGAGTGGATTTGAAAACTAAAGCGCAGGCAGAGGAGCCTCGTTCCCTCAAATCTCTACCCCGGCACAAAGTGCGGTATTGCGGATATGCTCTCGCATCGCATTCGCGGCGTCGTTCGCATTCTGCCGCGTGAGGGCTTCCAGGATCGCCCTGTGCTCTTTGATCGAGGCGTTCATGCGGCCGACTTCGGTATTCGGGATTGGCACGCGCTGGGTCTCGTTCAGAAGGTCGCGCACGGATTGGTGCAGGCGGCGCAGCATGGCGTTGGGGCAGGTTTGCGCGATGATATTGTGGAAGGTGAGATCGGCTTCGACATGGGTCACGAGATCTTCCTTGCGCCATGCCTGCTCGAATTCCTCCGTCGCACGCCGCAATTCGTCGGCAATCTCGGGCGTCACGTGGGGGGCGGCGAGGCGGCAGAGCTCCGCTTCGATCAGAAGGCGAGACTGGAAGACATCGAGGATGGAATACTGCTCCTCGAAACGCCACTGATCCATCGCGGCGGGCTTGCCTGTCTGAGCGCCGGTCACGAAGGTGCCGCGGGCAGGGTAAGTGCGCACGAGGCCGATCGTTTCCAGCGTCAGCAGGGCTTCGCGAAGGGATGCGCGCGAAACGCCAAGCTGTTCTGACAGCACGCGCTGCGAGGGCAAGCGCTCGTCTTTTTTCAGCGCTCCGGTGCGGATCATTTCTTGCAGCTGGCGCGCGACCGTCTGGGTGACGGGGCTTTTGTCGTTCGTGAAATCCATGCGGCGCCTCTTAAGCTGGCAGTTATTAAATCTATAGCCCCCCGCGCCCGCCAACATCAAAGAAGTTCCTTGTCAGATCGGGGAAAGCATGCTTCAAAAGGTCAGACCGGTCTGACCGGTCATGCCAGTTAAGCAAAATAAAACGACGATCAACAGGGAAAACGAACATGTCTGGAAAATTTGGAAAGATCGCCGCGATGGCCTTCGTTGCCGTGACGGCCCTCGGGACGAGCGCCTGGGCGGAGACGCTCACCGTCGGCGCCAATATCGGAAACGTGCCGTGGGAGTTTCAGGACGAGACCGGCAAGAACGTCGGCTTCGAGGTCGATCTGGTCGATGCGGTTGCCGCGAAACTCGGGCGCGACGTCGAGATCGTGAACATCCCCTTCAACGGTCTCTTCTCGGCCGTGCAGTCGGGCCGGATCGATGCGGCGATCTCTTCGATCACCATCACCGATGAGCGTCTGAAATCGGTCTCCTTCGCGCAGCCCTATTACGATAGCGACCAGTCGCTGACCGCGCTCGCCAGCGGGCCGCAATCGCTCGACGAGATGAAGGGCAAGATCGTCGGTGTCGATACCGGCTCGACCGGCGACATGTGGGCGACCGAGCATAACGCAGAATACGGCTTCTCCGAGATCAAGCGCTATGAGGGGCTGGCGCCTGCGATGCTCGACCTCACCGCAGGGCGGATCGACGGCTACATCTCCGATATTCCGGCGCTTCTCTACTACGTGAAAGACAAGCCGCAGCTGAAGGTCGTCCAGCGGATCGCGACGGGCGAGAAATACTCGATGATGTTCGCCAAGGACGCGCCGCTGGCCAGCGAAGTGAACGATATCATCACAGAGCTCAAGAAGGACGGCACGATAGCCAAGCTGCATGAGAAGTGGTTCGGCGTCGCCCCTGAGGCGGATACCTCCACCGTCACGGTCATGGACATGCCCTCGCTGAAGTAACGACCTAGGGCGCGTCTCCGTTCAGCCGGGACGCGCCGCTGACCGAAAGAGTCTCATGACGTTTTTTGACACATTCCTGAACTTCGAGGTCTTGCAGCGAAGCGTGCCTATGCTTCTGAGCGGCCTCTGGCTGACGCTTCAGCTGGGCGTGGCGAGCATCGTGGCGGGTCTGGTCCTCGGCCTGATCCTCTCCATGCTTCGGCTCTACGGCGTGGCGCCAGTGCGTCTGCTGACGAAGATCTATATCGACGTGTTCCGCTCGATCCCCCTTCTGGTGCTGCTGATCGTTGTCTATTACGCGTTGCCCTTCCTCGGCGTGCGTCTGTCGTCCTTTGCTTCGGCGATGACCGCGCTGACGCTTGTCTCCGGCGCCTATACGGCGGAGATTTTTCGTGCCGGCATCGAGGCGATCCCGAACGGCCAGTTCGAGGCCTCCGAGGCGCTGGGGCTGAGCCACCGCCAGACGATGGTCGACGTGATCCTGCCGCAGGCGATCCGGATCGTGATCCCACCGCTGACCAACAACTCGATCAACGTGATGAAGGACACCGCTCTCGCCTCCGTGGTCGCGATGCCGGACCTTCTGAAACAGGCGACACAGGCGCAGGCGCTCGCAGCGAACCCCTCGCCGCTGATCGGCGCCGCGCTGATCTATATCGTTTTCCTCTGGCCAGCGGTGCTGCTGGTGTCGCGTCTGGAGAACCGTTTCAATTCCGGGATGCGCGTATGATGGGCTATGTGAGCATCCGAGATCTGCACAAATATTACGGCAGCTACGAAGCGCTGCGCGGGATCAATCTGGAGATCGAAAAAGGCGAAGTAGTTTGCGTGATCGGTCCCTCGGGGTCGGGCAAGTCAACGCTGATCCGCTGCATCAATCGCCTGGAGGATTTCGACCGCGCGAGCGAAATTCGCGTCGACGGCATCCCGGTCCTTCCGGGGCGAGCCTTGGCGAAGGTGCGTGCCGAAGTCGGCATGGTCTTCCAGAGCTTCAATCTCTTCCCGCATCTCACCGTCCGCGAGAACGTCATGCTGGCACCACGCCGCGTGCGCCGCACTTCGCGAGCCAAAGCTGCGGCGCAGGCCGAGACACTTCTGCGCCGGGTCGGCATCGTCGAGCAGGCCGACAAGTATCCTGGCCAGCTTTCGGGCGGGCAGCAACAGCGGGTGGCGATCGCCAGGGCGCTCGCGATGGAGCCGCAGGTGCTGCTGTTCGACGAGCCGACCTCCGCGCTCGATCCCGAGATGGTGGGCGAGGTGCTCGACGTGATGAAGTCGCTCGCCGGAACCGGTGTCACGATGATCGTCGTCACCCACGAGATGGGCTTCGCCCGTCAGGTCGCCGACCGGGTGATCTTCATGGATGGCGGCGAGGTCATCGAGACCGGCACGCCCGAGCAGGTGCTTGGCGCGCCGCGTGAAGCCCGCACACAGAATTTTCTCAGCGCTGTGCTGAGCCATTGATCAAAGAGTAGGATAGCAAGATGAACACAGCGCAGGACGCGATCGATCTCGACTTCGTTCGGGGACATTTTCCAGGGCTCGCCGCCGACTGGGTGTTTTTCGACAACGCGGGCGGCAGCCAGATCGTCCAGGGCGCAGTTGACAAGATCAGCGAGTTCCTGATCCATCGCAACGTGCAGACCGGTGGTAGCTACGCCGTGTCGAAAGCGGCGGCCGAAGGGCTGATGATGGGGCGCGAAGCGGCCAAGACACTCGTCAACGCCGCGCGCCCCGAAGAGATCGTTTTTGGCCCCTCGACCACGCAACTCGTGCGCACGCTCGCCTCGGCGATGCGCGGCCAGTTGCAGCCAGGCGACGAGATCATCGTCAGCCACGCGGATCACGAGTCCAATATCGGGCCGTGGGATGCGCTGCGCGAATTCGGCATCGTCATCAAGAACTGGCCGCTCGATCAGGCCTCGATGTCGATGCGTCTCGAGGATCTCGAGCCGTTGATGACCCCGCGCACGAAGCTGGTCTGCATTCATCACGTCTCGAACATCCTCGGCTCGATCAACCCGGTGAAGGAGTTTGCGAACTTCGTGCATGAGCGCGGCGCGCGTGTCTGCGTCGACGGGGTCGCTTATGCACCGCATCGCGCGATCGACGTGCAGGACTGGGATGTCGATTACTACATCTTCAGCATTTACAAGTGCTACGGGCCGCATATGGCGATCATGTATGGCAAATATGATCTGCTGGGAGAGCTCGATGGCCAGTATCACTATTTCTACGGCAAGGACAAAGTCCCGGGCAAGCTCGAGCCCGGCAATCCGAATTACGAGCTGGCCTATAGCACCGTCGGCGTCGTCGATTACCTGATCGCGCTTGGCACGCATCTGGGCGGCAAGGGAAGCGATCGCGCGCGCCTCGAGGCCGCCTATGCTGGCATAGCTCAGCAGGAGGATGTCTTGGCCGGTCGCCTGATTTCCTGGCTCGAGGCGCGAAACGATTGCCGGATCATCGGGCGCGGGATGGAGGAGGGGCGCGTTCCCACGATCGCCTTCAAGTTCGACGATCTGAACTCGGAGATGGTGGCCCGCGAGATGGACAAGTTCGGCATCGCGATCCGCTTTGGCGATTTCCATTCGCGCCGTCTGGTCGAGGATCTGAAGGAAACCGGGCAGAGCGGCTGCCTGCGCGTCTCGATGGTCCATTACAACTCGATCGAGCAGGTCGACGCACTGACCGAGGCGCTTGCGAGCATCACCTCCCAGATGCGGATGGCGTCGTGATGGCGCGCTGCGATCTGGCGATCCGGGGCGGGACGCTGGTGACCGCCTCCGACCAGTTCCGCGCCGATCTGGGCATTCGCGACGGCAAGATCGTTGAAATCGCGGCAGAGATCGCGGATGCGCGCGAAGAGATCGACGCGACCGGTCTGATGGTTCTGCCGGGTGGGATCGACGCCCATGTCCATCTCGCGCAGCCAACCTCGGATGGCACGGTGATGGCCGATGATTTCCGGACCGGCACCCGGTCGGCGGCGGCGGGGGGCAATACCACGGTTCTGCCTTTCGCGCTGCAGGTAAAAGGCAGCTCTCTGCGGGAATGTCTGGCGGCCTATCACGAGAAGGCCGAAGGCGCGTGCTATACGGATGTTTCCTTCCATCTGATCGTATCGGACCCGACGCCGCAGGTCCTAGGACAGGAACTCCCGGCCCTCGTGCGCGACGGTTACAGCTCGTTCAAGGTGTTCATGACGTATGACGATCTGGTGCTGAACGATGCAGAGCTTCTCGATGTCTTCGACGTGGCCCGGCGCGAGCGCGCGCTGGTGATGGTCCATGCCGAAGGCCACGACGCGATCAAGCACATGACACGCAGGCTCGAGGAGGAGGGCAAGACAGCACCCTATTACCACGCTGTGGCGCATCACCAGATCGCCGAGCGCGAGGCGACCCATCGCGCGATCAGCCACGCGCAGCTGACCGACGTGCCCGTGATGATCGTGCATGTTTCGGGTCGCGACCCGATGGAGCAAATCCAATGGGCGAAGAAGCGTGGCATGAAGGTCTTCGCCGAAACCTGTCCGCAATATATCGTCCTGACACGAGACGATCTCAAAGGGCTGAACATGGATTTCGAGGGCGCGAAATATGTCTGCTCGCCGCCGCCGCGCGACACAGACAGCCAAGATGCGATATGGGAGGGGCTGCGCGACGGCACCTTCGATGTCTTCTCCTCCGATCACTGCCCGTTCTATTTCGAAGGCGCCAACGAGACCGGCAAGGACAATCCCCGCGCACGCACCTCGTTCAAATGGGTGCCGAACGGCATCCCCGGCGTGGAGACGCGGCTGCCGATCCTGTTCTCTGAAGGGGTGCGCAAGGGGCGGATCAGCATCGAGCGTTTTGTGGCGCTCACCTCGACCAACCCGGCCAAGCTCTACGGCCTCTACCCGCAAAAAGGTGCGCTGGTGATCGGAGCGGATGCCGATATCACGCTCTGGGATCCGGAACGCAAAGCGGTGATCACCCAAGCGAGGCTGAACCACGGTGCGGATTACACGCCCTATGAGGGGATGGAGATCGAAGGTTCGCCCGTCCGCACGATCCTGCGCGGCCAGACAATCGCCGTCGACGGAGAGGTTCTAGAGCAGGGCAGGGCCGGGCGGTATCTGTCGCGGGCGACCAGTTCGGCCTGGTAGGCGGGTGTCTGGCCAAATCAGGGCGCGCGTTTCGCAGCATCCAGACATTCCTCGATTCCGGAATTTTCAATGCCTTGCAGGCGGCATGGGGCGAGCGACCGACAACACGCAATGTCGCGATCCGAGCCCCCCTGAAGGCACGCCCATGTCGTTGGTCGAGCACCCAAGGGCGGTCAGGATCGCCTGTGCATGACGGGGCCGGGCCGAACCTCTGCGAAATGAGCGCGAAGAATTATCTGCAGGCGGCGCTTTATTCCGGCAGGCACAGGCGGATAAGAAGCGCGAGGATCAGCGCCGGTGGCATGACCTTCAGCCCGACGCCCAAAAACTGGGCAGCGGAGACGTGAAGCCCGGACCGGCGCAGAGTCGCGAGCCATAGGAGTGTTGCCAGCGACCCGGTCACCGAAAGGTTCGGTCCAAGATCCACACCAATCATCAGGCAGTCGCGCATGAGATCTCCGAGCTCTCCTGCTGTCGCGGCCGCAGCGGCAGCCAGTCCGACAGGCAAGTTGTTGGCGAGGTTGCTCGCGATGCCGACTGCGGTCCCGCTCAGCCCCGCGGTCGCCCGCGGCGAGGTTGCTGACATCTGCCCGAGCCATTGGCCCAGAGTCGACAGGACCCCAACGCGGTCCAGCATGGCGACCAGCACGAAAAGCCCGGCGACGAGTGGCAGCACGCCCCAAGTCAGGTGCCGCAACAGGGGCAGGGGAGACCGCCGGGTGCTCAGCGCAACCGCCAACGCCACGGCGACCCCGGCGCTGAGTGTCGCAAGACCAAGGCCGCCGCCCAAGGATGAGACCGTGACTAGTGCCACCGCCGAAAGGCTCAGCCCTGTCGCCGCGATCCAGCCGCCCCGCGAAAGCGTAGGCACCTCGGGCGTGGTAGGCTCTGTGTCCAGATCATGGCGCATCGCCCAGCGAAGGCAGAGATAGCTGACCACGATCGTGGCAAGAGCGGGGAGGGCGAGCCGCGCGAGCCAATCGCCAAGTGGCGGCATCACGCCATGGTAGATTACGAGATTTGCCGGGTTCGAGATCGGCAGGACGAAACTCGCCGCATTTGCCACGATGGCGCAGGTGAAGAGATAGGGCAGGGGCGGAACGCGCGCATGGCGCGCAACTGCGAGAACGGCAGGCGTCAGCACGACAACCGTGGTGTCGTTCGACAGGAAAGCCGTTACGCCCGCGCCGACCAGGTAGAGGATGAAAAACAGGCGCCGCGCGGACCCAGCGGCTGCCTGCACCGCGCGGGCGGCAAGATGGTCGAAAAGGCCTTCACGACCGGCGACTTCGGCGAGAAGCATCATGCCGAGCAGGAAGAAATAGACCTCTCGGCCTTCGCCGATGGCATGCAAGGCGTCGGAGAGTGGCAGTGCCCCAAGAAGAACCACCGCTCCAGCGCCGCTCACGGCAAAGATCCACTCAGCCCAGCCAAAGGGGCGCAGGATCACGCCAGCCGTCGCGAGAGCCGCGATACAAAGACCGATAATCTCGACCATCACCAACGTGTCCGACGCATCAAGCCGTTCCCATTCGCTCCTAGCTCCAATGCAATGGCCGATCTGGCGATAGCTGTCGATGGCTCCGCTTAAAGATGACGCAAAGATGTCTCAACGGCCAAATTTCGCCTTAAAGTTGTCTTAAATGTTGAACTCGAAGCACGTGGATGCTTCCGAAAATTTCTGAAGATTTTTTGGATTTGATATGGCTCGGAAATTTGGCAGAGGTGCAACTGCGAAAGCGCGATCTCCAAGCGCATTCGTCCGGGATCAAATGGATCGCGTTTCGACCGGCGAGCAGTTACATTTCGCCGCCCCCCTCCTCCTTCCGAAGCGCTGCATTATTTACTGTGGCGCAGGAGGTTCGATCGGCGCGGAACTCGCTGAAATTTGTGACCGCGAGGACGCGAGATTACTCATATGGCCGGAAGGGGTGTTGCCCGAAATTTGGCTGGCGCTTCATACCGACGAGATCGACGTCCTGATGGTCGACGGCGATCATTTGGGAGACATTGAAGACACGATTGATTTTTGCATGCGCGTAAGGCGCACATGCCCCTCGCTCCCCTTGATATTGGTCTCCAGCGAAATGCGCGCGGATGACCTTACCAGCGAACGTATGCAAGCCTGCGATGTGACCCTCAAAGTTCCTGTTTCACAAATCCGGTTGGAATGCGCGATTCAAGCGGCTCGTCAGAACAACGCGTATTTTCTGTCACGCCGGCATTGGGAGAACTCGTAGCAATTCCGCTGAAGAGGTTTCTCGGAGGCGAAAAGACGGAGCTTTTCAGGTGGGCGCTGCCCGCGCAGCCTGCCTGTTTCGGCCGCCCGAAGCTGAATGGCAGAGAGGCCCTGCGCGAACGCGTTACCTTTCAACGGCTCCGACGCAAGTTTGGAGGACGTCATCGCGCGAGCTGATATGTCTTCCCCTCTTTAAACGCTCGGTGATACCGCGGCGGAAACGGTGATCACGGCTGTTCTCGATCTTGTCACGCAAGCCGGGGAGGTGGGGGCGACCCGAGGCTGCGGTCGACAGGCGGATCAATCCTCTGACTCGATGGGCGCAGCTGCGCCAGACAAGTCGGTCGATGGATGCTCACGACGCGATGCCCGGGCTCTCGCGCATTAGCGTATTTTGATCAATCATGAACTCGCTTGCGATCCTGAAGGCTGCGGCTCCAAGGGCACGAGAGACGTCTCCAAATTGTCCCTCCAAAATTTCCGGGCGTAGCACGCCTTGCAAATCCTGCCGTCCAAGTTCTTCGCACAGCTGGGCGATGATGCGCGACCGAACGCTCTTTGGGAATGCTCCGTCGATTACGGCGGCCTCAAAGTCAATGACTGCGAGGCTTGAAACGATAGCCTGGGCCAGGCTACGCGCAACGCGGGAAATCCATTGCGACAGAAGAGGTTCCAAGGCGTCCCAGTCGGAGCTTTCATCCTGCACGATCTTGCGTTTTGCGTCGTCGAGTTGTCGTTCGAGGACGATCAGGGACGCATGATCGACAAGCCGTTGGCCGCCAGGTTCATCGGTAATTCTGAGTGGACCGAAGCCGCCTGAATTCCCGCGGCTTCCTGTGAATACTCCACCGTTCAGGACGACACCGCCACCGATGAAGGTCCCGACGAATAAGTATATGAAATCTTCCAGCTTGTTGTGGGCTCCGAAGACCAATTCGGCGCGGCAGGCTGCTGTCCCGTCATTTTCTACCGAGATCGGCCCAGAGAAGACCTGCGTCAACTCGGCGCCGATGTCGACGTTGCGCCATTCGTCCATCACATCGCTGGGCACTCCCAGTTCCTTTGTCCAGTGCCACAGCTCCCAAGGCATCGCGACGCCGAGACCCGAGATGTCGTCCTTGTATATCTTTGCCGATCGCAAGAGGGGGCGCATCGCGGATTTGACGAAGTCGATCGTGCTTTCAAGCGTCGGGTAGTCATGCTGCCCTTGACGTCGTGCCACGACGTTTCCGCTGAAATCAATGACCACCATGTCAAAGCTTCGGCGTCCAATCTTTAGTCCGAGATAGTGACGCGCCGCAGGATTTATCCGCATCGGGACCGATGGCTGGCCCACGCGCCCCCGGATGGGGTCGCACCGGAGAAGCAAGTTGTCGGTCTCAAGCGCCTTGAAGATCATCGACGCGGCATTGGGTGAGAGCCCTGTCGCGCGTGTCGCCTCAGCCTTAGTCAGAGTTCCATACCGACGGACGAGATGCAGCACCAGCCTCTCATTGAAGCTGCCAACCGTGATCTGGTTCGACCCCTTGATCGGGGTTGATCTGAGGTGTTCGTCCTTGTTGCCGCGATGCATCTTTTGCCTCTTCTCTATGCTCAAGAACACCGCCGTTGACCCTCGAGATGTGCGCTCCTGGAGCTTGGGTCGAATCGGTTTTCTCACTCGCAAATTTCACACGATAACTACTGTCGCCTCAAGTTTTCCAGATTTTACCGGCAGGTTAATCTCTAAATGCTTCCAGCTCTTAGCTCTTATGGGGGCGCATTGGCCGCCTTGAAACAATTGAATGCAAGCATATGTTTTTATTTAATAAAATGTTTTACCTCAGCGGCATATGGCAGTGTGTATGGTGCTGTTTTGTGTCCGGCGGCGTCCAGCGCATTTTGCAAATAATACTTCATCCAAAAGTAATGATTGACAGGTTTGACGATGGGGTCGAAGCTTTTGGAGAGCGTGGAGGAGCGGAAAATGCGTAAATGGGGAGGGGCAGGGCGGACGGCTGTTTGGGGGTCAACGTCATGCTGGAGATGAGAGAGCAGCAGATCGAACAACAAGACGCGGCGCACCAGGAAGGACATGTCCTTCTCCGCCTTTCTGGCGCGACCAAGCGGTTTGGCGGCACGACTGCGATCAGCGATGTTTCGTTCGAGATCAGGGCTGGTGAGGTGTTGGCGCTGCTGGGGGAGAACGGTGCCGGCAAGAGCACCTGCGTGAAGGTCCTCGCCGGTGTCTACGCCCCTGACGAAGGGGTAATCGAAATCGAAGGCTCGGAGCGGGTTTGGACGAGCCCGCTCGATGCGAAGCGGGCGGGCATCGCGGTCATGCACCAGCATCCGGGACTGTTCCCCGACCTGTCTGTGGCGGAGAACATCTTCTTCGGGCACTTCGTGGAGACGCAACGCGGCACTCTCGATATGTCCAGGATGGTCTCAGAAGCGGAAGACCTTCTGAAGACGATCGGTCTGGAAGTCAGCCCGAACCAGCCGCTCAGGACTCTGAGCGTCTCGGAGCAGCAATTGGTTGAGGTTGCGCGAGCGCTTTCGACCAATGCGGATATCCTGATCATGGACGAGCCTACCGCCGCGCTCTCCCATCGTGAAGTCGTCAAACTCTTCGCCGTTGTCGAGCAATTGAAGGCACGGGGCGTGGGTATCGTCTTCGTTGGTCACCGGATGGATGAGATTTTCGAGATTGCGGATCGCGTGGCAGTGCTTCGCGATGGCGAGTTGGTCGGGTTGGAACCCGCCGATATTCTGACGCGGCAGGAAGCGATCAACCTGATGGCTGGTCGCGAATTGACCGCAGAATACCCGACCCGGAGTTCCACCCATGGAGCAGTCGTGCTGGGCGTCCGCGATCTCTCCCGCGACGGAGAATATGACGGCATCTCCTTTGAGGTGCGCGCTGGCGAGATTCTCGGGATCGGTGGACTCGTGGGGAGCGGACGCACCGAGGTGGCCCGCACGCTCTTCGGGATCACCCAGCCGTCCTCGGGAGTGATAACGCTCGACGGTGAAGCGACGAGCATCAGGTCCGCGGGAGACGCGATGCGAAAGGGCATCACTTATGTTTCCGAGGACCGACTGTCGCAAAGCCTGATCATGGACTTTCCGATCCGGGTAAATGCCTCACTGACTGTTCTCGAGCAATGCACGTCCCGAGGGCTCCTGAAGGCGGAAAAGGAAATTGATGCCGTCAAGGATCACTTGGAGCGATTGAAACTGCGCTATGCGAGTTTTGACCAAGAAATTTCGGGTCTGTCAGGCGGCAATCAGCAGAAGGTCGTTCTCGCAAAATGGTTGGCACGTAAGCCGCGCATCCTGATCCTCGATGAGCCGACCCAGGGCATCGATGTGCAGAGCAAGGCAGAAGTCCACGAGATGATCGCGGATCTTGCGGCACAAGGCATGGCGATCATCCTGATCTCCTCGGAAATGCCGGAACTTCTTGGAATGTGCGACCGGATTGTCGTTCTCAACGAGGGACATCAGAGCGCCGAATTCGATGGCAAGGACGCAACCGCGGCGAGCGTCCTCGAAGCCGCAACCGCCGATCTGCGCGATCGCGGTGAAGCAGCGACCGATATGTCGGAGCCAGAAAAGGGAGGCCCTGCAAGCGGGTTGGCCGGCACGCTATCGCGTATACTGCTGCGCAGAGAGCTTGGACTTCTCGTCGCGATCTTCGCGGTGATGATCCCCGTGACGGCTCTCAATCCGCGAATGATCAGCGCTTCCAATCTCTATTCGATCGGAATGGATGCGGCACTGCTCGGCCTAGTAGCGCTGGGGCAGATGCTGGTGATCCTTACTCGGAACATTGATCTCTCTGTCGCTTCAGTAATCGGCCTGACCGCCTATGCGTCGGCCGCGCTGATGTCTGCTCATCCTGCGCTACCCGCGTTTGTTGCGGTCGCGATGGCTATCGCGATCGGAGCCGGGCTGGGTGTTTTCAACGGGGTCGTGATCGCCTATGGGCGCGTGCCCTCCATTGTCGCCACCTTGGGCACGATGTCGATTTTCCGCGGTCTCGACAGTATATTTGTCGGCGGAAATCAAATCAGTGCGGACGAGGTTCCCGAACACTGGCTTAACCTGGCGGGGACACGAGTGGCCGGGATTCCGATGATCGTTCTGATATCAGTGGCCGTGCTGGCGCTGGCCGCGTTTCTTCTGGCCAGAACGCGCTATGGACGTGAACTCTACGCCGTTGGTTCGAACCCTGCCGGGGCCGACCTGATCGGCATTCCGTCGACCCGACGGACTTTCGCGGCCTTCGTCATCTCGGGCGCGCTCGCGGGCCTTATGGGCGCGCTTTGGGCGTCACGCTATGCGACCGTGGATGCCCGTGTCGCGTTTGGTTTCGAACTGACCGTCGTAGCTGCAGTCGTGGTCGGCGGCGTCGCGATCCGCGGTGGGTCGGGGACGGTTCTCGGGATCGTGCTCGGAGCGCTGGCGCTCTTGATCATTCGCAACGGGTTGGTGCTGGTCCGGGTCGATCCGCTCTGGCTGCAGGGCATCTATGGCCTGGTCATCCTCGTGGCGATCACGATCGACGCCAAGATTGCGGCGCGCCATGAACGCAACCTCGCGAGGAGGGTCCCGTCATGAAGAAACCCGAATGGTTATCCGGCTGGGATACTTTCATCTGCGCGGTTGCCTTGCTGATTTTACTTCTGGGGCTGACGCTGTTCGACAATTTCGGCAGTAGCTTCAACATTTCGCAGATGATCGCGGGAGTTTCGGAGAAGGCATTGATCGTGCTGCCGATGATGCTCCTGCTGATCACGCGAGATATCGACCTCTCGGTGGCGAGCACGCTTGCGCTATCAAGCGTCATTCTAGGCCTCCTGGTTCAGGCTGGAATGCCGCTCTGGCCCGCGATCGCCCTGACGCTCGTCGCCGGTGCCTTGCTGGGGGCGTTCAACGGGGTGATGGTCACCGTGTTCGGCCTTCCCTCACTCGTGGTGACGCTCGGGACTATGGCGATGTTCCGGGGCATTGGCTACATGCTGCTTGGCACGAATTCGGTCAATGTCCTGCCCGACAGCCTGCTGAATTTTGGCTTCACCAATGTGCCTGGCGTTCCGATTCCGTGGACGATCGTGCCCTTCCTGGTGATCTTGCCGGTCTTCACCGTGATCGTGCATCGGACGATACTCGGGCGGCGCATCTTCGCGATCGGCGGGAACCCGATGACGGCGCTGTATTCCGGGATCGCGGTAAACCAAATCCGCTTCGGACTGTTCGTGTTTTCCGGGCTCATCTGCTCCATCGCGGGGGTCGTCTATACGGCCCGGCTTGCGAATGCACGGGCCAACAACGCCTTCGGGATGGAACTGGAGATCATCACCATCGCGATGCTCGGCGGCGTGAGCGTTTTCGGTGGGAAGGGTGGAGTTGTCGGTGTCGTGGGCGCGCTTAGCCTGGTTGCCCTGATCCGCAACCTGATGGGCATCAACGGTGTCGGCGGCGATGCGCAGAGCACGATTGTGGGCGCCCTGCTGATCCTGGCGCTTCTGGCGGGCCGGTTCGTCCCCGCTCTGAGCGAACGCTTCCAGCGGTTCAAGGCGTCTCGCACTGCGCTCGGGCAAGATGCCACCTGATCCAAGAAGCAACGACCCAGTTCAACAAGGAGGAGAGAGAAATGTTGAAGAGAGACCTACTGATTTCGGCCTGTTGCGCCTTCGCGCTCGCAGCGGGCAGCGCGTCGGCGCAGGACTGCCTCAAGTCGCCGGGAACAATCGGCTTCGTGCCCAAGCTGGACACCGATCCCTATTTCAAGGTCGCGAACGAGGGTGCGGAGAAAGCAGCTTCGGAAATTGGCGGTAAGGTCATTATGGCCGCGCCGAGCACAGCGACGGCCGAGGCGCAGATCGAGTTCATCAATAACCTCGTGGCTCAGCAGGTTGATGTGATCGCGATCTCCGGCAACGACGCGAACGCTGTGGCACCCGCGCTGAAGCGCGCCGCTGCGAATGGTGTCAAAGTGATTTCCTACGATTCCGATGTGTCAGCCTCGGCACGTTCGTTGTTCATCAATCAGGCCAAGGGGTCGAGCCTCGCCGAGATGATGCTGCAATCGATGCACAAGCTGATTGGAGAAGGGGAATTCGCGATCCTGTCCTCGACCCCTACTGCGACCAACCAGAATGCCTGGATCGCCCAGATGAAAGATGAACTGAAGTCGAATCCCGACTATGCCGGAATGAAGCTGGTCACCGTCGTCTATGGTCAGGAAAGCGAGCAGGTCAATCAGCAGCAGACCCTTGCACTCGCGCAGACCTATCCGGATCTGAAGGGGATCATCGTTCCCGCCGGGATCGGCCTTCCTGCCGCCGCTCGGGCACTTGAAGAGGCGGGGCTGACCGGAAAGATCAAACTCACCGGCCTTGCGCCGGCTTCCTTGATCCGGAAATACATCGAGAACGGATCAGCGCAGGATATCTGGTGGAACGTATCCGACCTCGGATATCTCGCCTATTACGCTGCTCAGGCGCTAGCCGAATGCAAGATCACTGGCAAACAGGGTGACACTTTCGATGCCGGCAAGCTTGGGAGCTACACGGTCGGAGAGGACGGCGAGGTTGTTCTCGGGCCTGCGAAGATCGTAACGCCGAAGAATCTTGACGAGTTCAAATTCTGAGACCTTCAGAGCCAATTGGTTTTGGATCCGCGCAAAAGAAGCTGGCCCGGTTGTCGGGCCAGCTTCTTTGACTTTTGGCGTTGCCCAAGATCCCCAGCTTTTTCTCGATGACGTGCTCCTGCTCGGAATCCAATCCACACCTCCTGCGTCGGCTCGCATAGGTTGAGACAAATCAATGACGCTGCCGCCATCTCGGCCGAGTGTAAAAGCATGTTCTGAAGAAACCGCTTTGAGAAACCTCGCTGGGGAGTGCCGGATTAATGCCGACCAAGAAAAAAGACGTCGAGGACGATGTGCCCCTGACGACTGGCATGCTTGCGAAGTCTCGCGAAACGCTGCGGGCGGCCTGCGAGCGGCTCAACATCCATCCCGACGTCTACGAAGAGCTGAAATGGCCCCGCGAGACTTTGGCCGCAACGCTTCTGATCCGGATGGATGACGGGAGCCGCATGGCGTTCCAGTCATGGCGGTGCCGCTATAACGATCGACGGGGACCGACCAAGGGTGGCGTTCGTTTCCATCCAAACGTCTCGCTCGACGAAATCGAGACCCTTTCCTTCTGGATGACCTTCAAATGCGCCGTCGCCAACCTACCGTTCGGCGGCGGGAAAGGCGGGGTCTGCGTGGATACGAAAACGCTCTCGGCCAACGAGTTGGAGCATTTGAGCCGGGCTTATGTCGAAGCATTCGCGCCGTTCATCGGCCCCGATCGCGATATTCTGGCGCCGGACATGTATACGAACGGGATCGTCATCGCGTGGATGGCGGACCAATACAGCTGGATTTCGGGGCAAGCCTCCCCGAGCGCGATTACCGGCAAACCTCTCGCTTTCGGGGGCACGAACGGGCGCGTCGATGCGACGGCACGCGGCGGATATTATGCCCTGCGCTATCTGGAATCCGCACTCGCTCTCGATCCGAACACCGCCACGGTGGCGATCCAGGGGTTTGGGAATGTCGGCTTCCACTGCGCCAAGCTGTTGCACGCGGACGGGTATAAAATCGTCGCCATTTCGGATTCCGGAGGCGGTATATACGACCCGGGCGGTTTGGACCCGCTGGCCGTCATGCAGCACAAGCATCAGACGGGCGGCGTGAAAGGCGCGAAAGGTCAAGGCAAGACCAAAGAGATCTCAAATGCCGAACTCCTGGAGCTTGATTGCGAGGTGCTGGTGCCTGCCGCATTGGAGCGGCAGATCACGCTTGAGAATTGCGACAGGATCAAAGCCCGCATCATTTTGGAAATGGCGAACGGACCGGTGTCTCCCGAGGCCGACAAGAAGCTGACGGAAGCTGGACATATCGTCGTGCCCGATATCCTCGCGAATTCCGGCGGCGTCACGGTTTCGCATCTGGAATGGGTTCAGAACAGATCGGGTTTTTATTGGGACAGCTCGCGTGTCCGGGACCATCTTAAAACGACCATGGAAACCGAGACGCAATCGATCTGGACGTTACACAACGAGATGGAACTCTCGATGCGCGATGCCGCCTACATCCATGGCCTGCGTCGGATCGCGGAATCCGTGGAAGCCCGGGGCACTCCCGCTTATTTCGAGGGATCTTAGCAGGCGCTGTCGACCTGCTGGGTTGGGGTTTGACCCGGAGGCAGCGTTGGCGCGCAACGAAGCCCAGCTTTTACGCTGGGCTCGGCGATCGGGTTCTGCCGGGCTTGACCCTGACCCCGAAGCCCCCCTCAAGCCCCTTCCAACCTGCGGGATTGGTGGGGGAGCCCGCAGGGCTGGTGAGGTCAGTCCGGTCGCTCCTGCGAGCGGACATATTCCTTGATCGTCTCCAGCGGGGCGCTGCCGCAGCTGCTCACGAAGTAGCTCGGAGACCAGAGGGCACCGCCAAGGCGTTTCAGGCTCGGGAAGTCCCTCCGGAGCCGCCGCGAGGTCGTGGTCTTCACCGCGTTTGCGAAGTCGGCGACCGCCTCGGCGGGCGGCAACGAGAACAGGATATGGATGTGATCGGCCTCCGCGCCGAACTCCTCCAGCACGCCGCCGCGAACATCGCAGCGCTCGCGGATCGCGACCTCGGCCGCCCGCAGCATTTCGGATGTCAGCACTGCGCGACGCTGCGTTATCACTAGAACCATATGATAGTGGAGACTGAAAACGCAATTGTTTGTACGACTATAAGATTGATCCGGCATGTAGGAACCAATATAATATTCAGGCCATGACCGCAACTCGATCCCTCTCCTTCAAGCTCTATCCGTCGCCCGCCCAGGCGGCGGCGCTGGCGCGCAAGCACCTGATGCTGAAAGACCTGTGGAACGCTGCGCTCGAGGAGCGGATCGGCGCCTGGCGGCATAGCCAGATCCGGGTCTCGCGCTCCGACCAGGAAAAGGCGCTGAAGGAGATCCGCTTCGGCCTCGAGGGCTGGCGCGGGCTCGTCCACACGCATGAGGCCCAGGTCGTTCTGAAGCGCCTGGATCTCGCCTTCCAGGCTTTCTTTCGCCGCTTGCGCGCGGGGGAAGCGCCGGGCTTCCCGCGCTTCAAGAGCGCCGAGCGTTTCCGTGGCTGGGGCTACAAGGAGCACGGCAACGGCTTCAGGGTCGAGATGCGCGACGGCGGCCGACATGGCCATGCCACGCTGTTTGGCATCGGGCGCATGCGGATGCGGGGCATCGCGCGCACGCCGGGCCGCGTGCTCAAGGCCGATGTGACCCGGACAATCCGCGGCTGGAGGCTCAACGTGGTCGTCGAGACCGGCTGCGCCGAGCGCGCGTCGGCCGAGGGGCAGGCGGTGGGGCTCGACTGGGGCGTCTCGACTTTTGCCACGCTCGCGCATGAAGACGGCGCCTTCGAGGAACTGCCGAACCCGCGCCACTGGGATCTCGAGGCCGAGGACCTCAAGGCTGAGCAGCGCCGGCTCTCGGCCGCAGCCCGGGCGCGAAAGATCTCCCGACGAGCGCTGCGGAAGCATCGCCGCGCTCTGGCGCGTCGTCATGCGAAGATCGCTGCGCGCCGGAAGGACTTCCTGCACAAGACGAGCGCGCAGATCGTCGGGCGGCACCGCCTGATCGCGACCGAGGCGCTGACGGTGCGCAACATGACCGGCTCGGCCCGCGGAGGCGCCGGGGCGGAATGTGGCCCAGAAGGCGGGCCTGAACCGATCGATCCTGGACACGGCTCCGGCCGGTTTTTTGAACATGCTCCGATACAAAGCGGAAGAAGCTGGTGCGGAGTTCTTCGAGGCGAAGACGCGAGAGCTGAAGCCGTCACAGCGCTGCCCGGACTGCGGCGCGGTGCGCAAGAAGACGCTCGCGGAGCGCCAGCATGATTGCGACTGCGGCTGTCGTCTCGGGCGAGACGAGGCCGCGGCCCGCGTCCTGCTGAACTGGGGGCTTGAGGAGAGCCGACGTCGCCAGAACGCGGAAACGATCAACCCGGCCGGGACGGTCGGGGATCAGGCTGCCGCCTGATCCGAAATCCCTTCCAACCTACGAGATTGGTGGGGCAGGTTCATCAAGAACTACAAGTCTGGCGGCCCCTCGCGGTGTTCTACGGCCTGTCCGAGACGCAAGCCGAGAAGCGTCCGGTCAAGCCCGGCTACGTCCCGGCGAGCTGATCGAAGCGGCTCGGGTCGAGGGCGCGAGCTGGTTCCGGCTCTCGACCGGCATAGAATATTCGGAACACTAGACCATCGAGAACGCCTACGCCTTAGCGCGATCAACGGGACTCGGTCGCGGAGTGCCTCTGCTTGCGACAGTCAAGCTTTACAACTTGGGCTACTGCTTGATCTCAGGTTCAACGAGCCGGGCAAGGTTCTCCAGTGACTGTTGCCAGCCGAGGTAGCAAGCCTCGACCGGGATAGCGTCTGGCACCCCGGCCCATATTTCCCATTGGGTGGCCGAACATCCGGGCGAAGATCGGCGCCACGACGAGGATGCCGATGATTTCGAAACTCACCGCTTGGTGGATAGGGTCTGGATGTTGAGCATGAAAAGTCTTCGTATACAGGACAGGCGGTTCATGGAGATCTTGTGATCGGGCGAGATTGTCCGCTCGCTGCACCCCCGGTGGTCCTGGGTGTGGCTTCGACCCTCTTGCTGTTTGTTGAGCACCTGTGAGCCCAGCGCTTTACCTTCTCGATAAGATGATTCAGAGCTGAAGCGTCGATTGCCGAGCAGATCTCTAAACGAGGAGAGGCGAGTTGGGCTTAGGGGTGCTTCATTGCCGCAATGACACGCGTTTGCAATTCTGAGGGCAGGGTGTCTATCGCGCGTGCAATGGCAACGAGGTCCTGTCGTGCGGCATGCAGCTGGTCAAGGAGCGACATCACGATCGCCAACGCCGTTTCGTCGAGGTCAAGATCATGGGAAAGATCGCATAATAGCTCCAACCGCGCGATGTCGACGCGGCGAAAAATAAAACCAGTTTCGCCCTTTGCCGGTCGAACGAGTTCGCCTTCGATAAAGTTCAAGAGCTGGCTTCTTGTGAGCCGTGTGACGTTGGAAATCACGTCCTCTTCGGAAAACCTGTCCGTCATGCGCTGGCCCTCTTCATCAAATCAACACGCGGATCGAAGCGATGTGTCTTGCGCCACTCGGTGAGGAAATTGCGCAGGTCCTCGTCAATGCTTGGCGGTGTCACGATCTTCAGCTCAACCCGCTGATCACCCTTGGTTTTGCGCTTCGCGTTGGCGATGCCACGTCCACGCAAACGAAAGACCTGGCCCGAATTCGCACCCGCTGGGATCGTGAGCCCAACGGGGCCGTCAATGGTCGGTGTCGTGACTTTGCCGCCGAGAACGGCCTCTTCGATAGTGATGGGGAGCGTTACCAGGATATCATCGCCGTCTCGCTCGAACACCGGATGAGCCCCGACCAGAACGGTGATCAACGCATCCCCCGCAGGAGCACCGCCATAGCCAGGCGCCCCCTTGCCGCGCAACCGAAGTGTCTGGCCGTCTTCAGTGCCCCGTGGGATCTTGACTGTCAGGCTTTGTCCATCGGGTAGCGTGATGTGGGTTTCCGCTCCGCGCGCAGCATCCAGAAACGGCACGTTGAGCGAATAGCGCGCGTCGGCGCCGCGCGCGGAAAAACCACGGTCGCCGAAGTAGCCAGCGCCAGACCGTCCGCGATTGCGCAATATGTCAGCGAAGATATCTGCCGGATCGACATCCGGTCCAAACCCGCGCTGTCGCTGATAGGTATTGTCGGATGAGCCCGAGAAATCACGGTAATACTGGCGCTGCGGACGTTCTGCACCGAGGCCATCGATTTCTCCGGCGTCGTAGCGCGCACGGGTTTCGGGATCTTTCAGGATATCGTAGGCGGCCGATATCGCCTTGAACCGCGCTTCGGCTCCTGCGTCATCCGGGTGCAAATCAGGATGGCTTGTCCGCACAAGTTTGCGATACGCCTTCTTGATTTCGTCAGCTGTGGCGGCCTTGGTCAGGCCAAGGACTTTGTATGGATCATCGGGCATCCAGGTTTCCTGTTCGGCGAGCGATGCATCGTAAGACAGAGCGCGTGCGAAAATGCGTTCACTTGTCGTTGGATGCCACGAGAAGAGGTCTTAGGTCCGTGATCCACGTCAATGTGGAAATGCCGTGAGCTGAGCGATGTGGGGCCAATCGGCTGCGAACTCAGGGCAAACGCGGCGCGCGAGGAGGCTGCCACCGATGAGGGAGTCTTGACCCAGAGCCAGGATCAAGACGTCTCAATAAGCATTCAGGAAAATGGCTGGTGCTGAACGTCGACTGATCAGCCCCGTCTCTTGGGAGCGGCCATCAGGCAGGTTCACTCGGGGAGCGGGGAAATCAGTTAACTCGGCGCAGCCGTTTATTTCGTCACAGCCTGTTTTGCGCCGGCTTTGACAGGGGTCGGATTTGTCGGCGCACGACGAAAACCGACGCCTTTCCGGAAGCCTTTCTTGGCGGGCTGGCTCAGGAAATCCTTGAGGTCGAGTTGTTTCTTTTGAGGGGAATAGCCCATGATCGTTCTCCGCGTAGACAGGTGAATTTTGAACCCGCCCGCACATCCTGATCCGGAATGCCGGATGGGTGGTTCTACAGATGTTTCGAACCTGGACTGCGCAAAGGTATTCGAGCAGAGAAGACTCTCGCCACATGGGCGCGTTCGCGGACCGGAAGACACCGGTCCGCGAACGGTTTTATCAGGCGAGTTCGAGATCCTTGGCGGATTCCCGACCGTCGCGGCCGGTTTCGATCTCGAAGGTCACTTTCTGACCATCGTCGATCTGGGAAAGGCCCGCCCGTTCGAGCGCGCTGATGTGCAGGAACACGTCCTTGCGACCGTTCTCGGGTTGGATAAAGCCGAAGCCTTTGCCGGGGTTGAACCATTTCACGGTGCCATTGGCCATCGTGTCGTCTCCTTGTTTGGAAATCGCCCGCAGGATGCGGCAGGTCGGCCGGTCAGATCGAAAAGCAAACTGAGGCCGATGAAGGAGACAGGGTGCGGTCGGAATAACGAAGCTCCCTATAAATGGGGCGGGCGGGCGGCGATACAAGGTGCAACCGAGAAATGAGATGAGAAATGCGTCTTTCAACCCAGATGCGCATTCGGGGCTGAGGACGGGCGACCTTTCTCGATATCGAGAAAGGTCTCGACCTGCGCGCTCACTTCCGCGGCGGGAGGCCCGGACGGGATCACCAGCAAGTATGCGCCCGTGCCCTTGCGCCAGACTATGTCCCCATTCTCCACGAGCGGCATGGTCTGCTTGCGGTGAAGCGAAAGGGCCATCAAAAAGCTTCGATCACATAGCCTGCAGCCTTGGTGCTTCGCGCGGCGGGCCCCGTTGCGGACGGGGTGCCGCAGGGGCTAACCGGTCAGGCCGCAAGTGCGCGAGCCGCTGGTTCAAATGGCACGAAGCCCGCAGTGCCTGCGGCGCCGAGGAAGGCGCTGCGCGCATCGCCCACGGAGCCCAGGCAGTCCATCGCGGCCTCGATGCGTCCGATCGCATGGTCTTGCGCGGTGTCGGCGACGGGCCACTTCTTGCGAAGCCAGTAATGCACCTGTTCGATGGTGCTGAAGTTCTTTACGTCGCCTTCGGGCGACACGACGAGAGAGATGGGTTTGCCCCAGTAAATTTCGATCATGTTTCGTATCTTTCCAAGAGTGCGTGAAGGGACCAGTCTGACTGGTCGCGCGATCACGGAGGCACGGTGCGGGCGAGGCCTGCGCCATGCGGTGAATTGGGTCGACGCGCGGTATTGCGCGCCAGATGTCTTTCCGTTCGGATCGTGACGCGTCAGCGTCAACGCGCGCGGTTCACGATCCGGCACTTTCGATGTGCGCAGCTCGCGGCGAACCCGCAAGGGGTGGAATATGTGCAATCGCCCAGAGCCCGCGAGGCATGGTTGCTGAGAGGCTGGTCTGCTCGAAAGGCGTCACGGCGCTATGGGCCGGGTGTGGCTCCTTTTCCTTGTGCCGCCTTCGAAAACGCCCGGCCCGACAAAGCTCAAGATCGTCGCTGAGCCGGAAGGAACAGGGTCCGAGAATTAAGATATGCAAGGTCACAGATAAGCGATCGGCGCCGCGATTGCGAGGAAATTGCAGTGCGCGCCCGCGTTTTCGCACAACAGATTGATTGTGCCCGATATTAATCGGCTTTCGTCAGGGGGAGGCCGGGTAGCGCGATGGAGCGCCGCGCATTTCCTTTGCTATATGGGCCAAAGTGGCGTAGACAGATCGAGCTACGTTATTCCCTTCTGCAACCTGTCTCCCTACTTGGCTTCAGTCTGCCTTATTGAATTGACTGAGCCGGGCTGTCGCATTCCGCGGACCGCATTATTTGAGGAGACATCACGATGGCCAATGGCACCGTGAAGTGGTTCAACCAGACCAAAGGCTTCGGCTTTATCGAAGCGAAGACCGGTGGACGTGATATTTTCGTCCACATTTCGGCCCTCGAGCGCGCGGGTCTCTCGCAGCTCGATGACGGACAGGCCGTCACCTACGAGATCGAAACCGGACGCGACGGGCGTGAGTCCGCCTGCGATCTCGCGCTCGGCTGAACGCAAAGGTTCCATATCCGGCCCGGTGGGCCGGATTTCGCAACCAAGGAGGGCATATGCCCCGCAATTACAATGTGGACGGCTTTTTCCGTGATCTGCCCAAGAAAGCCACGACGGCTCAGGACAAAACGGATGCTGCAGTGCGCCTCATCCGTGACGATGACGCCGAGAAAAGAGCGGAGCTGACCGCGACCTTGCGCGCGGCGCGCATGGAGCGGGATGCGGACGAAAGTGCCGCGGCAGAGGCTCCGCGCGGGAAGAAGCCGCGACGCTGACCGGATATTTCGGTCATCCACAGGAATTTCCCGAGTATCTCTCGGGGATTAAAGGGAGGGCCGAAATATGGCTGTCGAAAAAATGCCTGCGGGCAAGAAGTCCCAGACGAAGGACCACGCGCATTCCAAGGGCCATGCAGCCCTTGCTTGGCACCACTTCTTCCGGAGTTTGTCCGAAGAAAAGATATCGGACGAGCGCAGCGCCCTGACGGGCGGTGTTCAGGAATAGTCTTCCCTGAAAATAGGGACCGGAGTTCCTGGCAAGAGGGCTGAGCGATGTGAGGTTTCACAAGAACTTAACGATGCTCGCCTCACGACTTGTCGGGAGGCAAAGCGGCGGGAGGAAACTCCTGCCGCTTCGCTTATTTAGATGATAGGTCATTCGGCAGTCAGAACTCAAATCCGAGAACCGGATAGAGCGACCCGACGAGCAGAGCGGCCATCGTGAAATTGAAGACCCGCAAGCGGAACGGGTTCGACAACCAACGCCGAACGACCGTTCCGAGCCACGCCCAAACGGAAATCGACGGGAAGCTGACAAGCGCAAAGGCACCGGCCACGATGGCAACGGACAAGAAAGAGCCATCGGGCGCATAGAGCGTCACTGCCGAGAGGCACATCGCCCAGGCCTTGGGATTCACCCACTGGAACATCGCTGCCTGAAAGAAGGACATCGGCCGACTGTTCGCCTCCTGCCGGTCGAGTGGCGCCGCCGTCGCGATCTTCAGGGCAAGCCAGAGCAGGTAGCCCAGCGAGAGAACCTCGAGAATGGTGCTCAGCGCGGGCACTGCCTCGAAAAGCGCGATCATGCCGAGACCGACGAGCAGTGCCATCACCGAGACGCCGCCGGCAATGCCGAGCATATGCGGCAGAGTCCGTCGGAAGCCGAAATTTGCTCCGGAGGCCATCAACATGAGATTGTTGGGGCCCGGCGTAACCGTGGTGACGAAAGCAAAGCTCACAAGGGCCATCAGGAGGGTAAGGGGCATTGCGCTTGTCCTATCGAGTTTTACGGCGCAATATTAAGGCCGCTTCGGCGCAATGTTTCGCCTGAAATGACGTTGAATTGGGTATTCGAGCAATAAATGACCGAACTGGACGCAATGGAGCGGAAAATATTGCGAGAGCTGGCTCGCCACGGACGGATCAGCAACGTGGCGCTGGCGGATCGTGTCGGACTTTCGCCCTCTGCCTGCCTGCGGCGCGTGCAGGAACTCGAGCGGAGCGGCGTGATCCGTGGCTACCGGGTCGTCACCGATCCTGAGCGAATGGGACGAGGCCTTGCGGCTTATGTCATGGTTGGTCTGTCCTCGCACACGAAGGCTGCCCAGGAGGGGTTCGAACGGGCGATGGCAATCGCGCCCGAGGTGGTGGAATGTCACAATATCGCGGGCGCTTTCGAGTATCTGTTACGCGTCGAAACCGCCGATCTCGCCGATTACAAGCGCTTCCACACCGAAGTTCTCGGCACGCAATCGCATGTGCGCGCGATTACCTCCTATATCGTAATGGACAGCTCCAAGGACGAACGGGCTGCTTGAGGCGGGGCTCTGCCGAGCGCGGTGAGCGCGAAAGACGCGCGGCTTGTGTTCGCGCAGCGGCGGATTAAGTGGAAGGGGCAAATGCGCTTTATGTGAACTTCCCGCGCCGGCGCTCGGACACCGGGGTTCAAATCCACCGTATTTCAAGGGATCTTCGATGCTCGCTCCCGACGACCCTTTTCGCGATGATGTTCGCCAGATCAGTCGGATCAGCGAGATCCCTCTTATACTCGACGCCTGCCGCGCCGCGACGGGCATGGGCTTCACCGCGATTGCACGCGTGACAGAGGATCGCTGCGTCACCTGTGCGTCGCTCGACGAGGTCGATTTCGATTTGCTGCCAGGCGACGAACTCGATGTTGGCGCGACGATATGCCAGCAGGTCCGAGGCGGGAGAGCGACGATTTCCGTCCCTGATGTCGAGGCGAGCGAGGCCTACCGCGATCACGAGGTCCCGAAGCGATATGGAGCGAAGAGCTATATCTCGGTGCCGATCATCCGCACCGACAATCGCTTCTGGGGCACGCTTTGTGCGATTGATAAGGCCCCGAGCGAGATCACCAAGGAGGCCGAGAAGCTGTTCGAGCTCTTTGCCCAGCTGATCGCGCTGGAACTCGACCGGCAGGAAGAATTGGAAATGGGGCGCGCAACCTTGGCCTCGGAACGGGATACGGCCCGTTTGCGCGAAGAGTTCATCGCCATCGTCGGACACGATCTGCGAAACCCTATCGCGGCCGTTTCCGCGGGCCTGCGAATGATGGCAGAGCGGGATTTGTCGTCCGAGCGGACGTCTGATCTGATTCTCGAAATGCAGCGCGCCCTGACGCGGGCAAACCAGATCATCACGAACCTGATGGATTTTGCCAGAGGGCGTCTCGGCGCGGGCATAGAGGTGCGTAACCTTCGCCCGGTGAATCTCGGGCCCGTGTTTTCCGACGTGGTGAACGAGATCAAGCAGGTGGCCACTCAGCCGCTCGAGAGCGATATCGACCTGCCAAATCCGATCGTCGCGGATCCGCTGCGCCTCGGGCAATTGCTGTCGAACCTGTTGGGCAATGCAGTGACGCATGGCGACCGAAGCCAACCGATTCAGGTGCGGGGCTTTGAAAGAAGCGGCGAATTGTTCCTCTCGGTCAATAACCGAGGCGCGCCGATCCCAGATGCGGTTCGGGCTTCATTGTTTCAGCCCTTTTCGCGACCCGGAAAGCAGAGCAGCCTGCAGGGATTGGGGCTCGGTCTTTACATCGCGGCCGAAATCGCGCGGGCCCACGATGGAGAGTTGACCGTCGAGTCCACCGCGTCAGCCGGCACGACCTTCACGCTGCGGATGCCGTTTCAGGCGCAATAGAGGATATTGAGAGTTTTTCGTCAGGTGACGGCCGCGGCGAGCTCGCCGGGGCTGATCGGTTTTGACACAAAAGCACTGCGCTTGGGGAGGTCTAATGTTTCGGGCGCTGCGTGCCCCGACATGATGATGATCTGGCACGCGGAAAATCTGCGCCGCACCTCATGCGCGAGTCCCACTCCGTTCATCTTGCCTGGCATGTCGATATCGGTAATTAGCAGGTCAATTTCATGCCGAGCTTCTAGCAGGTTGAGTGCAGCATCAGCGGAGTTCGCCTCGATCACATCGTAGCCCAGTTCTTCGAGCCCGAGAACGAGATCCATCCTTATGATGGCCTCGTCCTCGACCACGAGCACCTTGATTGCTTCATTGCGCATCGTTTCACCTTGGTGCCTGAGGAAAAGGTGCGCTTTGCCGAGACACAGGGACAATACGCGATTGCGATAGAGCAACTTGTGGTCAGAAGACCTTGGCCAACGCTATCGCACATCTGCGGTTCCCTGGCGAATTTAATATTTATCTATTTTGGGAGCGTGTTCAGCGGGACATGCCCGCTGCCTCGCCACATGGGGCCAAGAAACGCCGGAACAAAGCAGGAGCGATTTCTCCCGCGACTTTGTCTTCCATCGTCACGCGATCCGTTCGCGTCGTTGCGGCGGAAAGATCGTGTCGTATCCCCAAGTGAAGAAGAAGGCGTAGACGAGATAGAAGCCCGCAAAAGACGCTTCCATCACGAGGATGGTCAGCAAGGAGGTCTCGAGCCACCATGCGAATATCGGAAGAAGCAGCGCGAGAAGGGTCGTCTCGAAAAGCACCGCGTGAACGACCCGGAGTGATATCGTCTTGCGGACATCCCCGCGACGCCAGATCAGGGCATGATCGAAGGCCAGGTTGAAAAGGTAGTTCCAGGCGGTGGCTGCGGTCGCCCCGAGAACGACCAGCACGCCCATATCTCCCATGGGGTGATCGAAGACCCAGGCGAAGAGTGGCGTCACGATGAGGATGCCGATGATTTCGAAACTCACGGCTTGGCGGATACGGTCTGGGGTGCTGCGCATGAAAAGTCTTCGTTAGGTCAGGCGGTCCAGCGGGCAGACCGTGTGCTCGGGCGGGGGGCGGGTCTCCCCTATGGTGGGTCCCGCGTGCTGGCTTTTCAAGCCGGACCCGACGCTGGTCGCGCCGGCCCGCAATTCAGCCATTCATGAAAGCTAGCTATGGTCTGTCGTATAGCTAGCTTTACGCCTCAGAATCTGGCGTCAGTTTTGCAGATGCGTTTCTGCTCGTTTTCTGGTCTGCCGAGCATCCTCTCAAATGTCAGCTTTCAAATGGGGGGTGCTCAATAAACGATATGCCACATCGCGAACCGCGAACTTCTAGACTGTTTATTGAGCATTTGCGGTCCAGGTGCTTTACGTGCTCGATCATATACCTTCCTAGCGTCATGTAGCGTTAATCGAGCTCCAGGGGTGGCCTCTGCGGCTCCCACCGCGCGCCGGATCTTTTGACGCCTTGCCCTGGGGATGCCCGGAGATGGTCAGTGGTCTGAAGGCGACCAATGTCCCAGACACAGGTGTCCACCTCGAATGCTTCAGGCCGCGGCCGCCAAGCTCGATTGAAGACCCGAACCTGCGCTCTTTCCCACAAGCGCCGGCCCGTAACGGATTTTTTCTGCATTTTAATCATGGACATCCTCGTGTTCCGGCGTGTTTGCGCTCATGAATTTCGGAGTTTTGGCGTGGTTTTTCCGAGCCCGGTCGCTCTCCGGAACGGCCATTACGCCGTCGTGTTGTCTTCCTGCCGACTGATGGTCGGCTCGTAAATCGGAAGGAGACTACTTATGACCTATAGCCTCAAATCGATCGCCCTCGTCGGCCTTCTCGCCTCTGCGGCTCCCGTTGCGGCCTTGGCCCAGGATAGCAACGCCGCTGCCGGCGTTTCGACTGACATGGGCGGCAGCGCTTCGGTCGCTGCGCAGGGTGCGGGCACCGATGTTGGCGTGAATGTGGATACGGGCGCCTCGGCGGATGCGGGCACGACCTCGGGTATGGGCCAAGGCGAGGCGGTGAAGACCTACGGTCAGCTCATCGCGGACCTGAAGGCGAACGGTGCCGCCTCCACCGATCAGTTCTCCGATTATCAGGTCGGCACCGATGGTGAGGTGGAGATCGTCGCGCTGTCGGACCTACAGGGCAAAGGTGCCGAGAATGGCTCCGCGGCTCTGAAGAACGCGGCCGGGTCCGATGTGGACGCCGATTACAGCCAGCTGCCGGACGGCGTGTTCGAAGGCACCGGCTACACCGCAGATGACGTCGAAACCGCATTCATCGATACCGATGGCAACCTGGTCGTCGTGGTCAACGGCAACGCCTGATCGACCCTCACACCTAAATCCTCCCCGGAGCCCCTCGTCGCACGCGGCGGGGGGCTTTCTCATGTTGCGCTCGTCTACGCGAGCGCAACTGCGGTTTTTCGCAAATAGGCTTGCAGCAACTCCGCTCTCCCGAAATACAAACGCCCGCACGAGTGCGGGCGTGCCCATGCGCATCTTGCACAGATTTGCAGTTTTGGCTTGGAATATAATTTGACGCCTGATCGAGCCCAATACTCCCGCGTCGTCTTCGAGGCCGCCGAGTCGCCCTCGATTTGAAGCCGGCTTTCGCTCATTTCTCGCTGGGCCGGCTCAACACGCGCAGCTTCGCCTCCGATCCCGAACAGGCCATCCTGCATTGCAATGAGGCGATCCGGCTCGATCCGAACTACCTCGACGCCTTCCCCTATCGCTTACTGATTACGACCTAGGGGCAGATTGCAATCTCGACGAGGCCGAGTGGATGGCGGTGGAATACGAGTCTCTAGGGCGTTCGGCGACCGTCTCGGCCCTTCTCGAGAGCGCATCCGTTCAAGACGCGGTTTGTCGTGCGCGGTTTGCCGAAGGGCTTCGCAAGGCGGGTCTTGCCGAAGAATGAGCGTTGAAAACCCGCGCGATAAGGGGAGGCAGGCGCTTAGCCGCCGAACTCCTTGCGCGCCGTCGTCGCGGCTGCGTGCAGGTGGGTCCGCATCGCTGTCTCCGCCCAATCCGGGTCGCCCGAGCAGATCGCGTCGGCGATTTCCTGATGATGCGCGGCGGAGCGCTGGATCGCCGCCTCGTCATAGCTTTGGAATGTCCGCGCGACGAGGGCGAGGTTTACTACGAGAGACAGCATCGCCTCCAGCCGCGGCGAGCGCGAGGTGGCGAGGATCAGTTGGTGGAACTCCCGGTTCGCCTCGGTGATCTCCTGGAAATCCGCATCGCCGCGCGGCGGCACATGGTCGGCCATGCGCTTGGCCAGGCGCTGCAACTCGGCGCATTCGGCTGCGTCGGCAAAGCCTGCGGCGCGTTTCGCGGCATAGGATTCCAGCAGCAGGCGGATCTGGAAGATCTGCTCGATCTCGTCGGGGCCGAGGCCCACGACGCGCAGGCCGGGGCCTGCCTCGCGGGTCAGCAACCCTTCGAGCAAGAGCCGCTTTACCGCCTCGCGGATCGGCGTGCGAGACATCTTCAGGCTCTGCGCGATTTCGGCCTCGGTGACACGCTCGTTCTCGGCGTAATGGCCCGAAAATATTCGTTTCCGAATGGCAAGATAGGCCTGCTCGGCGGCGCCGATTTTTTCGCCGCTTTCCTCCTTGTGTCCCATTCCCCCCTCCTTCGCCGGATCAGGCGGTCTGAGGCTTCGGGAAGCCGCCTGCTTTCATGAGCATCCCCGGCACCGTGTGCCCCACGGCCTCTTCGAGGGCCTTCGCTGTCTCGATCGCCTTGTCCAGATCGTATCCGGTTGTAATACCGGAGCGTTCGAACATGTAAACAAGATCCTCACTCGGGACGTTGCCGGTCGCGCGCGGTGCGAAAGGGCAGCCGCCGACACCGCCGAGCGCCGCATCGAAGGAGCGCACGCCCGCCTCAAAGCCCGCCCATGCATTCGCCAGCCCTGTATTGCGGGTGTTGTGGAGATGCAGGCGGATCGGCAGGTCGGGGTAGCGCTCGCGCACAGCCGCTACGCGCTCTGTGACGTCGCGCGGCGAGGCTACGCCGATCGTGTCAGCTAAGGTCAATTCGTCGGGCGCGGTCTCCATAACCTTATCGAGCACCCAAGTGAGCCGCGATACCGGAACCTCGCCCTCGAAAGGACAGCCGAAGCCCGCGGCGAAGGTCACATTGGTCTTCTGCCGTCCCTTCGCGCCAGCGGCGATGTCGCGCCATTGCGCGATGCCCTCCTCGGTCGTCATGCCCTGATTGCGCTGGCTGAACGTGTCGCTGAGGACGATCGCGTAGTTGATCTCGTCGACGCCAGCGGCCTGCGCGCGCAGGAAGCCGCGATGATTTAGCACCAGCCCTATATAGCGCATCCCGTCTCGGGGGAGTCGTGCGCAGATTTCCTCGGCATCGGCCATCTGCGGCACCTTCTTGGGATTAACGAAGCTGGTGATCTCCACCCGGCGCGCGCCGGCGCCGATAATGCCCTTCAAAAGCTCCAATTTTGTATCCACGGAGAGGGTCCGCTTCTCGTTTTGGATACCGTCTCTCAGGGAAACATCCACAATTTCAACGCTATTACTCAAGATTTCGCCCTCCCGAAGAAAAATTGTTGCCACGCAACTCCAAAAATGTATGCATTATTTCCGAGGAGAGTCGAGTCCGCTTCGGTGGGCCGATGTGAGGAAGAGGAAGATATACCCTATGGCCACGAAGGCAGAAACCGCGCGCAGCGGGCCGCTCAATGATGTTCGCGTGCTCGAGATGGGGCAATTGCTTGCAGGGCCATTCTGCGGGCAGCTGCTTGCCGATTTCGGCGCCGAGGTCATCAAGTGCGAGCAACCCGGCTCCGGCGATCCGCTACGGGTCTGGGGGCAGGAAAAGCCCTACGGGAAATCGCTCTGGTGGCCGGTCGTCGCGCGCAACAAGAAGTCGCTGACGCTGAACCTGCGCACCGAGGAGGGGCAGGAGATCGTGCGCGAGCTGATCCGCTCGACCGACATCCTGATCGAGAACTTCCGCCCCGGCACGATGGAGCGCTGGAACCTCGGCTATGAAGATCTGAAGAAGATCAATCCGCGCCTGATCATGGTGCGCGTCACCGGCTTCGGCCAGAGCGGACCATATTCCAAGCGCGCAGGCTATGGCGCGATTGGCGAGGCGATGGGCGGGTTGCGCTACGTCGTCGGCGATCCCTCGACGCCGCCGAGCCGCATGGGCATCTCGATCGGCGACGAACTCGCGGCGGTCTATGCCTGCATGGGCGCACTGATGGCTCTGCATGCGCGTGAGCGGACCGGGCAGGGCCAGGTCGTCGATAGCGCGATCTACGAGGCGGTTCTGGCGATGATGGAAAGCACGGTCAGCGAATATGATGTCGCAGGCTACGTGCGTCAGCGCACGGGCGCGACCCTGCCGAATGTCTCGCCTTCGAACGTCTTCGAGACCCGCGACGACAAGTTGCTGCTGATCGCGGCCAACCAGGACACGGTGTTCCGCAGATTGGCGGCCGCGATGGGACAGCCCGAGCTCGCCGAGGACGAGCGCTACGCGACCCACTCGGCGCGCGGCAAGAACATGCGTGCGCTCGACGGCAAGATCAACGAATGGACCAAGACACTCGATCTCAAGCCGCTTGAGGAGTTGCTGCACGAACATGGTGTGCCCTGCGGTCTGATCTACAGCGCGGCTGAAATGATCGACGATCCGCATTTTCAGGCGCGCGAGGCGATCGTGGAGCTGCCGCATCGCGATTTCGGCTCGATCAAGATGCAGAACGTCGCGCCACGCCTGTCCGACACCCCCGGCGAGATCCGCCATGTCGGGCCGGAACTGGGCGAGCACACGGAGGAAATTCTGGGAGGTGAGCTTGGCATGAGCTCCGACCGTATCGCGGAGCTGCGCGAGGCGGGGATCGTCTGAGCTTTTAGTTCGGCGCGTGCCGTGGAGGAGCAGCGCGCGTCGGGCATTGATGGCATTTCGCCAGACAAAAGGCCGGCAAAGAGGTCGGCACTCATTGGGAGGACTATCATGAAATCTTACGCAATTGCTGCGATGCTCGTCGGCAGCGCGCTGATCGGCACCACTGGACAGGCGATGGCCGAAAAGACCCTGCGCGCGACCGTTCAGGTGTCGGTCGATCATCCGATCGGAGCGAACCTCGTGACCTTCAAGGACGAGGTTGAGAAGGTCTCAGGCGGCGATATCAAGGTCGAGATCTATGATAGCGCGCAGCTCTTCAAAGGGAGCGAGGTCCCGAAAGCAGTGGCGAGCGGCGCGATCGACATGGGCGTCGTGCTGGCGGACGAGTATTCCGGCACCGTCCCCGCCGCCGGCATCTTCAGCGAGCCCTTCCTGTTCCCGAGCTATGATGTGCTCGCCAAGGCGGCCGAGCCCGACAGCCCGGTGCGCAAGACCTTCGACGAGCTGATCGGCAAGACCGGGACGAAGGTTCTCTGGTGGCAGGATTACGGCCCGGTCCAGATTCTCTCGAAGGACGAGCCGATCCGCACCCCCGCCGACATGAAGGGCAAACTGGTGCGTGCTCTGGGCAAGCCCTCGGGCGACTTCATCGAGGCTGTCGGCGGCACGCCGGTCGTGATGGGCGGCTCCGAGCAGTTCATGGCCTATCAGCGCGGCACCGTCGATATCGGCATGAGCGGCACGACCGCCACAAAATCGCGCAAGCTCTATGAAGTGATGAACAACGTTACGATGACGAACCACGCGCTGGCCGAGTTCATCGTTGTCATCAATCCCGATGTCTACGCGTCGCTGAGCGACGAGGAGAAGGGCTGGGTCGATCAGGCCGCGCATGATGCCGAGATGTCGATGCGGGCCAATACCCGGCAGGAGAACGAGGATGCCGCGAAATGGCTGCAAGAAAGCGGCAACGCGACGGTGACCGACCTGACCGACGATGAGATGGAGCAGTGGCGCAAGGCTTCGGCCCCGGCGATCGATATCTATATCAAAGATGCGGGCGATGTCGGCCAGAAGTTGGTTGACGAAGTTCGCGCTCTCTATTGATCGCGTCCCCGCGCCATGATGGATGAGCATATTCCTCAGCGGCCGGAGCCCCCTTCAGGGGGCTCCGGTTCGCCGGACGGTCCGCGCGCGCTGCGGGCCGTCGACTCTGTTTCCTCCATCGCGGCATGGGGGGCGGATATCGCCATCGTCGCGATCTGCTGCATGGTCAGCTACGAGGCGCTTGCGCGCTATGTTCTGCACGCGCCGACGCGCTGGACGGCGGATGTCGCGACGACACTGATGCTGTGGCTGACCTTCATCGCGATGGCGCAAAGCCTGCGCCATCGGCGGATGATCCGGATCACCGCGCTGATCGCAAATCGCAGCCCCAATGTCGCTCGACTGGTGGAGCTGTTCTCGCTGGTCGTAATTGGCGGCTTCTCCGTCATGGCGGTCTGGCTCTGCTGGGGCGAGTTGATTGAAAGCTTCGAGATGGGGCGACGAACGGCGAGCATGCTGCAGATGCCGCAATGGATCGTGGAGGCGCCCGTCGTCGTGGGCTACGCATTGCTCGCGCTGCAGGCCTTCGCGGATGCAGCCCGGCTCTGGATGCGGCCGCCGCCCGAGTTCAGCCATGCTGAAGATCCGGAATTTCACGAAGACGAGGGGCAGGGCGCATGATCCCGGTTATGATTATCCTCGGCCTGATCGCGTTGCTGCTGACAGGGCTGCCGGTGGCTTTCGGCCTCGCCACCTTCGGCACGCTTCTGATCGTGCTCAAGGGGCTGCCGCTTGCGCTGATCCCCGCGAACCTCTTCGGCGGAGTAAATGACTTTGTCCTGCTCGCGGTGCCGCTGTTCCTGCTGATGTCCAACATCCTGCTGCGCGGCGGGGTAGGGCGCGATCTGTTCGTGGCGCTGCAAAGCTGGGTCGGCCATCTGCCCGGAGGGCTCGGCATCGCAGCGCTTCTATCCTGCGGTGTCTTCGCGGCGATCTCGGGCAGTTCGGTGACCACCGCCGCGACCGTCGGCACCGTCGCGATCCCGGAGATGACCAATCGCGGCTACGGCAAATCCTTCACGCTGGGGCTGCTTGCGGCGGGCGGCACACTGGGCATCCTGATCCCTCCCTCGATCCCGCTGATCGTCTACGGGGTGATCGCCGAGGAAAGCATCGGCAAACTTTTTCTCGCCGGGATCGGTCCGGGCCTCGCCCTGATCGTCGTCTTCGGTATCTACGCGGTGTTCGCCTCCACCATCGGTTCGCGCGCGAGCGCCACGCCGAAAGCTACCTGGCCCGAGCGCTTCCGGGCGAGCCGCCGGGCCATGCCGACCGCGATCCTTGCGGTGATCATGCTGGGCGGCATCTACTCCGGCGCTTTCACGCCCACCGAAGCCTCGGGCATCGGCGCCTCGGTCGCGCTGCTGATCACGGTGCTGCAACGCTCGCTCAGCTGGAAGGGCTTCCTTGCCGCGGTGCGGGATTCCGTCATGACGACCTCGGTGATCTTCCTTATCGTCATCGGCGCGAAGATCTTCGGTCGCGCGATCACCCTCTACCAGATCCCCGCGCAGGTTGCGCATATGTTCGAGATCGCCGGAGATAACCGCTGGGTCTTCCTGCTGATCGTGTCGATCATCCTGCTATTCGTCGGGCTGTTTCTCGAGAGCATGTCGATGCTGCTGATCATGGTGCCGGTGTTCCTGCCGACCGTGATCGGGCTGGGGATCGATCCGGTCTGGTTCGGCGTCTATTTCGTCCTGCTGATCGAAATCGCGCTGATCACGCCACCGGTCGGGCTCAATCTCTTCGTCATACAGGCGATCGCAAAAACCGGGATCGGCACGGTGATCAAGGGGGTGACGCCCTTCGTGCTGCTCATGCTGCTCGTCGCGGTGACGATGTGCCTGCTGCCCGGCCTCGCGCTTTTCATACCGTTTCGCTTGTGACCGGATCGGGCGGTGCGACATATTGCGGGGCCGCGACCGAAGCGTGGCCCGGACGCTCCGCCCGCGCGGGGCCGCGGGCGTGGCGCGGGATTTGTCGGGGTCGGGGAGGGCTGTGACAGTCTCGCGAAGACAGATGGTCAGGGAGAGACCAGAGGGAGGAGAATATGCGTCTTGGATTTTCACAGGATAGGCCCGCCGGATGATTGAACCTGTCATCGTGGTGATCGCCTTGATCGGCCTGATCGGCATCGGCGCGCCGATCTTTCTCGCGCTGGGCGCAAGCGGTCTGCTCGGTCTTTGGATGGCGCGCGGATCGCTCGCGTTTTTCTTCGCGCCGACGTCGTTTTTCGGCCAGCTCAACTCGTTCGAACTGATCGCGCTGCCGTTGTTCATCCTCATGGGCAACTTGCTGGGTGCAACGCCTGTGGGCAAGAACCTGTTCAAGGCGGCGGCGCTGTGGCTGCAATGGCTACGCGGCGGGCTGGCGATCGCGACCGTGGGTGCGTCTGCGATCTTCGGCGCGGTGTCCGGGGTTTCCGTCGCGGGTGTCGCGGCAGTGGGCTCCATCGCAGTGCCGCAAATGCTGGAGCGCGGCTATTCTCGCGGTCTCGCGGCTGGTTCGGTCGCCTCGTCGGGTGCGCTCGCGATGCTGATCCCGCCCTCGGTGCCCTTCATTATCTACGGCGCGGTGTCGGGCGTCTCGGTCGGCTCACTCTTCATCGGGGGTATCCTGCCCGGGATCGCGTTGGCGGCGGCGCTGTCACTCTACATCTATATCCGCGTGCGCCTGAAGCCCGAGCAAGCACCGCGCGAGGAAGGTCCCGCCCCGTCGATGGGCGAGAAATTTCGCTCGCTCGCCGGTATCTGGCACGCTTTGCTGCTGGTCGCGATCGTGCTGGGCTCGATCTATTCCGGCATCGCGACCCCATCCGAGGCCGCGGCCTTCGGGGCGTTGGGAGCCTTTCTCATCGCGGTTCTGGTGTTCCGCGCTCTGACATGGCGCAGCTTCGCGCTGATCCTGTCCTCCTCGGTCAAGGTTTCCTGCACGATCCTGCTGATCATCGGCTGCGCGAAGATTTTCGGCGATTACCTCAATCTCGTGCGGGTGCCCGAGATCGTGGCGGAGAGCTTGACCTCGACCAGCCTGCCGAACTGGGGGATCCTCGTGATCCTGATGCTGGCGCTGATCCTGCTGGGGATGCTGGTCGACGCGGTGTCGCTGATCGTGGTGACGACGCCGATCCTGCTGCCGCTGATCCAGACCTTGGGATACGACCCGCTCTGGTTCGGGATCATTCTGGTGATGAACCTCGAGATCGCGGTGGTCACGCCGCCGGTGGGGCTGAACCTCTACGCGCTGCGCGGGGTTTGTCCGATGCTCAGTGTCGAAGAAATCGTCCGCTCCATCGTGCCCTTCGTCGCGGTGCAATTCGTGATGCTGATGATCTTCGTGCTGTTTCCCGGGATCAGCCTCTGGCTGCCAAGCCTGCTGTGACCGGATCGTTGCTGCAAATTCAAAGGGAGGAGAACCTAAAATGACGCAGACAAGACGCAATTTCCTGAAAAGCGGGGCCGCACTCATGGGAGGAAGCGCGGTTCTGGGGATGGCTGGCAGTCCGGCCTTCGCGAGCACTACGCTGACAGGCGTGAGCTACCTTCCGCCAAGCTACAAGGCGCTGGCCTACGGCTCGGCGGGTTTCGTCGAGCGGCTCAACAAGAGCGATGCCGTCACGGTCGATTACTACGACAGCGCGAAGCTGCTGAAGGCCGACGAGCAACTCCCCGCCCTGCGTGCGGGCACGATCGACTTCATGTTCCACACCACGAGCTACATCACGCGCTCGGTGCCGATCCTCGGCGTAACTGGTCTGCCCGGCGTGGTGGAAGAGCTTTACGAGAATCCCGACCGGCTGAAGAAAGGCAGTCCGCTGTTCGACCTGATCAACGAGCAGCTGGCGAAGGAAGATCTCTACATGGTCTCGATGATGGGCAACATCCTGCAGCCGGAATACATCTGGTCGAGCGCGGACGCCCCAGTCCGCTCGATTGCCGACGTGAAAGGCAAGAAAGTCCGCGTCGTCAGTTTCGAGGGCACGAAGGTCATCGAAAACTTCGGTGGCGCGGCAGTGCGCATCCCGTCCTCGGAGCTCTATCTCGGGCTGCAGCGCGGCACAGTCGACGCAGCAGTCGCCAACATCTCGACGATCATCGGGCGCTCGCTGCAAGAGCAGCTGCACCAAGTCTACAAGCTGCCGATTACCGGCTTTGGGATCGGTCTCTTCGTCACGCCGAAGCGCTGGGAGGCGATGGATGCCGACGCCAAGGCCGCGTTCGAAGCCGCCGCAGACTGGTTCGACGAGAACGGCGCGAAGGAGGCCAATGACGTCATCTACAAGGATGAATACTGGCCGATGGTAGAAGAGGCAGGGATCGAGGTGATCGAGCCCTCGGAGGAAGATCTTCAGGCTCTGAACAAGGCGGCCGAAGAGGTGCGCGCGGCATGGATCGACGAGGTCGGCAAGGACCTTGGCGAGCGCGCCATCGCGCTTGCGACCGGTCAGGCGAGCTAAAGGGAGGGCGCCGTGAGGACGATTTTCAACCGTATCGTGCGGGGCACGCGGTTCCTCGGCCAGCTGGTTCTGGTCTTCATGGTCCTGACGATCTGCTACGATGCGATGATGCGATACATCTTCGCGGCGCCGACCTCCTGGTCTCTCGAGATCAATACGTTCCTGATCGTCTATGTCGCCGTGCTGGTGGCGGCGGACGTTCAGCGAACGGATAGCCATATCCGGATCACCTTCTTCGTCGAGACTGCGCGCCCCCTGGTGAAACGAGGTTCGCAGGCGATCATCGCGCTGGCGGGAATGGCGTTTGCGGGGATCATGACATGGCGCGGCTTCCTGATGGCCTTTCAGGCGTGGGATTACGGCGAGCGTGTCTCGTCGAGCTTCGGCACGCCGATGGTGATCCCCTACGCGCTGCTTCCGCTCGGCTTCGGGACGCTGACGTTGCAGTTCCTTTTCGACTTGCTCGACGCGACAATCTGGCCGGATAGGGATATCGGCACCGGTCAGCAAGACCTTCAATAGCGCATGACCTAGACGCTGAACTGCTGATGAGAGGCTCAAAAGCTTGGCGCGGGCGAATAGCATGCCGCCCTCCACTGTGGCTCTTATCCCAGCAAAGATCGGCTTTCATAGCAGGGGGCTCGTTTAGCGACTTGGCATGTCACGAACTGCGCATCCATATGCTGTTGAACGAGCACCCGAGGACACAGTGATCGGGGAATGCTCCTGAAGTTCCCGAATACTACCGAGACTATCATGCAGGAATGCTAATCTGGGACAAAGGGTAGCCACCACCGATGGGCCGCGCGCGCTCTTTGGATGCGGCGCGCGCAGCGCAGATCATGCCCTAAGTTTTCAGTCTGGCGCTTCTACCAGAATCTTCACCTGAGATTTTTCCGCGACGAGCGCTTCGAAGCCTTGCTCCACGATCTGATCGATCTTGATCCGCTTGGTCACCAGCTTGTCGGCACTGAAATAGCCCTGCACCATCAGCTCCATCACCGCCGGATAGACATTGCGGTAGGCGATGGTGCCCTGCAGTTGGCGCTCTTTCAGAACGGCGGTATTGGGTTGGAAAGAGGCGTCTCCCTCCCAAATCGAGACGATCAGCGTCTGGCCTTCGTGGCGCGTGCTGTCGATGCATTGCGGCAGAACGCGCGGCACACCCGTCACCTCGAAGGCGACATGAACACCGCCTGTGGCCGCACGAATTTTCTCGACGGGGTTTTCCGCCATCGGGTCGATTGTGCTGGTCGCGCCGAGTTCGAGCGCTTTTTCGCGGCGTTCGACCGAGGGTTCGACGACATGGATCTGGGCCGCGCCCGCGACGCGCAGCGCCTCGACGACCAAAAGCCCGATCGGGCCCGCGCCGAAAACAGCGGCGGTATCACCCGCCCTGATCTTCGACATGCGCACCGCATGCAGCGCGACGGCGGCGGGCTCGACCAACGCACCCTGTTCCATCGACAGCGCGTCGGGCATCTTGTGAACCATTCGGGCAGGCACGACCGAGGTCGAAGCGAAACCGCCATGTCCCCCGGAGAGCCCGACGAAACCGAGGCTGTCACAGAGATTGTATTTGCCCTCAAGGCATGCGGCGCAGGTGCCGCAGGCGAAGATCGGCTCGATCGCGGCTCGGTCGCCGATCTTCAGTCCGGTGACGCCTTCGCCCAACTCCGCCACGGTCCCGCAATATTCGTGACCCATGGTGATCGGCGCCTTGTCATGGCTAAGCGGATGATCCTGCTCGACCGGGACGAAGATCGGGCCCGCCAAATATTCGTGCAGATCGGAACCGCAGATCCCGGTCCATGCGACCTTGATCGCGACCTCTCCGGGACCGGGGGTAGGGGTGTCTATTTCCTCGACGCGAATGTCTTTCACGCCGTGCCAACGTGCAGCTTTCATGGAATGTCTCCGTTCAATGGGGGGAGTTATCCCGGCCCGTGAGGGGCCGGGAGAGGGATGGGGTCAGGAGAGGTGATGGACCTCCTGAAGCCCGTAGACCGGGGTCTCGAGCCCCTCCAGCCGCGCTTTCAATTGCAGTGCGAGATAGAGCGAGTAATGCCGCGATTGGTGCAGGTTGCCGCCCATGAACCACAGATGCTCCTGTTGGGTCGGCTTCCACATATTGCGCTGCTCGCCTTCCCACGGGCCGGGATCCTTGGTCGTGTCAGAGCCAAGCCCCCAGACCTTGCCGACCTTGTCGGCGACCTCTTGGCTGATCAGATCCGCCGCCCAGCCGTTCATCGAGCCGTAGCCTGTTGCAAAGACCACCAGATCGGCGGGCAAGCGCGTGCCGTCGGCGAGCACCACAGCGTCTTCCTCGAAATGGTCGACCTGACCCTTGGCCAGCTTCACCTCGCCATCGATGATCAGTTGGCTCGCGCCCACGTCGATGTAATAGCCCGAGCCGCGGCGCAGGTATTTCATGAACAGCCCCGAGCCGTCATCGCCCCAGTCCAGATCGAACCCGGCCTTTTCCAGCCCTGCATAGAACTCCGCATCGCGTTCGCGCATCTGGTCGTAGAGCGGAATCTGGAACTCATGCATGATCTTGTAGGGCAGGGAGGCGAAGATCATGTCCGCCTTCTCGGTCGTAACGCCGTTTGCGACCGCCTCTTCCGAGTAGAGCGCGCCGAGCCCGATCTCCATCAGCGAGTCCGAGCGCACGATATGGGTGGAGGATCGCTGCACCATGGTGACATCCGCATCGCCTTCCCAGAGCGCCGCGCAAATGTCATGGGCGGAGTTGTTCGAGCCGATCACGACCACTTTCTTGCCCGCCCACGGATCCGGCCCCTCATGCTGCGACGAGTGCTGGATCGTGCCCTTGAAGTCTTCCATGCCTGGGAAATGCGGCATGTTCGGCTTGCCAGACATCCCGGTGGCCAGCACAAGCTGCGTCGGCTCGAGTGTCACCGTCTCGCCGTCGCGATTGACCTCGACCGTCCATTTGCCGGAAGCCTCGTCGTAGCTGGCGCCGGTCACTTCGGACCGCGTCCAGTAATTGATCTCCATCACCTTGGTATACATCTCGAGCCAGTCGCCAACTTTATCTTTGGGCGTGAAGACCGGCCAATTGTCGGGGAACTTGATGTAGGGCAGATGGTCATACCAGATCGGGTCATGAAGGCAGAGCGACTTGTAACGACTCCGCCACTGGTCGCCGGGTCGGTCATGCTTATCCAGCACGATCGCAGGCACACCAAGCTGGCGCAGCCGCGCACCAAGCGCGATGCCCCCTTGGCCGCCGCCGACGATCAGCACATAGGGCTGCGTGCCATAGCCCAGATCCGCCTCTTCCGCCTCGCGGCGCTCCTTCCACGAGGTCCGGTTCTTGCGCGCGCCATGTTCGGCGCCCATCGGACGGCGCGTGCCGCGGTTTTCCTCGAAACCCTTGAGTTCCTGAAGCGCTGTCAGCAGCGTCCAGATACGGCCATCTCGGATGCGCATCAGGCCCCAGCCGCGGCCCGACTTCGTCTCGAAAGTGACCCAGGCGGTGATCACACCGCCCTCCTCGGCGGGGATCTCGCCCGACTGGATCTCGAACTTGCCAGGACGGGTGTGCTCGAGCTGGTTTCTCAGCATGTCGGCCACGCCGTCCGGCCCCTCCACGGTTTTCAGGTTCCAGCTGACCGCCACGAGGTCGCGCCAGTAGCTGTCGGTCGCAAACAGCGCGGCCGCACGGTCGATATCGCCGCTCTCCAGCGCGGCGTTGAGACTGTCCAGCATGTCCTGGGTCTGGGTGTTGATGGTGGTGTCAAGCATCGCGTCTCCTCCTCTGCGCGTGTCTCCAGGAGGAGTATCGGCGCGTGATCGCTGAGCGATCCATGGTCGCGACACGTGCAAGGGGAGGAAAAGCGTCTGCTGCGATGCGGCATGTTGCGCGCGCAACAAGGGCGCAACAGATCACTCGGGCGGGCGCAACCCGGCCTTGCGAATCCGGCGCAGGATGGTCGAGCGGTTGACCCCGAGCCGCCGCGCCGCGCGCGCCATGTTCCAGTCGCAGGCGTCCAGAACCTCTTCGAGATTCGTCTCGGGCTCCCTTGGTTTCTGGGCGGCTTGTTCGATCTTGACGGCTGGGTCGAGCGGCGCAGGGAGATCGGGAAGGTCGATCACCGATCCGACGCAGAGCGCCGCCGCCACGTCGAGAACTTGTTCGAGCTCGCGGATGTTGCCGGGCCAGCGCCGACCCAGCAGTTCGGCGCGCGCCGAGGGCGAGAGCCGGATCGTATCGCCCGCGTGGCGGCGCAAGTGGCGCGATATCAGCCAGTCGAGATCGCGACGCATCCGCAAGGGCGGCACGTTGAGCACGCACCCTGCCAACCGGTGGAACAGCGGGCGCGGCAATGCGATCCGGCCCGGGTCCAGACAGCTCGTCGCCAGCGCGCGCAATTCGGGGCGACGGTCGAGGAGCCCGCCGAGCGCAATCGCCGTTTCTGGTGCGATCTCTTCGATCCGACGCAGCAGGAGCGTCGTTGGCCCCATCGCCTCGGCGCAGTTTTGCATCAGCGTCTGCGGGTCTAGCCCCGCGCATTCGAGGCTGATGAACCCTTGCGCCTTGCTGGTCATGTGGATCGCACGGGCGAGTTTTGTTTTCCCGGTGCCGGTCTCGCCGCCGATCAGCAGGGGCACCGTGCCCGGGGCAAGCCGCTCGGCCTGTCCGATAAGTCGATCCATTTCGGGATCGCCCCCGGTCAGACCAGCAAGTGGCCCGCCGTGGCGCATCCGCTGATGGGCGTGACGGGGTGCTTTAGGAGCGATGGCATGACCAAACAGCGCCCCGCCATCGCGCATCTCGATCACCCGCTCTTCGGTCGGGCGGTCGCGCATCAGGTCGGGCAGGTCATCGACGCTTACGCTCAGCACCTCGTCTATCCGGCGACCGAGGATCGGGGCGCCTTCAGGAAACAATCGCCGCGCGGCGCGGGTATAGCCGAGCACGCGCCCAGCCCCGTCGAGCCGCACCGCCGCTTCGGGATCGACATCGAGAAATTCCGGGCTGGAGGACAGGCGCAACACCCAGTCGCGCGGGCTCTCGGCCATGAGGTTCGCCATCTCGACCCGTCGTGCCGCGGAGGTCACGAGGTTCATCGCGAGGTTCTGGCTGCTCTTCGGCGCAGGCGAGCGCAAAAGCGAGATATCGAGCACCGCCGCGAGTTGCCCGAGACTGTCGAAGATCGGCGCCGCGGTGCAGGACAAAACAGTATGGGCGTTTCCGAAATGATCGTCCTGATGCACGGTCACAGGCTCTTGCGTCACGATGCAAGCTCCGACACCACAGGTTCCGGCTAGGTCCTCAGACCAGTTCGACCCCAGATAGAGCCCCGCGCTGCGCAGATCTTCGGTGAAGAGATCATCGCCGAAGAAATCGACGCAGACCCCTTTGGCATCGGTGAGCAGCAAGACGTAATTCTGCGCTGCTACCTGCCGGAAAAGCGATTGCAACCCGGAGCGCGCCGCGGCGATCATCCATTCCGCTTGTTTGCGGTGATCGCGCAGCTCCGCCTCGGTCACGATATGGGCCGGGTCGGAGCGCGTGGGGTCCATGCCGTAAAGCTCGACACAACGCCGCCACGAGGCCGAGACAAAACTGTCGCGCCCAGTCTGGCTGCCTTCCAGCACCCGTCCGATCTCCTCGACATGCCCTGCATCTCTCATGGCGCGTCGCCTCCCTGGAGGGACGATAGCACAGACTGCGCTTCAGATCGGAACAGAAATTGGTCGTAGAGAAAGGCATCGCTGATGCGGAGCTTTTCGCCTTTGAATACTGGCCCTTTGACAGTGGGGCTTCGGCTGATCGTTCTCAATGCCTTTCGCCGCCCGACGCACTGCGCGAATTCGCGAAACCGGAGTTTCTTGACTGGCGCTGAAAGTCAGGCTCACGGTTGCGCTTGCTCGGTCTGTCGCTTCTTCTTCAAGCTTGGGAAATAAAGATTTTCGTATACGTCTCGCTTCGTCGATCCTGAGAGTCAGGCGAATGGGGTGGGAGCCCCATGCAGGCCGAGTTCGCGTCCCGGGCTAGATCTGGCGAGAAACGGCTGCTGGTCAGCGCGCGCCCTCGCGGCAGCCTAAAGCGGCCAGACGATCAGTAGCAGCGGCAAGCTTACGGCCACGACGATTATCTCGAGCGGCAGTCCAAGCTTCCAGTAGTCACCGAAGCGAAAGCCGCCCGACCCGAGGATGAGCGTATTGTTCTGATGCCCGATCGGTGTGAGGAAAGCACAAGATGCCCCGATCGCCACCGCCATCAGGAAACTGTCGGGGTTCACGTCGAGCGAAGCGGCGATGCCCAGGGCAACTGGGCTCAGCACCGCTGCCGTGGCCGCATTGTTCATCAAGTCGGATAGGAACATCGTGGTGACCAGAATTGCCGCCAGAGCCGCGATGGAGTTCCCGCGCGCGATCGTCTCGACCAGAAAACGCGCCAGAACATCTGCCGCACCAGTGGTCTGCATCGCGCCGGCCACCGGGATAAGCGACGCCAGCAGGACGATGACTGGCCAGTCGATGGCTTTATAGACCTGCCCGGGCGGCACGGTTCGCAGCAGCATCGAGCCCAGAACCCCTAACGTAAAGGCCACGGATGCCGGCAGCAGCCTGAAGGTGGCAATGCCGATAGAGCCAAGCAAGAGCGCGCTGGCGATGATCGCCATTCGCGCGTTGGGAAGATGCAATTCCCGCTCTCCCAGAGGCGCGCAACCGGTCTCGTTCATGAAATCGGCCATGATCTCGGCGGGCCCCTGCATCATCAGCAGATCGCCGGGCTTCAGCTTCAGCGTCCGCAGCCGCGTCCGCGGGGGGCGTCCTTCCCGTGAGACGGCCAGAAGATTGAGGCCGTAGCGCGTCCGCAACCGCAGGTCAGTCGCGGACTGCCCGACGATCGTGGAGCCCGGAAGCACCGCGAATTCGCGCAACACGATATCCTCGTCGCGGTCCGAAGGCTTCGCCGCTGCAGCGGTGTCCTCGGCGGAGTTGTTGCTCTCGGCTTCGTCGTTTTCGGTCTGTGGCGTCGTCTCTCCGGCTTTCCTTTCCGCTCGCGCCGCCCCGCTCTCCTCCTCTTCCAGCGTGATGCCGAAGGCCGACAATACTTCGGCGAGCTCTTGAGCTTCGGCTTCCAGGATCAGAACGTCGTCCGCCTGTATGCGCCGTCCGCCATGTGGCGCGGTCATCCGCACGTCGTTACGGACTAGCCCGATGATCTGCGCGCCGCTTTTTTCAATCCCGCGTTCGAACTTGCGCAGGGTCAGTCCCACGGCCTTACTTTTATCGGGCACCCGAACCTCGGTGAGATAGCTGCCAGTGTCGAAACCTGCCGTGCTCATCGGTTTGCGCGCAGGCACGATGCGCCATCCGAGAAGCGCGATGAACGCCACGCCGACGACGGCGACCGCGACACCTACGGGGGCATAGTCGAACATACCGAACTGCCCCAATCCGGCTTCGGCGCGAAAACCCGAGACGATCAGGTTGGGCGGTGTGCCGACCAGCGTGGTCATGCCGCCGAGGATCGTGCCAAAGGCCAGGGGCATCAGCATCTGCCCGGGTGTCAGGTCCAGCCGTCCGGCGAGCCGGATCGCGACCGGCATGAGAAGCGCCAGCGCTCCGACGTTGTTCATGAAGCCAGAAAGAACAGCCGAAAGGGCTATGAGCGCCGTCATGCTGGTCAGACGCTTTGCCTCGGAAGGTAGAATTGCCCCCGCCAGCCAGTCTACCGCCCCGGTATTTTGTAACCCCTGACTTAGTATCAGAACGCAGGCCACCGTGATCACGGCAGGATGGCCAAATCCCGCAAACGCCGCATCGGCCGGAACCAACCCGGTCAAGACGCAGGCCATCAGCGAGGCCAAGGCAACCAGGTCGTGGCGAAGCCTCCCCCACAAGAACAGCGCGAGGGTTCCGGCCAGAATCGCAAACAAGGTGATTTGTGGCGCTGTCATCATGCGATCCTTGGTCGTGAGGTCCGCTGCTATGATGGCAGGAACCACATGCCTTCGATACGCACCAGATGGAATTTCGCACGCATTTATCTTGCCTTGCCAGCGCGAAGGTCGGAGTTCTTTGCTCTGTTTTTCGCTGATCGCCAGACGACCTGGTCCCCAGCCCCTCCGCTCAGACTAGCCTCTAAAGCCAACTCATGGCACGTGTCAGTTCGCACCGCGGATGCCAGCCAAGATACCGACTTCCGTTTTTCGCGTCAGCTAGATCAAGCCTTTTTCGCACCGCGCGGATGCCTGGCCCGGCTGAAATTGCTGATGGGTTCCTCGGGTGCCATGTTCTTCAGGGTGATCTCGAAAAGATCGCGCGCGACGCTGGGGCAAATTTCGCTCAGAAGCGGGAGATCACCGTCGGAAACAAGCGCTACCTACGCGGCACTCTGTGGAGTGATTTCGCGCGCGGACCGGGTAGCGTTGCGGTGAAATCTTCCAAAACGGATTGGGTGATGAATGGCTATCGCTACATCCGCGGCGCGCGAAGCAACTACCGCAAGGCGCGGCCAGCCGACACGATTGCGCAACACCACGACCATCGCGAATGACTGCGCGCGCAGCTGGCAGCGCCGTTCGATGGCGCGACGGTTGTCGTCACTCATCGTGCCCCGCACCTGGCCGCGGTCCCCCCCAGAAGCTCCGCTCCCTTGGTTCTACGCGAGCGATCTCACCGATCTAATTCGCCAATATCAGCTGGCCGAGTCGTATTTCGGGCATACGCATCACCGGACGGAAATCAATCTCGGGCAAACGCGTGTCGTGAACGTGTCAGCCGGATATCCGTGGTAGAACGTAGGCGGCGCAGTGGATGGCCAAGCCTGTGCGCGCTGCCTACGCCTGTCTCAGTCGAGTGGCGAGAATGCTGCGGGCTGCAGGAAGATGCTTTCCTGATGCACGAGATAGGGGAGGATCTTGGGCACGAAACCTTGCCATTCCGGGTCCGCGCCCAGCTTGGCCCGTTGTGCGCTGCGGTGGCCGTAATCCTCATAGGCCCAGAGGAAAGTGACAGCGTTCAGCACGCCGCTGTCGCTAATCCAGCATCCAGCCAGCTTCGCGTATTGGGTGATGATGTGCAGGCCCTCGGCCTCATAAAGCTTCAGGAACTCGGGCGCTTTCCCGGGCGTGATGCGATAGGTGCGTTGTTCGTAGATCATGTTGGGCTCCGGCATGAATGGCAGAAAATCGCAGGTGCTGGCGCGACCTGACGGGCCGAAGCTACGACCAAATCCTGGGCTTTCGCAACATATAAGTCGTCAAGTGACGAAAACAGACTTTGCCTTCCTGCGGAATGGGCTAATGTAAAAGGCTCAAGTCATTGCGTCCGGCGCCAGAATGAACAACAAGGGGTGCCAAGGGGAAAACGTGCAGACCAAGCCGAAAATGACTGAAGGTTCGTCCAAAACGAACGGCGCCGGAAGCAAGCCCGGTTCGCCGCAGGGGACTGTGCGGATGCCGTTCAACGAGCGCCGTGCTCAGATTCTGGACGTCGCTACTGAATTCTTCGCCGAGAATGGGCTGGCGGGGCAAACGCGTCAGCTGGCGGAGAAATGCGGTATCTCCCAGCGCCTTCTCTATCGCTTCTTTCCGACCAAGGAAGACCTGCTCAAAGAGGTCTATAACCGAGAGATTCTTGGCGCCTTCAAGGCCGTCTGGTTCGTGGAGCTTCAGGATCGATCGCAGCCCGTTTTCAAGCGCCTCGATGCATTCTATCGCGACTATCTTCAGTCCACCTTGACGCGCAAGTGGTTGCGATTGTTCCTTTATGCCTCGCTGGCTGAGGCGAATATGGCGCCTGACTACATCGCAGCGATCGTCATGCAGTTGCTGGAGACGGTGATGCGTGAGGTGGCACATGAGCGCGGCGTGGAGCTGCCGGAAGATCCCGCATTGCTCCGCGAAATGGCGTGGACGCTGCATGGTGCGATCTCTCACTATGCGATTCGGCGTCATATCTATCAAAGCAGCCTGTCACTCACCGAAGATCAGGTGGTTTCGATGCATGTTCGTGTGTTCCTCGCGGGATTCGAGGACATGGTCGAGGTGTGCAGCGGCCGCTGAGCGCTGCAATCAGCTCCATTTTTGTCGCATTTTCGTCTGCGGAGGGCTCCGCAGGTGCTGAAAACTTGTGCGATTTCCGTTGCGGAAAGGAAATCTTCAACTTTTCGTTTGTCGTCAGTTGACGAATAAATAAATCGCCAATAGCGTCATTCCTCACAAACAAGACCAACAGGGACGGCTTGCTTTGGATCGGGCCTTGATCGGGCTCGGCTGAGGCGGCCACGCATAAGGAATCGAATGATGCTCAAGGATAAGACGCGCCGTCTCGGGCGCCGGGATTTCCTCCGTTACTCGGCAGCTGGCGCCGGCGCGCTCATGGCGCCGGGTCTGGTTCGTCCGGCAAAAGCCGAAACGGCCGCGCTGACGATGCATACGTGGTCGGCTGCAGTAGACACCGTGCAGAGCCACCTCAGCGCTTTCACCAAGGAAACCGGGATTCCCGTCAATTACGGCAATTCGCCCTGGGCCCAATACCGCGAGGGCATGGTCGCGAAATTCGTCGGCGGCGCTCCTCTCGACGCCATGTGGGTCTCGGATTCCTGGCTCCCCGAATGGGCCGAAGCCGGCTGGATCGCCCCGGTCGACGAGTTCGACAGCCTGATGAAATACAATGCCGAGGCCGAGGACTTCTGCACCGACTCGATGACCTACGGCGGTCGCCAATATGGCCTGACCTATTACACCGATTACATGGCGTTTCTCTATGACGAGGCGAAGCTCAAGGAAGCTGGGTTCGACGCCCCGCCGTCGAGTTGGGATGAGCTGGTCGAGCAGTCGCTCGTGATGAAAGAGAAGGGCATTGCCGACTACCCGATGATGCTGGCAATGGCGCAGGAAAGCTGGCTGATCGAGTTCATCTCGACGCTGGTCTATTCGCATGGCGGGCGTCTGGTCGACGACAACGGTATGGCCGTGATGCAAGACCCGAAAGAAGGGGCCGTCGAGGCGCTGAGCTGGGTCGTCGATGCGGTCAACAAGCACAAGATCGTCTCGCCCGCCTGTGTGGAGACCGGCGAGCTGGCTGGTCTGAAAGCCTTCGCGGCGGGCAATCATGCTTTCGCGATGGTTGCGAAATACCGTCTGCGGATGCTCAACGACCCCGAACAGTCGCAGATCGCCGGCCACGTGAAGCAGGCGATGATGCCGCAGGGCGCCAACGGCTCTCACGCGACGGTCGGTTGGATGCGTTTCCACGGCATGTCGGCGCAAGCTGCGCAGGACAAGGCCCGCGCCGAGAATGCCGCGAAGCTGATCGAATGGTTCGGCGGCAAGGCGGACGGCGCCTACACGTTCCAGAAGCTCCTGTTCCTCGATATCGGGGCCGGGTTCGGCGTCAAACCGCTGTTCGAGGATCCCGAGATCCGCGCGGCCTACGACTCCTACGGCGATGTCGACATGATTCAGGCTCAGCAGGCGCTTGCGCGCAAGAAGGACACGGTCACCCCGTGGTTCGGCGAGTGGAACGACACCAATGGTTCGGCCTGGCAATCGGCGATCCTCGGCAATGTCGACGCCGCCGGCGCGGTCCAGAAATCCGCCGAGCTCTGGAACGAGTTGAAGGACAGCTACTGAACAAGCGCGGCGGGCCTTTTTGAAAGGCCCGCCGACGAGCGGGCAGGGCAACGGGAGAGCATGACGTGGCGAATGCAATGACACGGGCGACACGCCCGAGATGGCGGGTGGGATACGAGGAGCGCAGCGCGATGCTGTTTCTTGCTCCGGTTATGGCCGTGCTGGGCGCGGTCGCGGTCTTCCCGATCGCCTATTCGCTTTACATCAGCTTCTTCAGCATGAAGCTGACCCGTCCGAACCGGACCCCCTTCGTCGGGCTGAAGAACTATACCGATCTCTTGGGCGACGAAGCTTTCTGGGGTGGGGTCTGGCGCACGGTGAGTTTCTCGCTCGTTTCGGTCACCGCGATTGCCCTCATCGCGCTGCTTGTCTCGCTGCTGCTGAACCAGGAATTCCGCGGTCGCCGTATCCTCTCCACGATCCTGCTGGTGCCGTGGGCGATCCCCTATGTCGCGAATGCGCTGATGTGGAAATGGATCTACGATTCCAGCTATGGCGCGCTGAACGGTCTGCTCTACCAGCTCGATTTCATCGACAAATACATGGTCTGGCTGGGCGATCAGGACAAAACGCTGTTCCTGATCGCCAATGCCTTCGTGTGGAAGGAAGTGCCGCTGGCGACGATCCTTCTGCTGGTCTCGCTCAAGTCGATCCCGTCCGATCTCTATGCGGCGGCGCGCGTCGACGGGGCGACGGTCTGGCAGCGCTTCGTGCATGTCACCCTGCCGGCGATGAAGCCCGGTTTCATGCTGGTGATGATCTACGAAACGATGATGGCGATCCGCCATTTCGACCTGTTCTTCATCCTGACCGAGGGCGGGCCCGGCAGCGCGTCGCATGTGCTCTCCTGGCACATCTATGTCGAGACCTTCCGCAACCTGTCCTTCGGGAGCGGTGCTGCGATGTCCTACCTTCTCGCAATCGCGACTTTCGCACTCTCCTACCTCTTCATCCGAACGCTGGGGCGCAAGATCTGACATGAGCGATATGCCTATCACCCCGCCTGTCGACACGATCGACTACCGCCGCCGCCAGAAAATCGGGCGCATCGTCCAGCGCCTGGTGATCTTTGCCTCCGCGATCGTCGTGGCGGCCTACGTGCTCGCGCCCGTGTCCTGGCTTGTCTCCTCGGCCTTCCAGACCGAGACGGAGATCGTCTCGATCCCGCCGCACTGGATTCCCGAAGAGCCCACCTTGCGCAATTTCGAGGCGATCTTCACCGCCGGAAACGATGAGCCCCTCACCTACGACACGCGCTCGGGCACCGATCCGGCCGCGGGCGATTTCATCCCCTCGACCGCCGAGAACCTTCTGCCGTCGATGGCCAACAGCCTGATCGTCGCGACCTTGGTGGTGATCTTGAACCTGCTCGTTGGTGTTCCCGCCGCCTATGCCATCGCGAAGATCCGGTTCTGGGGGCGCAACGCGTCGGTCTACTTCATCCTGATCACGCGGGTGATCCCCGATATCGCGCTGGTCGTGCCGTTCTTCCTGGTGATCCGGAAGCTCGGGATGCTAGATACGCTTGGATCGCTGGTGATTACCTATCTCGCGATCACGGTGCCCTTCACGGTCTTCATCCTGATCCAGTATTTCGAGGGCCTCCCAGACGAGCTGGACAAGGCCGCGCGGGTCGATGGCTGTTCGCGGTTCCAGGCGCTGATCAAGGTGTTCCTGCCACTTTCGATGCCCTCGCTCGTCGCCGTGGTGCTCTTTACCTTCCTCACCAGCTGGAACGAGTTCCTGCTCGCGCTGTTGTTCACGCAGACCTCTGCGTCGCAAACGCTACCGATCCTGCTGGCCTCGTTCACCTCGGATTTTACGGTGAGCTTCTCCTTCCTCAACGCCGCGGGCGTCCTGGCGGTCGTGCCGCCGGTGATCGTCGCCATCGTCTTCGAACGCTACATCGTTTCCGGTCTGACCGCCGGGGCTGTCAAAGGTTAGAAAGGACAAAGTCTTGGCCCGGATCCGCTTCACCAACGTCAACAAGAAATACGCCAACGGCTTCCATGCCGTGCGCGATCTCAACCTCGATATCGAGGATCGGGAGTTCATCGTCCTGCTCGGCCCTTCGGGCTGTGGCAAATCCACGACCCTCAACATGATTGCAGGGCTCGAGGAAGTCTCGGACGGCGATCTGATTTTCGACGAGCAGGTCGTGAACTACGTGCCCCCGCACAAGCGCGACGTCGCGATGGTGTTCCAGAGCTACGCGCTCTACCCGCACAAGACCGTCTACGACAATATCGGCTTCGGACTGAAGATGCGGAACGCGTCCAAGGAAGAGATCGACGAGCGCGTTCGCGATGCGGCGAAGAAGCTCGAGATTTCGCACCTGCTCGACCGGCGTCCATCGCAGCTTTCGGGCGGCCAGCGCCAGCGTGTGGCACTCGGCCGCGCGATGGTCCGCGACCCGTCGGTCTTCCTGATGGATGAACCGCTCTCGAACCTCGACGCAGCGCTGCGCATCTCAATGCGGGCGGAGATCAAGGAACTTCACCGCGCGATGGAGACGACCTTCGTCTACGTGACCCACGATCAGGCCGAGGCGCTCACGCTCGCGGATCGTATCGTGGTGATGAATGACGGGGTCGTGCAGCAGATCGGCACGCCTGACGACATTTACGAGCGCCCGGCGAACACTTTCGTGGCGTCGTTCCTCGGCAGCCCGCCTATCAACTACTTCGACGGCGTGCTCGAGGCAGGTCCGGATGGCGAGATGGCCTTCGTCCGCGATGGGCTGCGTCTTGTGTTGCCGGTCGATCAGGCGGCGCGCCTGAAAGGGCAGGAGGACCGCGCAGTGCGGCTGGGTATCCGGGCCGAGGATGTCGCGGAAGGCACCGCCGAGCCGCGATACAATGCCCTCAGTGGCACAGTGACTTCGGTGCTTCCGGTTGGCTCGGATCAGTATCTGGGTATGGATTTCGGCGGCGAGGAGCTGTTCTTCCGCGTCGGCAAGGATCTGCGCCATGCGTTCGGCGAGGACATCACCCTCGCGGTCGATCTCAACCGCCTGCATGTCTTCGATCGCGAAACCGGTCAGTCGCTGGTCTGGAACGCAGTTTGAAGCGATGAAACCGGCCCCTTTCACCTACCATCGGCCCGCGAACCTCGCTGAGGCGTTGGCACTATTGCGCGCGCATGGGCCCGCAGCGAAACCGATTGCCGGAGGACAAAGCCTCGGGCCGATGCTGAACATGCGACTGGCGCGTCCGAGCCATCTCGTCGATCTCAACGATCTGATCGAGCTGGACCGCGTCCGGGTGAAGGAGAACATGCTGGAGATCGGTGCGCTGACGCGCCATCACCGACTTGCCAATGCGCCGGAAGTGCAGCGGAGCCTGCCGCTTCTCGGTGCCGCTGCCGCCTCGATCGGGCATTACGCGATCCGCCAGCGCGGCACTATCGGCGGCAGCCTCGCCCATGCGGACCCCGCCGCCCAGTTGCCGCTGATCGCGGTGACGCTGGGGGCGACGCTGGTGATTTCGGGAACCGCAGGCGCGCGCGAAGTTCCCGCGTCCGATTTCCTGCAATCGATCATGACGGTCGATCTGCGCGATGGCGAACTGATTACCGCGCTGCGCTTTCCGCTCCCCGTCGGCGATCTGTGGGCCTTCGAGGCTTTCTCCCGACGTCACGGCGATTTCGCGTTGGTCAGCGTCGCGCTCAGTTTCGCGCGCGACGCGGAGGGGAAGATCATTGCTTTGCGGCTCGGGCTTGGGGGCGTCGATACCGTTCCGCTGCGCCTGCCCGAGATCGAGGCGCGCGCTCAGGGCAGGCCTGCCGACGAGAACACCATCCGTGACCTCGCAGCCGCGAGTGCCGCGGCGATTGCGCCCGAAGACAGCGAGCAGGTGCCCGCGGTCTATCGCCGGGAGCTTGCCGAAACGCTCGTCATTCGCGCGTTCCAGTCCGCGTTGAACCGGGAGAAGGGTGCATGACCGCTCCGACACACAACCCCCTGACGCTTTCGCTGAGCGTGAATGGCGAGACCCACGAAGTTCGGGTGCCTGCGCGCAAGCTCCTGTCGGATGTGCTGCGCGAGGATCTTGCTCTGACCGGCACCCATGTTGGCTGCGAGCACGGCGTCTGCGGTGCCTGCACGATCCTGATCGACGGGCGCCCCGCCCGTGCCTGCCTGACTTTCGCCGCCCAGATGGAGGGCCACGAGGTCACGACGGTCGAGGCCATGGGGCGGCCCGATGCCCTCTCGGCGCTTCAACAGGCGCTGCACGAGGAACACGGGCTGCAATGCGGTTTCTGCACGCCCGGCATCGTGGTGACCTTCGAGCATTATCTGCGCGAGAACCCGGACCCGACCGCAGAGGAGGTGCGCGACGTCCTGTCAGGCAATCTGTGCCGCTGCACGGGCTATCAGAATATTGTCGCCGCCGTGCTGAAGGCTGCGGCCCGGATGCGTGGAGAGGCGGCATGAGCGGTGATTTCACAGAGATCGGTCGCGCCCTGCCGCGCAAGGAGGATCGACGCCTTGTCACGGGCCGCGGGCGCTATCTCGACGATCTCGCCTTTCCCGGCGCGCTCCATGTGAGCTTCGTGCGTTCGCCCCACGCTCATGCGCGCATTCTGGGGATCGACAGCGCAGAAGCCTCTGAGATGCCCGGGGTCGTAGGTGTCTTCACCGGGCGCGATCTCGATCAGATGACGACGCGGCTGCGTCTCGCGCCGCCGATCGAAGGGTTGCAGTCAACCGAAATGACGACGCTGCCGATCGACAAGGTCCGTTTCCACGGCGATCCGGTGGTCTGCGTGGTCGCGACGGATCGCTACCTCGCCGAGGATGCGGCCGAGTGCGTTACTGTCGACTATGAACAGCTTCCGGCCGTAACCTCGATCGCGGAAGCCCTCGCTCCCGATGCGGCGCTGGTCGATGACAGCCTTTCGAGCAATCTGGTCTCGCATCAAAGCCTGAATGTCGGCGATCCTGCCGCGCGCCGGGCCGAGGCGCATCGCGTGGTCGAGGCCCGTTTCGCGCTTCATCGCCACACCCATGTTCCGCTGGAGACGCGCGGCTGCGTCGCCGATTGGGATGAAGGGCGCGCGCATCTGAACATGCATATCGGCAATCAGGTTCCGCACCCGTTGCGCAGCCAGCTTGCTGCGCGGCTGGGCCTGTCGGAAAGCCAGGTCACGGTCATTAGCCCCGATGTGGGCGGCGCGTTCGGTCAGAAGATCGCGCTCTATCGCGAGGAACTCACGGTCGCGGCTCTGTCTCGTCACCTGCGACGCCCGGTTCGGTGGCGCGAGGACCGGATGGAGAACCTGATGGCCGCCGCGCATGCGCGGGAATACGAGTGCCGCACCCGCGCTTCGGTCAGCGAAACCGGACGGATCCTCGGTCTCGAGCTCGAGATCGACGAGGATTTCGGCGGCTACTGCTTCTACCCGGCCAATTACATGGCCCGCGTCATCGCGCTTATCATGACCGGGCCTTACCGGATTCAGGACTACGCCTATGACGTCCGCGTCGCACTGACGAACAAATGCGGTGCTGGCCCGATGCGCGCGCCGATGGCGATCACAAGCTGGGTGATGGAGGGCACGATCGATGCCATCGCCCGCGAGCTGGGCCTCGACCCGGTCGAGCTGCGCCGCATCAACGCGCTCGGCCCGGAGGATTTGCCCTACAAGATGCCCACGGGCGAAATCCTCGAGGATGTCAGCCCGCGGGAAACGCTCGAGATCGCCGTGGAAGCGATCGATGTCGCCGCGTTCCGCGAACGGCAAGAGAAGGCGCTCGCCGAGGGGCGGTTTCTTGGGCTCGGGCTTTGCACGGTAATCGAAAGCACAACTTACGGATCGGAATTCTACAAAGCCGCCGGCATCCCCGGATCGGGCCATGAATCGGCATGGGTGCGGATCGAGCCGAGCGGGGCGGTCAACGCTTCCGTCGGGCTGATGGGCACGGGGCAGGGTTACGAGAGCCCGCTTTCGCAGGCGGTTGCCGAAGGGCTCGGCGTGCGCTCGGAAGATGTCACGGTCCATATGGGCAATACCGATATCGCGCCCTACGGCATGGGTAGCCGCGGCGGGCGCGGCGCGACCGCCGGGGGCGGGACGCTCTATCTCTGTGCGCTCAAGGCGCGCGAACGGGTGCTCGCGATTGCGGCCTCGATGCTCGATCTCAACGGTGCTGGTGGGCTGCGCATGCGGGCGGGCCAGATCGAACGGATGATTGGCGACGACTGGCAGGAGACGGGGCTTGCGTTGCCGGATATCGCGCGACGCGCCTATCTCGACCCGCTGGCGCTGCCCGAGGGGATCGCGCCGGGGCTCGACTTCTCGCACAGTTACGACCCGCCCGCGATGACCTATTCCAATTCGACCCACGCCTGCGAGGTCGAGGTCGATCCGCAGACCGGGGCGATTTCGATCGACCGCTATCTCGTCGCGGAGGACGCCGGCACCGTCCTCAACCCGATCGTCGTGCGCGGCCAGCAGCAAGGGGCGATCGCGATGGGGCTGAGCGGCGCGTTGCTGGAACAGGTCGTTTATGACGGCACGGGGCAGAACCTCTCTGCGACGCTCGCCGATTACCTCGTGGCCTCCCCGAACGAACTGCCGGAGTTCGAAATCCTGCACCACCATACGCCGAACCACCGCACGCCCGCCGGGATCAAGGGCATGGCCGAAGGCGGCGTGATGGGTGCGATCGGCGTGATCGCCAATGCCGTGAGCGACGCGCTCGCGCCGTGCGGCGTGACGATCGAGCGTCTTCCGCTGACCCCCCAGTCCATTCGCGCGCTCCTGCGGGAGGCCGCGCCCAGCTCAATGAAAAGGACCCAGCCGTGAAAGAAGAGAAACTCAGCGTCGGCTTCATCGGACTCGGAATCATGGGCCAGCACATGGCGGGGCATATCCTCGCCGCGGGGCATCCGCTCAACATCTACAACCGCACCCGCGCCAAGGGCGATGCCCTCGTCGCGAAGGGGGCGACATGGTGCGACAGCCCCGGCGCCGTTGCCGAGGCCAGCGACATCACGATCACCATCGTGGGCTACCCAGCCGATGTCGAACAGGTCTACCTCGGTGAGGGTGGGATCATCGCCAAGGCGCGCCCGGGCTCGGTGCTGATCGATATGACCACCTCGAGCCCGGCCCTGGCCGCGAAGATCGCGCAGGCGGCTCTCGCGCGCGGCCTCTCTGCGCTCGATGCACCGGTCTCCGGCGGCGATGTCGGCGCGAAAGCGGGCAAGCTCGCGATCATGCTGGGCGGCGACCAGCGGGCGTTCGAGCGGGTTCTGCCGGTGCTGGAGTTGATGGGCGGAAATATCGCGCTGATGGGCAAGGCGGGGGCTGGCCAGCACACCAAGATGGCCAACCAGATCGCCATCGCCTCGACCATGCTCGCGGTCGCGGAAAGCATCAGCTATGCGCGCGCCGCCGGTCTGGAGCCGATGCAGGTTCTCAAGGTCATCGGAACCGGGGCGGCGTCGAGCTTCTTGCTCAACGGGCTCGGACCGAAGATGGTCGATGAGGATTTCGCACCGGGTTTCTTCGTCCATCATTTCGTCAAGGACATGTCGATCGCGCTGAGCGAAGCCGAAAGACTGGGCCTCGATCTGCCGGGCCTGTCGCTGGCGCGCAGCCTCTATGGGAAGCTGGTGGATGACGGTTTCGGCGAAGAGGGCACGCAGGCGCTCTACCGTGCCTATAACGCGATTCATGCGGAGGCCGGGTGATGCGGTTCGAAGGCGATCACCTGATCCCGGCCGATCCCGAAACCGTCTGGCGTGGGCTCAACGATCCCGAGGTGCTGCGCCGCGCGATCCCGGGCTGCGAGGCGATGGAGCAGACGGGTGAGTCCGAATTCACCGCTACGGTCGTGGCGCGGGTCGGCCCGGTCTCGGCCAGTTTTCGCGGCAAGGTGGAGCTGAGCGATCTCGTCCCCCCCGTCTCATACCGGATCACCGGGCGCGGGCAGGGTGGCCCTGCGGGCTTCGCCAAGGGCGGCGCGGAAATCAAGCTCGCGCCCGAAGGCGAGGGCACGCGTTTGTCCTATGTCGCCGATGTCGAGGTTGGCGGCAAACTGGCCGCGGTCGGCGGGCGATTGATCCAGGGCGTCGCGCGCAAGAATGCCGAGGATTTCTTCAATGCCTTCTCGCGGGTCGTGACCGGCGAGGCGGAGGATGTAAGTTCGGATAGCGCAGGCGCCGCCCCGACGGGTGCGGTGGCTACTGCGGCGGTGGGGCATATTCCGCTGATCGACCGCGTGGCTTGGCTTCTGGTCGGTCTTGGCCTCGGGTTTGGGATCTGCTGGCTCTTTGGTTGAAAGGACGCGCGATGAACATCACCCCGGCGATCAAGGCGATGGAAGACCAGTTGGTCGAATGGCGGCACGCGCTGCATCGCCGCCCCGAACTGGCCTTCGAAGAACACGAGACCGCTGCCTTCATCGCAGCTGAGTTGCGCAGGTTCGGGCTCGAGGTCCACGAGGGGCTCGCCGGGACCGGGGTGATCGGCGTTCTGCGTAATGGCGAAGGGCCGACGGTCGGCCTGCGCGCCGATATAGATGCGCTGCCGATTTCCGAACTGACCGGAGCGGAATATGCCTCCGAGATCCCCGGCAAGATGCATGCCTGTGGCCATGACGGTCACACCACGATGCTGCTCGGGGCGGCGCAGGTGATGGCGGTCGATCCGCCGGGTCCGGGCACGGTGGTGTTCATCTTCCAGCCCGCCGAGGAAAACGAAGGCGGTGCGCGGGTGATGATCGAGGATGGGTTGCTCGATCAGTTCCCGCTCGACAGCACCTTTGCGCTGCATAACTGGCCGGGGCTGGAGGCAGGCAAGATCGCGATGCGCGCGGGCCCCGTCATGGCCGCGTTCGACACGTTCGAACTGAAGGTGATGGGCAAGGGGTCGCATGGCGCGATGCCGCATGAGGGGATCGACCCGATCACGCTGGCCGCGCAGTTGCAGATGGCGTGGCAGACGATTGTGAGCCGCGCGGTGGATCCGACCGACGCGACGGTGATTTCCGTGACGCAAATACATGCGGGCCACACGCTCAATGTGATCCCCGACGAAGTGATCTTGCGCGGCACCGTGCGCACCCTGCGCCCCGCGACGCGTGATTTCGTGCAGGTCGAGATGACGCGCCGCGCCGAGATGATCGCCGAGGCGTTTCACGCCAAGGCCGAGTTGACCGATCAGCGCCGCTACCCTGCCACGATCAACGACGCGGGGGCCGCCGAAACGGCGCGCCGCGCGGCCGAGGCCATCGTGGGCCGCGATGCGGTGCAGGTCGATTACGCACCCAGCATGGCGAGCGAGGATTTCGCGTTCCTTCTGGAGAAGGTGCCCGGCGCCTATGGCTGGATCGGCAACGGCTCGGCGGAAGGCGGTCGCAATCTGCACAGCCCGCATTACGATTTCAACGATGCGATCCTGCCGCTCGGCGTGCAGTTCTTCGTCGAGGTCGCGCATCGCGCGCTGGCCGGGTCGAACGACTGAGGGTCCTGCCGTGACGCATCCCGCCGCGCAAGATCCCTGGTTCGAACTGGCGCGATCCGATGTGCCGGGAGCGATCGCGGTTATCTCCGGCATCGAAGGCCCGGCCTATCGCAATCTCGGCACAGCGATGGCGATCTTGCCGGACGGTCGGCGCTTCGGGGCGCTCAGCTCCGGCTGTATCGAAGAAGATGTGGTCGATCATGCGCTCGCGGTGCTGGCCGACGGGAAGGTGCGCAAGCTGCGCTATGGCGCGGGCTCGCCCTTTTTCGATCTGAGACTGCCCTGCGGCGGCGCGCTCGAGGTCACAGTGATCCCCGCGCCGGACTGCGCCTTGTTGACCGAGTTGGCAGACCGGCGCGCGCGGCGCGAGGAGACGGCCTTAGGGTTGAGCGCGTCGGGTGGCTTGCGTTTCGCGCCCAAGGACGAGGCTCGCGACGAGACGGTTGATCTGCGTATCGCTTTCCTCCCGGAGCCTCGCTTCGTGATCTTTGGGGCTGGCGCCGAGGCGGTCTTCTTCGCCGATCTGGTGCGCGCCACCGGCGCGCCGCATCTTCTTTTGACGCCCGAAGACGACACGTTTGCCAATGCTGAAGGCGCAGGTTGCTTGGTCCGAAAGTTGGACCGAAGCGCGATCCCTCTAGATGTTGTCATCGACGCCCATACCGCCGTGATCCTTCTGTTTCACGATCACGATTGGGAACTGGATATACTTCAAGAGGCGCTCGCAACTCCCGCGTTCTATATCGGAGCGCAGGGAAGCATGCGCGCGCAAAATCGCCGACAGAAAGGCTTGCAGGCCCGTGGTGTCGAGGCGGCGTCCCGCGCGCGGGTTCGCGGGCCGATCGGGGTGATCCAATCCGCGCGCGACCCAAGGCTGTTGGCCGTTTCGGTGCTGGCCGAAGTGTTTGCAGAAGTGCAGCGCGGCCTATGAAATTCGAGGGTGCCGGCCCGAACAAGTTCCTGCGAACCTTATCTGAGCCCAAAAATGCTCTGAGCGACAAAAGCTCGACCGATGCCTTGAGCGGCGCTTTTCTTTCGGCAGGCGTCACAGCAGAGGCCACCATCGATGTCTTTGGTGGTCGAGCCTTCGTGGCTGCCCGGCTCTCGCCCGCAGTTAGGCCTTCCGACTTTTCAAGAAGCGCCGGACGTAGAAGCCGAGGCCTACCAGGATCGCAACCAGCACCACACCGTTGAGGGCGTGCATCGTGTTGCGCAGGGCCGGGCTTTTGCCCCACTCTTCGCCGAGCTTGAGGCCGACATAGGCAAGGACGAGGCACCAGGGCCACGAGCCCATGAATGTGTAGATCTGGAACTTCCAGAACGGCATTCGTGCGATGCCGGCCGGGAGGGAGATGAAGGTTCGCACCAGCGGCAAGAGCCTCGAGATAAAGACTGCGGCGCTGCCGAAACGGGAGAACCAGCGATCGGCCTGGTCCAGCTCCGATGGGCTGAGCAAGATGTATCGCCGCTTTCATGGAGCCGATTTTTCTTGATCAGATCCACTTTCCTGCTTCATCGTGGCCGGTTTCACGACAGGATCAGTCCCGCCGCCAGAGCCTTCCACTCCACAAGCTGACAC
>NZ_QFBB01000038.1:0-568 GCF_003122275.1 Thioclava sp. NG1 | reverse complement strand
GCAAATCTCGCGTCTCGCTCGTCGCTCTTGCAGCGGCGCTGGGAGTCGCGATCGCATGGCAGGCACCGGTCACCGGTCCGCTAAGCTTCGCGGCCAATGCACAGGAGTCCGGCGGCCAAGGGACCGGCAAAGGAAATCAAGGTGGTCAGGGTCAGGGCAGCAAAGGCGCTCAGACCGGGCAATCGCAAGGTCAGGGACAAGGCGGCCCGGGAGAAGATTCCGACGGCAAGGGGCCGCAGGCAGGCGCCCCCTCCTCTTCGGGCGGCGGCAAGCCGACCTGGTCGCAGGAAGGAATTCCGGAGGTCGAACTCGGTCGTCTGAACGTCGCGCGCTCGCCCGAGCACGTGATCGATCAGGCCTATGAAGAAGCGCTCGCGTCGATCTCGCCCGAGATGGTCTCCTTCTACAACCTGTCGCTGGACAAGGCGATCGAGGAGCTTTCGCTGAACTGGGACAACGTGAGCTTCATCGACTCCCCGTTGCAGAACCTCGGCCTTCTTCAGGCAACGCTCGACGGCTCGACGCCGCTCTCGAGTTCCGGCGTCTCGAATGATGCCGACACGCTCGC
>NZ_QFBB01000037.1:0-651 GCF_003122275.1 Thioclava sp. NG1 | reverse complement strand
TTGCCTGGCAAAAGGCGCGGATCATCCTCGGAAAATATCTGGGATTGGTGCAGGCGCCCGCTTGGCAGCGCGGCTTCGATGTGGCGCTGACAGGCGTGTGCCTCCTGTTGCTGGCGCTCTATCTCGCGCCACTGGGGCTATAGGGAACCCGCTGGTCTGTTCGGTAACGACTATCGAGCCTGCATATGCAACGCTCGCTTGATGCGCTCTGCTCCTCGAACAACCTGATGTGAGCCGGTCCGAATGGACAACCCCCGTTGCGCGAATTTCGCGACGAGAGGTGCGGGCATCAGGCCGTCGCTGCCATGGCGATCCGACGATACCCAGCTTCGCCGTGATAGAAGCCGTTACTTAATCCTACCTCCCCGCAAAGGGTGGCTAGGCGCGCAAGTAATTCAAATACCCATTGTAAGCCACGACAATTCGCCCCACCTCTTCCGCCGATGACGGCCTGCGCGTGTTGATGCGCCTCGCAGGGAGCCCGGACCAGACCGTCGCCAGGGACGAGGTGCTAAAGGGTTTCGTGTCTTCTGGCTACGGTCCGAAAACGTAACCCCTGCACCCTCTTGGGCATCAAGGATTCAGCCAAAGGCGGGCGGTCGGGAAGGCCAGATTCGCGGACGCTTGCCATCCGGATCAAAATGCTCCGCC
>NZ_QFBB01000036.1:0-653 GCF_003122275.1 Thioclava sp. NG1 | reverse complement strand
CGACATCGCCCGCTGCCGGATCCTCGACGGAACTGACGTTACGGGTATTTACCGGGAAATTGGTGGTCGACGTGTCGCAGGAGGCCAAAAAGAGCGACGCGCAGAGCGCCACAAAAATCCTCGTCACTGCCCCCATCGTGCCCTCCTGAGCCTCTTAATCCAAGCTTCTGATCCGTTCCGGCCATGCGGTCGGGACCGGGTTTCGTCTAGCGCCTCTGAATAGACAAGCTGTCGCCGTTTTCAACCGTCCAATCGCGTCGAGGCGCGATTCTGGCTCAAATCACTCAACCTGACGGCGATCCCCCACCCGCTGGAACCGCGTGAACTCCGCCCCGATCGTGTGAGCATACGCGCGACAGGAGCTCATCCTCATTGGTCGCGAACGCATTGGTCGCGAACAGATGAGTGAAGTTTTCTGACATTTTTCGCCTAACGCGAGTCAAAAGCCGTTGACCCTCCGGAAAAAAGTTAAGTATCCCTGTCGAGCAAGAGTATCCGTACGATTAGCGATATTTTTTACGATGACGCGTTAGCGGAATATTAACATCTACCGCCGCGATAATTTTTTTTCATGCAAGAGGGCAGTGTATGATTGGCCTTGAATATGTTGTGACGGCTTTCCTGGCATCGTTCCTGATGGCGGCCCTCATCGT
>NZ_QFBB01000013.1:0-90127 GCF_003122275.1 Thioclava sp. NG1 | reverse complement strand
AGTTCGTTCGCTATATGTTCCTTCAAATGTCCATATATGCACGTTCGGGCCTGTTGGGCCTTATAGGGTCGGGTTCGCTGACACGACCCGTTCTGATGCGCAAATTACTGTCGGAGGCGCCTTTACATGGTAAAATATTCACTTCCCGCGGCCGCAATGGTGCTGCTTGCGACCGGGACTGTATCGCAAGCGGCCGAGGTCGTTTCGCAAGACATCGTCGTGATGGGTAGCGCCTGTGTCGGTTCGGGTTGCACCACGTCGACCGACTTCGGTTACAACACCATCATCGTCAGCGGCGACAGCCCGACGATCCTGTTCAACGACACGAGTTCTTCGTCCGCTTTCCCGACGACGGACTGGTCCGTCGGAACCAACGCGGGCGTTTTCGCAATCACGAATGTCGACACCGGGCAAAACGTGATGCAGGTAAGCTCCACCGGGAACGGGGTTGCTCTGGGCGCGGGCTCGACGCTGGTCGAAGGCGCGATTTCGGTCGGATCCGAGACGAACAAGCGGCGGATCACGAACGTGGCCGACGGCGTCGCTGCGAGCGACGTGGCAACCTACGGCCAGCTGCTGGCGGCGATGGATGCGGCGGGCCCGGCGAACAATGCGCTGATCCAGAAAAACGACCAGCGCATCGACAAGTTGAGCGATGAAGTGTCCCAGGTCGGCGCGATGTCTTCGGCGTTTTCGGCGCTGAGCATGAACCCGCGCGGCGAGGGCGACAATTTTCTTTCGATCGGCCTTGGCAACTACGCCGGAACGTCGGCTCTCGCGGTAGGTTCCTACCACTTCCTCGATGGCAATCGCATCTTTCTGAACACAGGCGTTGCGCGCGCGCTGGACAACGGAGCCCACACCGCCGTGCGGCTGGGGGTCACCTTTGGCGGGTAAGGCGGTTCTGCTCGGTTCGCTTCTGCTCGCTGACGCTGCATCGGCGGGAGAGAGCTTCGGCAGCTGGGACGTGACCTGCTCGGACGGCCAGATTTGTATGGCCGAACAGGTAAATCAGGACAAGACCGGCGAAACGGTGATGCGCACGGATATCGCGCCGGTCGAGGGCGGTCTGGTCTTACAGGTGAAAGTGCCCGGCAACGTTCGCCTGACGGAGGGGCCATGGCTCACGGTCGACGGCGTCTATATCTCGGACTTGAAATTCGAGAACTGCGCAAACGGCTGCCTCGCGCGCGTCGCTCTTCCGTCTGCACGAGCCGCGGCACTAACTCAGGGAAAGCAGGCGATGATTACCGTGACGGGGCTGGATGGTCGGCGCATCGGGATTCCGCTTTTGCCGACTGGGCTCTCAGACGCAATCACTTCGATCAAGAGTAAGAAATAGCAAGTCGCAATCGGCTGACCTCCAACGCTTTTGGCGTCGATGGGGCGTGCGATATCTTCTCGTGCTCCGCGTCCGCCGCGTTAATGTTTACATAATATTTATTATTCGTCTTTTGGTCTGTAGCCGGGCACATTCTAAACTGGCTTGCGACAATTCCCCTATCTTGCTGGAAAGCAAGGAGAACGGAGATGGCCCATGCAGAGCTGGATTTGCACGAGAGACGTGCAATCGAAGACATGTTGAATACCACGATGCCGGTGAGCAAGATCGCAGCTGAGATCGGTAGGCATCGCTCGACCGTATATAGGGAGATCAAGCGGAACTATTTCACGGATGACGAACTACCGTATCTGAGTGGCTACTACGGCATGAATGCTCAGAAGTACGCTTCTGATCGCCGAGCCCGACGTCGGATACTGATCCGCCTTAACGAGTTGCGCGCCCATGTCATCGCTCAGCTGAAGATTGGCTGGACACCTGAACAGATCTCGGGCCGTCTGAGATTTGACTATCAGCCCGTTCGCGTCAGCCACGAAACGATATACGCTTATGTCTACAGCGCTGAAGGCTGATCTGAACAACTGGCCCGCCACCTTCCCAGTCGACGCAAGAAACGACAACCGCGCTATGCGAGAAGGCCCAGAGGCCAAGTATTTCAACCGGATCGGTCGATCCACCAACGCCCTGACCATGTGAAGACGCGCGAGAATTTTGGCGAATGGGAAGGCGATTTGATGACCTTTGAACGCTCCAAGGGCACAATGAACGTGGCGTCTCTGGTTGAACGCAAGACCCGCTTTGCCGTCCTGTTTCGCAACAACGATCGCAGCTCAACCCACTTCATCAATAAGCTGATGGACGTGATGAAACCCCTGCCCCAGTCAGCCCGCAAATCGATCACCTTTGACCGCGGCTTCGAGTTCCGCGCTTGGCGCAAGTTGAAATCCGGCATCGGCACGGAAAGCTGGTTTTGCGATCCCCAAGCTCCCTGGCAAAAGGGCTCAGTCGAGAACCTGAACAAAAGGGCGCGTCGATATCTGCCACGTGATACCCAGCTCGCGGCACTCTCAAATCGCAATATGAAGGCGATTTGCGACCGCCTGAACGGAACACCAAGGAAGTGTCTTGGATGGCGAACCCCAACTGAAGTCTTCAGAGAAGAAATGATGAAACTGAGATAGCGGAAACGGTCGCAACGACCCTTGAGCCATCAAAGCCGCCGAGACGAACATACTCTCCCACCCTTTGGGGGCCGCAGCGGACGGGACCCGCTGGCTCCGCAATAGCGTCTCGCGGACAAAAAACGCGTCGCGAAAACCTGCGCAACTGTCATCTTCTGGCTTTGAAAATTAACGAGTCTGGAACTTAAGTATGATTGTGATCATACCTGACCGCAAACTAAAAAGGAAATAGGACGTGCCGGACGAGAACGGACATCCCGCCAGCGAAGAAGTGGAGCTCGGCGTCCTGTTCTCGGCGCTCGCCGATTCGGTGCGGCGCAAGGTAGTCCTGACGCTTGCGTCGGACCCCGACTGCATTCGTGATTGCAGCTCGTTCGACCTGCCCATCACCAAGGCGACGCGCACGCATTATTTCCGTGTACTGCGCGAAGCCGGGCTGATCCGGCAGGTCGACCTTGGCAATAACCGCACCAATCAACTGATATGGTCGGACCTGGAGGCGCGTTTCCCGGACCTGCTCTGCTTGTTTGTGAAAGAGGCGGCGGCGGGCTGATGACGGCGCCCGCCATAGCGCTATGCGCCGAGCCGCAGCCGTACCGGCAAGGGCCGCCTTGCCACGATCTTTCGAAGGCGCATCATCTCGGTATCGCCGCCGGCCGCGAATTTGCACCAGACCGCCTGGAACAGAAGTCCCCCCGGTGAGAGCCATGAACCCATGGGCCTTATCTAGCGGGTCCGCGGCTGTCTCCGCCCGCGCGGCGCGCGGGTATTCCGGCCACTGCCGAGCGATCGCAGGTGGCAAAAAAAGAGCCGGCCAAAAGGCCGGCCGAGTCGTGGAAGGCAGCATTCAGCCGAGCAATAGGTCGGGAACGAATGTTACGACTTGGGGGAAGAGAGCGAGAAGGATCACGAACAGGATCATAATCAATAGGAATGGGAAGGTTACACGCGCGATGTAACCGGTGCTCCGTCCAGTGATGTTCTGAATGACGGCAAAATTGAACGCCACTGGGGGCGTAATCTGGGCCATTTCCACCACGAGGACCATAAAGATGCCGAACCAAACTTTGTCGAACCCAGCGGCCTCGACGAGAGGCAAAACTACCGGGAGAGTGGTCGCGATCATCGAAAATCCTTCAAGCGCAGTACCAAGCACGAGATAGAGCAGAATAAGAGCCAAGATCAGCAAAATCGGCGGCAAGTCGAGCGCAGTGACAAAATTTGCGACCGCAGCAGGAATCCCCAGAGTAGAGGTGACGTTGCCGAGGACTGAGGCGCCGAGAATGATGATGCCCATGACCGAGCAGGTTTGGACAGCCCCCAGCACAATATCCCGGAGCACAGTGAGCGATAGTGCGCGCTGGTGAAGCGCTACGAGGAACGCCCCGACAACACCTAGTGCTGCAGCTTCGGATGGCGTCGCCAAGCCACCATACATGGAACCCAAGACACACAGGATTAGGAAGAGAGCGGGAGCAAGATCACGTAACGCTGAGATCCGCGCGCGAAGCGGCATGTGACGCATAGCACGCTCGGATTCTGGGATAAGCTCGGGCTTCATGGCGCTTCGGATCATAATATAAGCGCCGAAAGTGGACGCGAGTAACAAGCCCGGCAGAAAGCCAGCAGTGAAGAGACGGAGCACAGACTCGTTGGCCAAAACCCCGTACATGATCATCACGGTGGACGGCGGGATAAGGAAACCTAACGTCCCAGCGCCAGCGAGCCCCCCGATCGCGAGTTCAGGCGAGTAACCGCGCGCAAGCAACTCCTTGAGGGTCATGCGACCAACAACTTGGGTGGTTGCGGCCGAGGAACCGGAAATCGCGGCGAAAATCGAACATCCGACGATATTCACGTGCAGCAACCGCCCTGGCAGAAGGCCAGCCCAAGGCGCGAGGCCAGAGAAAAGTGCTTCCGAGAGCTTGGTGCGAAATAGAAATTCGCCCATCAAGATGAAAAGCGGCAACGCCACGAGATCGGGTGTCGTCAAGATGTTGAATACATACTGCGGGAATAGCCGCTCGATCGGGATGTGGGTGAACATGAAGGTCATCCCGATCGCGGTTGAAAGCAATGCGATGCCGATCCATGCACCTGCGGCCAAGGTTCCAAAAAGGAGCCCGAAAAGGCTCGAGACGATAGCTCCCATGTGAGTTTCCTGAGTTTATAAGTGTGGTAAGGCGGCCGCGTACCAGCCGTTTGATCATTCGATCGCGCTGGCGGCGCCCAACTTGGCGCAATTCACCGGGTTGCCAGAGAACGCCGTGACAAGACGGGCTATCATCTGAAACGCAAGGACACCTGCACCCAGTGTTAAGATCGCCTGCGGAATCCAAAGGGGCGTGAAGCTTTCCTGAGAAACTTCGCCGTAACCATAGGTTCGCAAGGTGAATTCGAAGAGCCAATAAGCCAGCGAACAACTGACGGCTGAGCCAAGGCCTGCCGAGACAATTTCAAGTATCCGAACCAAACCGGCATTTGCTGACGATAGTACCAACTCGACACGCAGTTGAAGCCCGGCACGAAGGGTCATACCCGATCCGAGTAGAAAAGCTGCCCCCATAAGATAGGCGCTATATTCCCAGCCAATTCCCGTGCTCGACGGCACAAAGGAAAGGTATTGGCTAAAGAAGGCCAGAAGAATATCGGTTAGCACCAGCAACGTCAGACTGACGATGCACAGACCAGCCAACCAAGCGCCGATAAGAGAAACCAAATCTGCGGCCCTTTGAAGGGCCGCAGCTGGTCCGCGCGGTTCCGGTTGACAAGTTTCGGAGTCGCTGGACAAATCGCTCATCTCACTTGCCTGTCTTGGCATTGGTGAACGCGTCGGCGATCGGTTTAGCCGCCGGAACGCGCTCAAAGAACTCTTTCTGAACCGGTTTGGCGCGATCACGGATATCAGACATCAATTTGTCGGAAAGCGGCACCAGTGTCATGCCCTCAGCTTCCATGGTCTTGATGCTTTTTATGTCGCTCTCGCGGGAAACTTCCCAGAAGCTGGGTTCGAGTTCGGCGGCGGTTTTCTCGATTGCGGTGCGGTCTTCTGCGGGCAGTGCGTTCCATACATCGAGGTTCACCGTGACGGCATTAGAGCCCCACGTGTGATTAGTCGGGTAGATGTAGTCAAGGAATTCCCAGAAACGCCCATCGACACCCGAAGTGGCAGACGTCGCGACGCCCTCGACCCTACCCGACGCCAGTGCAGGCAGCAGTTCACCCCATGGCATTACGACACCGTCCATCCCGATACTGCTGATGATGTCCACGGTGTTTTTGTCGGCACCGCGAACTGGGATGCCGTCAAAATCGCCGATGTCATCGACTTTTTTCTTGAGATAGACGTATTGCGCTGGCGATGGGACCATGTAGAGCAGCTTCTGATTGTTCTGCTCGAAAAGCTTTTCGAACTCCGGCCGCAAGAACTTGTGGTACTCCTTCAGCTCCTCCATCGAACTCACCAGGAAGGGCACGCCTTCGGCGCCAAAGAGAGGGTTGGTTCCTACCTGCTGACTGATGTTGATATCAGCCATGTCGACAAGCCCGTCGCGCACCGCTGCTAATTGATCCGGGCCCTTGAAACCGAGAGAACCTGCCGGGCTTACGGTGATGGTAACGTCGCCATCAGTCGCTTTGGCTACAGCATCCGCGAAGGTCTGAGCATTCTCGACCATGAAGTTGCTTTCCGGCAGAACATCAGAGAGACGAAGGTTCGTCTCTGCCGCGGCAAGGCCAGTGGTGGCGAGAAGAGTTGCTGCGCCGAACGCAAGCGGTTTAAGAAATTCCATTGTGGTTCTCCCTATTGTTTCGGCCTCTGCGGCTCCTCGTCGAGGAATACTCGAGACCTTTATGATCCTTCTTGGTAGGAGGCATGCTACTGACCTCGGGACACGAGGAGAAACACAGCTTCGCTCTGATGTGATCGCGAAAATTTATGTTACTAGAGTAACCGAGGCATTGCTTCTACGTTGAGGTGCCGGGGCGACGAACAGAACAAGAAAACCTGAAGCATGGATGTAAGAAAACTTTACTCCTTCGTAAAAATTATCGACATTGGCAGCATCACGCGTGCTTCTGCAATCCTTCACATTGCGCAACCAGCACTGAGTCAGCAGATCGCTGCCCTTGAAGCACATTACGGAAAGCCCCTTCTCGTTCGATCCAAGCGCGGTGTCGTTCCGACAGAGGCGGGTAAAGTTCTCTATCGCCATTCGCAGCTCATCCTTCGACAGATGGAGGAGGCCGAACTCGACATACAGAGCGCTTCAGAGGACATTCGAGGTCTGGTGCGAGTGGGACTGGCGCCGCTGGGACTCGGTTCCTTGCTCGCCGCACAGTTGATCAATAAGCTTCGTGAAGACTTTCCGGGCATCGTGCTTTACGTCAATGAGAACGTTGGCGGCGGCACGATGAGCGAACTTATCATGACCGGCAAGATGGACGTCGCCCTCATTTTCGATCCGGGCGCCATTCCCACCCTATCTTTCGAAAAGATTTCGACGGAAGAACTGCATTTTGTTACCATTTCAAACAGCTTCGAAAACGGCGGGGAACTGACTTTCGCCGAAGCTGTGGCGCGTCCGCTCATTCTCCCTAGCAAGATACATACGCTTCGTCAGGTGATCGACACGACGCTTGCCCGGGCCGGACTTACAGCGCGGGTGATCGCGCAGACGGAGTCGGTTTCGGTCCTATCGAACGCGCTTGGTGAGGGGCTCGGCGACACGATCCTTCCGCTGTCCGCGGCACGGGCTGTGAAGCGGAGGATTCCCGAAGCGCGTATCTGTCAGATACGGCGACCGAATATGCGGACCAACATGTCGGTCTGTTGGTCCGCGCAGTTGCCGCTGTCCGAAGCAACATTGATGGTTAAGAAAAATTTGGTCGAGCTGGCGCGTCAACTTACCGATTGATCAGAGCGGCCGCAGCTACCGACTGAAGCCCATTCGGGAAGCAAACTGGGCGCTTGGATCAAACCTAAATCATTAGGAGCTCGTTGGGGGCACATTCGAGAACGGCGGCCATGTCGTTCAGCATTTCGAATCTTATGATGCGGCCATTTCGGCGGATACTCGCAACAGGGGAGGTTCACTTCGAACCCGCCCCTGACTGAGGTGGTATCGATAACGAAATTGAGCTCATGAGAAAAGGATTTGCGCCTTGATTGCGACGCTTCGATCCGTGGCGGTCAGAAACGCTTGCTCCGCATCATCAACGGCAAATTCGTGGGTGATCAGAGAGCGCAGGTCGAGACGACGCTGCTGCATCGCTCGCACGCCCAAAGGAAATTCCTCGTGAAAGCGGAACGAGCCTCGCAGGTCGAGTTCTTTTGCCGCGATCTTGGTCAGTGGGAGCGGGACATCTCCCCCAAGGCCGAGTTGTACCACCACCCCACGGGGACGCATGGTTTCAAGCGCAGGCAGCAGGCCCTGGGCGACGCCAGTGCATTCGAACAGCGCGTCGAAGTATCCTTTGCCACTTGTATACCGATCTAGCGCCTCGGGTGCCTTCCCGGCGTTAATCGTCGATGCCGCACCCATCTCGCGCGCCATCGCGAGCGTAAAATCTGAAAGGTCAGTCGCAATGATTTCGCTCGCCCCCGCAAGCCGCGCCGAAGCAATGGCGAGGAGGCCAATCGGACCGCAACCTGTAATCAGAACCCGTTTGCCCAAAAGCGGCCCGGCGCGACGCATGGCGTGAAGCGTCACGGCGAGCGGCTCTGCTAATGCAGCTTCGCCGGGCGTGAGGCCATTTGCCACCACGCATTGAGACGCCGAGACAACAAGTTCTTCGCGAAAAACACCCTGAATATGGGGGAACGGCATTGCGGATCCGTAGAAGCGCATGTTCTCGCAGTGGTTGGGCAGCCCTTCATGACAGAAGCCACAGGCACCGCAGGGGCGCGAGGGGGATATCGCCACGAGGTCCCCGATTTCTAGCCCCGAAACGCCGGGGCCGATTTCCGTCACATAGCCGGAAACCTCATGACCCAGCACCATCGGTTCGCGCAAACGTACTGACCCGAAGCCGCCGTGGTGATAGTAGTGCAAGTCGGAGCCGCAGACTCCCCCTGCCGCTGTGCGAATGCGCACTTCGCCGGGCGTAAGCTCGCGAGCTTCTGCCGAAGGGGCTGCCTCGATACGAAGGTCTTTCGGACCATGAATAATAATGGATTTCATAGGCCTACCTCAAATCACGGGGGTCAGAAGGGGGGCGCCTTGAAAATGTGCGGCCAGGTTAGCGCGCACTAGCTCCCCCATCGCTTTGCGAGTTTCGACGGTGCCAGAAGCTTGATGTGGCTGAAGAAGAATGTTCGGCACATTGCAGAAGCGCTCGTCGAGCCTGGGCTCGCCCTCAAACACGTCAAGCGCTGCGGAGCCGAGCGTGCCGTCACTAAGAGCGGCGAGCAGAGCTTCCTCATCGACATTCGAAGCCCGCGAGACGTTTATAAGCATACCATCCGGGCCAAGCGACTCTAGCACGGGTGCATTCACGATGTGACGGGTTTCCTCCGAAGCCGCAGCTGCCACAAAAAGGAAATCACTCTCGCGGGCCAGCAACTCCACATCCTCGACGAATGCCCAGTCCGGTGCGTAGACTTTCGGCGCGACGTCGGAGTAGCTGATTTGCATACCGAAGCCCGCGAGTCGTTTGGCAATCTCGAAACCGATGCGACCGAGGCCGAGAATACCGGCGCGGCGCCCGAAGACACGACGCTGCAAAGGCAGAGCGCCCTGCCCTGCCCATTGGCCATTCCGAACCCAAGCATCGCCCGCCACGACACCGCGCGACTGCGCAAGCATCATCGTTACGGCAAAATCCGCCACGTCACCGGAGAGCACATCGGGAGTATTCGTAACCCGAATACCGCGCTCGCTGCAGGCATCGAGATCCACAGCATCATAGCCCACGCCATAGACCGACACGAGCTCCAACTGCGGACACGCGGAGATGACATCACGAGACGCACCCAGTTCGCCGCGGGTAGCAATGGCACGAACCGACGGGCCATGTTCGGACAGATAGGCAGCCTTATCTTCGGCGTCGAAATAGCGGCGGATATCGAAGGCTTCGTTCAACGGCTTTTCGTCCCACGCGGGATAGCCGCCCATCTGCAGGACCACGGGTTTGGACATAAGGTTATCTCCTCAGTTGCTCGCGTCCAGTCTGAGACACACGAATCCCGACTTGACGACGGAAAGTTATCGATAACATAATGTGAGCAGAAAGCCTTGTCGACACCGAAATGAGGACCGCCCCATGACCATGCAAAATGACTATCTCGAAAACACTTTCGGACTGGGCGGGAAGTGCGCCCTGATCACCGGCTCGTCGCAAGGCATTGGGTTCGCCTTGGCGCTCGGGCTGGCCCGGGCGGGAGCTGCCGTTGTGCTGAACGGTCGAAACGAGACTAAAGTTCAACACGCACGTGACGAAATCCTCGCCGTCCTTCCGAACGCGAGCGTGCACGCGCTCTGCTTTGATGTCACGGACCACGAGGCGGCACGAAAAGCAGTCGACAATTTCGAGCTTTCGGAAGGGCCAATCGACATTCTCGTGAACAATGCCGGGATGCAGCATCGTAGCCCACTTGAAGATTTCCCGGCAGAGCGCTTCGAGGCCCTCTTGCGAACCAACGTTTCGTCTGTGTTCAACGTTGGGCAGGCTGTTGCGCGTTACATGATCGGGCGCGGACGCGGGAAGATAATTAACATTTGCTCGGTCCAAACTGCCCTCGCGCGCCCCGGAATTGCGCCTTACACAGCGACGAAGGGCGCGGTGGCCAACCTCACGAAAGGTATGGCGACCGACTGGGCGAAGCATGGCCTGCAATGCAACGCGATCGCTCCGGGTTACTTCGAGACACCACTGAATGCCGCGTTGGTCGCTGATCCCGAGTTTACCTCGTGGCTTCAAAAGCGCACGCCCGCGGGTCGGTGGGGCAAGGTAGAGGAATTGGTTGGAGCCTGCATATTCCTTTCTTCAGACGCGTCGAGCTTCGTTAATGGTCATGTTCTCTTCGTTGATGGTGCGATCAGTGCTTCGCTTTGAGCGCAACCAGCTAAACCGCAGGCATTTTGTGCTGATGGGCGTCTGCGGCAGCGGAAAATCCACTGTCGGAGAGGCGCTCTCGCGTGCTTCTGGTCTCACGTATATTGACGGAGACGATCTGCACCCGGAGTCCAACGTCGAGAAGATGCGAACGGGCCTACCCTTGAATGACTTGGATCGCGCCCCTTGGCTTGCCGCATGCGGACGCAGCCTGGCAGAGAGGCGGGAAGGACTGATCCTCGGCTGCTCCGCGCTAAAAGCAAGCTACCGACACCTTATTCGCGCAAACGCAAAACCCGCGGAGCCGACATTCATCTATCTTCACGGCACGCGCGCTCTTCTGCGCGCGCGCTTAGAGGCGCGTCGAGATCATTTCATGCCGAGTGCGCTACTCGACAGCCAACTGGAGACCTTGGACCCCCCAAGCCCTTCAGAAGGCGCTTTGACCGTCAGCATCGAGCATTCTCCGGACGCGATCGCGGAGCATATCCTGTCAAGGCTTGCAGGGCGCTCCGGGTCTGTTGCCCAAATTGCTTGCGCGGGGTAGTCATCGCGCCGAGTAGGGAGATGTTCAATGAAAACGCCTACGCGTAGCGGCAAGGTTAAGATGTCCGACATAGCGGCGGCTCTTGGCGTCTCGGCTATGACCGTTTCGCGCGCCTTCAAGGGCGAGAGTGGGATCAGCGCCAAAACCCGAACAAGCATTTTGTTGAAAGCCGAAGAGCTTGGTTACGTCTTTGACGCGACCGCGTCTAACTTGCGGCAAAGCCGGACAGGTTTTGTCGCGGTCACCGTGCCGTCGATTGAGAACGCCAATTTTTCGGCGACGGTGCGCGAGCTTTCGAAAGGTTTGCTGAAAAAGAACATCCAGATTCTTCTGACGAACACCGAATATGATCCCAATGAAGAAGAGCGGCTAATCGCGCAGTTACTGCAGCGAAACCCCGAAGCGATCGTACTGACCGGAGGGCAACACACTCCGCGGACTCGCGCTTTGCTCGCTAAAGCGTCCATTCCGGTGGTCGAGATTTGGGATCTGCCCGCCAAACCGATTGGGCACGTAGTCGGGTTCTCAAACGAGTCCGCGGTGAAGGGTTTGGTCGACCACTTGGTGAAAACAGGGAGGCGCAGGCTCGCGTTTCTCGGAGGGGAAGCCACGAATGACTCACGTGGGGCTCAGCGCAGGGCTGGTTTCGTTGCCGCGCTGAGAGAACACGGGCTAGAAACGAACCGCCTCATACCGGCGGGACCAGCCCCGGTCGGTATGTCCGAGGGTGCGTCCGGGCTTGAACGTTTAATTAACCTCTTCGGAGATACGGACGGACTAATCTGCGTCTCGGACCTCGTGGCTTTCGGCGCGTTGCAGCAATGTCGACGCCTCGGGGTCGAGGTGCCCGACGACATTGCGATCGCGGGCTTCGGAAACTACGAGATCGGTCGCGTTTGTGAACCACCGCTCACCACAATCGACGTTCACGCAGGTCTTATAGGTAGCCGATGTGCCGACATGGTGCTGACTTTGCTTGAGGGACCGTCGCCCCCGGGCGCCGCGCTGTGGCAGGCACTTCAGCCTGATCTCATTTTGCGCCGCTCAACTCCCTGAAGCGAGAGCTGAGCGGAACTGGGGAGGTATCACAAGTCTGTCGTCAGCCCCTTGGCTTCAAGCACTGGAGCGAGGTTGCACAGGTCGATAACTGTGCGGCCGGATTTGTACTGCTCGATGAGTTCTGCTTCGACGTCCTCGCGCGCCTGCGATTTCCGCGCCACCTCAGCAGCATCCTCCCGGCGAACCACGACGAGCCCATCTGCATCGCCACGGATCACGTCACCAGGACGGACGAGTTCGCCTCCGATAATGATGTCGCGGCCAGTCTGGCCGAGGGTCTCTTTCACCGTTCCTTTGATGCAAACGCTTAGCGAAAACACGGGCAGGCCAAGCTCGATCAAAGCCTGAGTATCGCGCACGCCAGTATCCGTCACAACGCCGGCAATCCCTTTGGCCAAGCAAGCATTGCCGAGAACATCCCCGAAGCAGCCAGCTTCTTCGTATTCGCCAGCAGAGACTACGATCACGTCTCCTTTTTGGGCGTAATGGATCGCAAGTTGCAGCATGATGTTATCGCGCGGGGCGCTCTGCACAGTAAACGCCGGACCGCACAGGGACATTGCGCGGTCGATCGGTTTTAGCCGTGAGCTAAGCGCTCCAAGTCGCCCTTGCGCCTCATGGATCGTCGCGCTTCCAAACTTAGCAAGCGATGCCACGTCCTCAGGCGCGGCTCGCTCAAATTTAGTAATGATATGGGGCATTTGACGCCGCCCTCCTCGACAATTTTGGTGTGGGTCGTTGGGGGCCAACCTAAGCGAGAAGCGTTCATCGATGATAACAGCAACTAGGTCTGATGTCAGAGCGCTTCGTTATGCCAGACCGGTCCGAGGTCATTTCAAACCGCTCTGACATCATTGCCGCCGCGCGGTGCTAGTTTTGGTGCACCCCCTGAACCGCACCAAAGAGGAGCCGAAATTTACATGCCAATATCGATCGACTCCTTAATCTCGAGCATGGAATGGGCCTCGCATAACAAAATAGCCGAATACAGCTTCCAGCTCGACGGGCGCCGCGTAACGATTGTTCGCAGCGAAGCCGGATCATCGGCACCGCATGCAAGTAGTTCCGATGAACCTGCGCCTGCCGCGTCCGACGCCGAAGAGAACGGGTCACATATCATTTGCGCGCCGCTTTCGGGCGTGTGTTACCTAGCAAAGGAAGGCGGTGCGGACCCCTTCGTGACGGTCGGCGACACAGTGAGCAAAGGTCAGACCCTTTGTTTGGTCGAGGCTATGAAACTCATGACTTCTGTAAATGCCGATCGCGACGGTGCAGTCGTCGAGATTTGCGTCGAGGAAGGGGCGTCGGTCGAGGCTGGAGCCCCGCTAATCAAGGTGCGCGCATGACCGATTCAAAGAGTACTTCCCCTTCTGATCGCCAGACCGTCTTTGTCGCCAATCGGGGTGAAATTGCGCTCCGCATTATCCGCGCTTGCCGGCGTCTCGGGCTCCGAGTTGTATGTGGATTTTCAGAAGCTGATCGAGGCGCGGCTTATCTCGCCTGCGCCGATGATGCGATCTGCATCGGTCCTGCAGCCGCAGCAAAAAGTTATTTGAATATTCCTGCAGTAATCCGCGCAGCCCAATTGCTTGAGGCCGACCTGATCCATCCCGGCTACGGCTTTCTCTCCGAAAACGCCGACTTTGCTGAAGCCGTGGAAAAAGCTGGGATGACCCTCGTGGGCCCGAGCGCCGAAATCATGCGGCGTATGGGCGACAAAGTCGAAGCCAAGGCAGCAATGATTGCCGCGGATGTTCCCTGCGTACCTGGGCCCGATAGTGTGCTTCCAAATGACCCTGAAGCGATCGCTGCGATCGCCGAGCAGATTGGGTATCCCGTCATACTCAAAGCCGCAGGCGGTGGCGGAGGCCGCGGCATGCGAATTGTCCGCGAGGCTGCCAAACTTGCCGAGGCCTTTATGCTTACTCGTCAGGAAGCTCAGCGGTTCTTCGGCAATCCCGACATCTACATGGAAAAGTTCCTTGAAAAGCCGCGCCACGTCGAGATCCAAATCCTCGCTGACGCTCACGGGACAGCACTATGGCTCGGAGATCGCGACTGCTCGATGCAGCGTCGGCACCAAAAACTCATCGAAGAAGCGCCTGCGCCCGGAATTGATCGCGGTCTGATTGAAGAGATTGGTACCCGCTGCGCCCGGTCCTGCGCAGAGATCGGCTATGTCGGTGCTGGCACCTTCGAGTTTCTCTACGAAGACGGGCAATTCTACTTCATCGAGATGAACACACGCATTCAAGTTGAGCATCCGGTTACCGAGATGGTCACCGGTCTCGATATTGTGGCGCTTCAGATCGACGTGGCGCGTGGCCGTCCCCTGCCCCTCTCGCAAGAGCAGGTTCGAACCGAGGGCCACGCCATTGAGTGTCGGATCAATGCTGAGGACCCAGAAAGTTTTGCACCTAGCCCGGGGCGCGTCAGTAAGATGCACGCCCCCGGCGGGCCGGGGGTGCGCGTCGATACGCATATTGCTTCAGGCACCGAGGTCTCCGCGAGTTACGACTCGATGATAGCCAAGATCATCGCCTTCGGCGTCGACCGCGACGAGGCGCTCTCCCGCGCGCGGGCCGCGCTGGAGGAAATGCAGATCGAGGGAGTAAAGACGAATATTGCACTGCACAGCCAGTTGTTGGTCGACACTGGCTTTGCTGAAGGTGGCGTCTCAATCCATCATTTTGAGCATTGGCTCGAGAAACGCGAGGCCAGCAATGCCTAAGTCCGGCGTATTCCCGATTGGCAGCCGCACGTTTCTCTATCAAGTGGATTGCCCATTCGATCTCGAACATCAGCGACGCTTCTGGTCCATGGCGGAGACGCTCGGCCAACGCGACGACGTGGTCGAAGCAGTGCCTGGAATGACCAACGTCACTATTCGCTTCGAGCGAGTCCCGAACGAACTCGCCACCCTCGAACGCGACCTTGATGCGCTTTGGGCAACCGGGGACAAGAAAGACCTGACAGGAAAAGTGCTGGAGATAGACACCACTTATGGCGGCGCCGGAGGGCCCCACCTTCAGGATGTCTGCTCCCTGACCGGCCTAACGGTCGATGAGGTTGTGCGCCTGCACTGCCGTTCCGACTACACTGTCTATGCCGTCGGTAGTCATGCTGGCTATTGCTACCTCGGCGGGCTGGATCCTCGCCTGGAAACTCCCCGTCGAAAAGTACCCCTGAAAACGCTACCCGGCGGGTCGCTTTCAATCGCGGGGCTTCAGACCGGGGTTTCGGCGTCAGCGGGACCGAGTGGCTGGAATACGATTGGTTCCGCCGATGTGTGTTTCTTTGACCCCACAAGGAAGCCTGCGTCGCTGCTGAGACCAGGAGATCAGATACGCTTCAAGCCAACGGAGGTGATCGCATGATCGAGGTCATTTCGATCCCGCCGCTCGCGACGATTCAGGATCTGGGGCGCTTCGGCTACTGGGCACAGGGGCTCGGCCGAGCGGGGGCTATGGATCCGCTGGCGCATCGCGTGGCGAACCTGCTTCTCGGCAACGACGAAGAAGCGGCCACTCTCGAGATTCCTCTCACTCCGGCCCAGTTTCGGTTCGTTGAGGATAGCAATTTCGCACTCGTCGGCGCCGCCAGCAAAGCGACGCTCGATGGTGTTTCCTTGCCACGGGTCTGGGCGGGCAATGCGCGCGCCGGGCAGGTATTGACCCTTGGCCCCCTTACACAAGGTGCGCAGGTTTACCTGAGCCTTCCGGGCGGCATCGATGTGCCAAGAGTACTGGGTTCAAGAAGCACTCAGCTGAGAGAGGCATTCGGAGGCATTGAGGGGCGAGTTCTGGAGGCCGGTGATATTCTGCGCCCAGTTTCGGCAAGCACCCAAATGCGCCCCTTGAGCTATTCGCTTCCGCCCCTTCGCCCGCTTGGCGGCGCTGATATTGTATTGCGCGTTCTACCGTCTGCTGAAACGGAAGAATTCTCTCAGGCCTCACGCGACGCTTTTTTCTCGCAAACCTATACCATTACCCCGGCCAGCAATCGGCAAGGTTATCGCCTTCAAGGCCCTGAACTGACACGGCAAGCCACCGGGGAGCTGCGCTCGCACGGTATTGCTCCCGGCATCGTCCAAGTGCCGGGCGGCGGGCAGCCTATTATTCAGCTCGCAGACTCTGCCACGATGGGAGGCTACCCAAAGATCGCCTGCGTGATCGAACCCGACCTTTGGCGGATCGGACAGGCGCGGGCCGGCGACAATGTGCGCTTCGAGCTGATCACGCTTGCTGAAGCCCGCGACGCCGAAATCGAAGAAACGGCTCTGCTTGAAAACTGCCGCCGCCTTCTCGACCTTCACGAATTTCAGAAGGGATGGAGCTAAATGTATTCTGAAACAGAGATGACGCGCCTTGTGGAGGCGATGCGTCGCACTGGAAGCAAACTCCTCGAAGTGGATGGCGCAGGCGACCACTTGCGTCTCGTGCTCGGCGACGCGGAGCCGGCTGCGTCGGAGATCGCGCCTCTCAATGCCGCACCCAAAGAGCAGGTAAAGAGTCCCGGACTCGGACGGTTTATCGCTGTAGGGCGCGATGACGGCCTGGAGCCTGTGAGTGCAGGCGCCGCCGTCAGCGAAGGACAGGTGTTGGGCTACATCGATGATGATGGTGTGCGCCTCCCGTTCTGCGCGCCAGCTGCAGGTACGTTGACTGCGGCGCTAGTCGCGGAAGGACAGGTCACAGGTTACGGCGACGTTCTCTTTGAATTGGAGGTCGTCCAATGAAGATCGACATAAATTCGGATATGGGCGAAGGCTTCGGGCCCTACAGCATCGCCGATGACGCCGCGCTCATGGGCCAAATCAGTTCGGCTAATGTCGCGTGCGGCTATCACGCCGGCGACCCGATGATCATGGAGCGTACCGTGAGACTTGCTCGGGAGCATGGCGTCGATCTCGGGGCGCATGTCAGTTTTCCTGACCGCATGGGTTTTGGCCGGCGCAAATTGGAAATGGACCTCGATGAGCTCGAGGCTCATATACTCTATCAAATCGGGGCTCTCGATGCGTTTGCTCGACGTGCTGGCCACGGAATTACGCACATGAACCCGCACGGCGCGCTGGGAAATCTCGCCAGCAGCGATCCTGCAATCGCCGAAGCAGTCGCTCGCGCAACGATGGATTTCGATCCTGAAATAGCCTTCCTCGTGTTGCCTGGCAGCGCGCTTGAGCGCGCGGCACTCGAACGGGGGGGCAAGGTAATCCGACTGTTCCTCGCCGATCGCGGCTATACACCGGATGGCCAACTCGCACCGCGAAATCAAGCCGGTGCGCTCATCAAGAACGAGACAGAAGTTGTCGAGCGAGTGATACGCGTGCTCCTCGAACGCAAACTGACCTGCGTAACCGGCGAAGAAATCGAGATGCCAGTGCAGTCTGTGCTGCTGCATTCCGACACACCCGGTGCTGTCGCCCTCGCGACCCGGCTCAGACAGGCGATCGCCAATCGGGGCGGAGAGATCGTTCCGCTCACCGCCCAGTAGGGGCGCGTCCGGCGTTGACCGGATCAACCAGACACAAAACAGATAGGATTATTCGAATGCCCTTCTCCGACTACAAATCCGCTATCGTGACCGGCGCTTCCGGCGGAATGGGCCGTGCCATCGCAGAGCGGTTGGCGAAGAACGGCCTCACGGTCCACGCCTTTGCGCGCAGCGCGGACAAGCTCGAAGCTTTTGCCGATAGCTGCGAGGGGATCGTGCCGCACGCCGTGGACGTCTCCGACCTCGACGCGGTGACCAATGAACTCAAGGACCTCGAAGTCGACGTCCTGGTGAATTGCGCTGGCGTTTCGCGACCCGGCAGCCTTCTGCAGTCAGACGCCTTTGACATCGATGAACAGATCGACGTCAACCTTCGGGCCTGTCTGCATCTCGCACGGTTGCTCCTCCCGGGTATGATGACGCGCGACTCCGGCCATATCATCAATATTACTTCGATGGCGGGTCATTACGAATTTGGCGGCCACATAGCTTACCACGCGACGAAGGCGGCGATGCACACGGTCTCGCGCCAACTCCGCGTCGATGCATTCGGACGCCGAGTGCGGGTGACCGAGATCAGCCCCGGACGCGTCGAGACTGACATTTTTGCGCATGTCGAAAAAATCAGCCCCGAGGAAGCGAAGAAGAAATATTTCGACGGGTTCGAGATGCCGCAAGTCTCGGACATCGCAGATGCGGTCGAATACGCCGTGGGAACCCCTCAATATGTCAATATCGGGCTAATTGAACTGCTCCCGACCTTGCAAGTGCCAGGTGGGCTCCGAACTGCCAAGCGGAACGGTGATGAGGTCATCCTTACCGGGAACAAATGAGCTGATAACGGGAAAAATGTAGCGGGTCGGCCTGCGCACAAAGCAGCCTGCGACTGAATTGCGCAGGGCTGGCTCGCTCTCCCTCGACTTCCAAGCTCTTGATTTTTTAGTGAGACCATCATGGAAAACCACAAACTAGCGACCCGCGTCACTTCAATCCGAGTATCCCCCAGCGTTGCTGCCGCGCAGAAGGTGCGCGACCTGAAGGCCCAGGGGCGCGAGATTCTAAACCTCACTGTCGGCGAGCCGGACTTCGATACGCCGGACACGATCAAAAGCGCAGCCGTCGCCGCGATCGCTGAAGGTGATACCAAGTACACGGCAGTGAACGGTACCGAAGAATTGCGTAAAGCCGTGCGTCACGACTTTTCCAAGCGTCTCGGCATCGAGTGTGATCTAGACCGAATTTGCGTCGGCGGTGGTGCCAAGCAGATTCTTTTTGTCGCGATGATGGCCACAGTCGAAACTGGAACCGAAGTAATTGTCCCGGCGCCCTACTGGGTCTCGTACCCTGACATGGTGGTAGCGAACGGCGGCACTCCTGTGATTGTGCCTTGCGGAGAAGAAGTGGGATTCAAGCTGACCCCCGACGCGCTTGAGGCCGCTATCACCCCGCAAACCCGTTGGGTGGTTCTCAATTCCCCCTCGAACCCGACGGGTGCCGCCTATACCGGTGCCGAATTGCGCGCGCTCGCTGACGTATTGCTGCGGCATCCTCAGGTGCTGGTCATGTGCGACGAAATCTACGATCGCATTTGGTACGCGGACTTCGCTACCGAGAGCATCCTTGGAGTAGCTCCGGAACTGGGCGAGCAAGCCCTGGTGGTAAACGGTGTGTCGAAGTCATATGCGATGACTGGCTGGCGCATCGGATACGCGGTCGGGCCGAAGTTCCTGATCGACGCGATTAACAAGCTTCAATCGCAAATGTCGTCCTGCCCCTCGTCGATCAGTCAAGCCGCTGCCGCCGCTGCACTGACCGGCCTGCAGGAGAGCGTTGATGCTTCGGTCGAGGTCTACCGTGCGCGCCGCGACCGTGCCCACGCGTTGATCAATGCGATCCCCGGACTGAGTTGCTCGCTTCCGGACGGCGCTTTCTACCTCTATCCCTGTTGCGCTGGTGTGCTCGGCAAAACCACGCCGGATGGCGACAAAATTGAGACCGATCTGGACTTCGTACTCTACCTGCTTGAACAAGCCGGAGTCGCGTCGGTGCATGGTGGGGCTTACGGAATGGAACCCTACTTCCGTATCTCGACGGCCACCTCGATGGAAGTGATCGAAGCCGCTTGTGCAAAGATCGCCGAGGCGGTGGCCTCTCTTTCCTGACGAAAATGAACAGTCGATACCGAATACCCTTAGGCGAAGGTTATTCGGTATCGAGCTGGTCGTTCATTTCGCTCACTTGCCGTTAGCTCTTCAAGAATTTTCTGCGGGATCTCCCTTTGTGCGCCAGAGGGCACTGCGGTCTGCTAACTGTGAGAGGAATCTTCTTACGCATTTCGGCATAAGGACAATTCAATGGTCGAGTTCAACAAGATCCTCGTGGCCAACCGTGGCGAGATCGCCATCCGGGTGATGCGCGCCGCCAACGAGCTGGGCAAGAAGACGGTCGCCGTCTACGCCGAAGAGGACAAGTTGGGCCTGCACCGCTTCAAGGCCGATGAAGCCTATCGCATTGGCGAAGGCCTCTCGCCCGTGGGTGCCTATCTCTCGATCGAAGAAATCATCCGTGTCGCCAAGGAAAGCGGTGCCGACGCGATCCACCCGGGCTATGGCCTGCTGTCGGAGAACCCCGATTTCGTCGAAGCCTGCGATGCCGTCGGCATCACCTTCATCGGCCCGAGAGCCGAAACGATGCGCGCGCTCGGCGACAAGGCCTCGGCCCGGCGCGTCGCGATCAAGGCCGGCGTGCCGGTCATTCCCGCGACCGAAGTGCTGGGCGAGGATTTCGACGCGATCAAGAAAGAGGCCGCCGAGATCGGCTACCCGCTAATGCTGAAAGCCAGCTGGGGCGGCGGCGGGCGCGGCATGCGCCCGATCCTCGGCGAGGAGGAACTGGTCGAGAAGGTCCGAGAAGGCCGGCGCGAAGCCGAAGCCGCCTTCGGAAATGGCGAGGGCTATCTCGAGAAGATGATCACCCGCGCGCGCCACGTCGAGGTGCAGCTTCTGGGCGACACGCATGGCAATCTCTATCACCTCTACGAGCGCGACTGCACCGTGCAGCGCCGCAACCAGAAGGTCGTCGAGCGCGCCCCTGCCCCCTACCTGTCGGACGAACAGCGCGAAGAGGTCTGCCAACTCGCGCTGAAGATCGGTCAGGCAGTCGGCTATGAATGTGCCGGCACGGTCGAATTCCTGATGGATATGGACACCGACAATTTCTACTTCATCGAGGTGAACCCGCGCGTTCAGGTCGAGCATACCGTGACCGAGGAAGTCACCGGCATCGACATCGTGCAGGCCCAGATCAAGATTGCCGAAGGCGCGACACTCGCAGAGGCGACCCGCGCCAAGTCGCAGGACGAGATCGAACTGTCGGGCCACGCGCTGCAATGCCGCGTGACCACCGAGGACCCGCAGAACAACTTCATCCCCGATTACGGCCGACTGACCGCCTATCGTTCGGCCACCGGCAACGGCATCCGTCTCGATGGCGGCACAGCCTATGCGGGCGGCGTCATCACCCGCTATTACGACTCGCTGCTGGTGAAGGTCACCGCCTGGGCGCAGGATCCCGATCAGGCGATCCGCCGGATGGACCGCGCCCTGCGCGAATTCCGTATCCGCGGCGTGAGCACGAATATCGACTTCGTCATCAACCTGCTCAAGCACCCGACCTTCCTCGACATGAGCTACACGACGAAGTTCATCGACACGACGCCGGAGCTGTTCGACTTCAAGCAGCGCCGCGATCGGGGCACCAAGATCCTGACCTATATCGCGGATATCACCGTGAACGGTCACCCCGAGACCGCGGGCCGCAACAAGCCCCATGCCGAAGCGAAACCGCCGCGCCTGCCCGCCTACAAGGATGAGGCGAAACCGGGCAGCCGGAACCTGCTGGAGAAGGAAGGCGCGAAGGCGGTCGCCGACTGGATGAAGGCGCAGAAGAAGCTGCTGCTGACCGACACCACGATGCGCGACGGCCACCAGTCGCTGCTGGCGACCCGGATGCGCTCGATCGACATGATCAAGGCCGCGCCCGCCTATGCCTCGAACCTCAGCGACCTGTTCTCGGTCGAATGCTGGGGCGGCGCGACCTTCGACGTGGCCTACCGCTTCTTGCAGGAATGCCCGTGGCAGCGCCTGCGGGACATCCGCGAAGAGATGCCCAATATCCTGACGCAGATGCTGCTGCGCGCCTCGAACGGCGTGGGCTACACGAACTACCCCGACAACGTTGTGCAGTTCTTCGTCAAGCAGGCGGCGGAAAGCGGCGTCGACGTGTTCCGCGTCTTCGACTCGCTCAACTGGGTCGAGAACATGCGCGTCGCGATGGATGCGGTGATCGAGAGCGGCAAGATCTGCGAAGGCACGATCTGCTACACCGGCGATATCCTCGATCCCGACCGCGCCAAATATGACCTGAAATACTATATCGGCATGGCGAAAGAGTTGGAGGCCGCGGGCGCGCATGTGCTGGGTCTCAAGGATATGGCGGGGCTTCTGAAACCCGCTGCCGCCCGCAAGCTGATCGCGGCGCTGAAGGAAGAGGTCGATATCCCGATCCACTTCCACACCCATGACACGAGCGGAATCGCGGGTGCGACCATTCTCGCAGCGGCAGATGCTGGCGTCGACGCGGTCGATGCGGCGATGGACGCCTTCTCGGGCGGCACTTCGCAGCCCTGCCTCGGCTCGATCGTGGAGGCGCTGGCCCATACCGAGCGCGACACCGGTCTCGATATCCACGCGATCCGCATGATGTCGAACTATTGGGAGGCCGTGCGCCACCAATATGCAGCCTTCGAGAGCGGCCTCGAAGCCCCGGCCTCCGAGGTCTATCTGCACGAGATGCCCGGCGGCCAGTTCACCAACCTCAAGGCGCAGGCGCGCTCGCTGGGGCTGGAAGAGCGCTGGCATGAGGTGGCGCAGGCTTATGCCGACGCCAACCAGATCTTCGGCGATATCGTGAAGGTCACGCCGTCGTCGAAAGTCGTGGGCGACATGGCGCTGATGATGGTCGCGCAGGGCCTGTCGAAGGAAGACGTGCTCGACCCGGCCAAGGATGTTTCCTTCCCGGATTCGGTGATCGACATGATGCGCGGCAATCTCGGCCAACCGCCCGGCGGCTGGCCCGAGGGTGTTGTGAAGAAGGTTCTCAAGGGCGAACATCCCTCGACCGAGCGCCCGGGCAAGAACCTGCCCCCGGTCGATCTGGAAGCCGCCCGCAAGGAGGCATCCGAGCAGCTCGACGGGCGCGAAATCGACAATGAGGATCTCGCGGGCTACCTGATGTATCCCAAGGTCTTCACCGATTACGCAAGCCGCCACGAAGCCTATGGCCCGGTGCGCACCCTGCCCACCCCGGTCTTCTTCTACGGGATGGAGCCGCAGGACGAGATCTCCGCCGAGATCGACCCCGGCAAGACGTTGGAAATCCGCTACCTCACCACCGGCGAGACCGACGAGCTGGGCGAGGTGAAGGTCTATTTCGAACTCAACGGCCAGCCCCGCGCCGTGCGCGTCCCGAACCGCGCGGTGAAGGCGACGACGGCGGCGAAGCCGAAAGCCGAAGCAGGCAACTCGAACCATATCGGCGCGCCGATGCCGGGCTCGATCGCCTCGATCGCGGTCAATGTCGGCCAGAAGGTGAAACCGGGCGATATGCTCCTGACCATCGAAGCGATGAAGATGGAGACGGGGATCCATTCCGACCGCGAAGCCACGGTGAAGGCGATCCATGTCTCGCCGGGCGCGCAGATCGACGCGAAGGATCTGCTGGTCGAACTGGATTAGACTCGCAAACAAAATAGATAGCCAACATTATAGGACCCTGATGGGGCGAAGAATTCCGTTAAAAATCGTCCTCTTCACCTTCCCGAGGGCGAGCAACTGGTGACACCGGATTTCCCGGGACCGCCTCATTTGCAGAGCTATTTCCCGCGACGACGAAGCGAGCAAGTGTTGCGCTCGGGACTTCGCCGCCGTGGACGTTTGACATGGGAGGGTGGTCGCTAAACTTCAGGCAGATTGAGGGACAAAAATCCACACTATGTATCGCGCGTCTGTTAACGTTGTGGTGCGCTTTACAGCTCCATCCGAATAGGAAAATGTTAGGTCTCGTATCAAGTCGAAGAGGAACCGACACCTCTCGACAGATGCCGCTCGCAGCCATAGTGCCACCCAAGTCTGACCAACAAATCGAACAGGTTTCGGTTGAACGCCGAGGTGCATTCCTTACAACTCCCTGCGCGGAGAAGTTCGCGCCAAGCGCCGGGCGAACCGCGCTACTCACAGATCCAGACCCCGGGGGTTTCCATGATCCGTCATTTCGTCTTCTTCACCGCCCAAAAGGACGATGATCTCATTGCCATCCGGGACGGCCTCCGTCTCCTCACCCAGATTCCGCATGCCAAGCGCCTCGAGATCGCCCTGAACCGGAAGTCCGATCCGACGAGCAAGGAGGTCGATGTTATCGTCTATGGCGAATTCGCGGACGATGCGGCCTTGGCGGCGTACAAGGCGCACGCGCTTTACGCCGAATCCATCCGCCGGGTGAAACCCCTGCGCGAGATGCGGCACGCGGCCGACTACGACGCCGCGCAGGCCTTTTCCACCGCCGCAGATGACGTCTGAAAATCCACGCGACAATAGGAGAGGACGGGGCACTGGACCACAGATCCTGCTGCGGGACGACCTGGCTGGCCGCGAATTGCATTTCAGCAGCCCCGACGAAATTGTTAGCGCGACTGAACCCAAGGAATTGGCTGGTGCGCTGGCGCGCATCGCTCATGCACAGGCGTCGGGCAAATGGTGCGCGGGCTATCTGAGCTATGAGGCCGGCTATGCTCTCGAGGCGAAACTGCTGGATTATCTACCGGACGGACGGCGCCTGCCACTGGTCCACATGGGCATCTTCGATGCGCCGGAAAATCGCCCGGTTCCGCCCTGCCAGCCCGGGCACGCGACACTTTCCGGGTTGCATCCGACTTGGTCCCTCGACGATTATGCGCCGCGTTTTGCGCGGGTGCATTGCCACCTCCGTGCCGGCGACTGCTATCAGGCGAACCTGACCTTCCCGATCACGGCCCGGTGGCAGGGGGCGCCCACCGCCCTGTTCGACGCCATGACCGCCCGCCAACCTGTCCGGTATGGCGCGCTGATCGATCTCGGCGGTCCCACCATTCTGTCGCGCTCGCCGGAGCTCTTCTTCAAGGTCGATGAGGCAGGTTGGATCGAGACCCATCCAATGAAGGGTACGATCCACCGCGGCACGACGCCCGACGAGGATGCAGCTTTGGCCGAGACCTTGCAACACGACCCCAAAAGCCAAGCCGAAAACCTGATGATTGTCGATCTTCTGCGCAACGACATCTCCCGCATCTGCGCGCTCGGCACAGTAGAAGTCCCCAAGCTCTTTTGCGTCGAGAGCTACCCGACAGTCCACCAGATGGTGAGCCGCATTCGCGCGCGCCTCGCGCCCGGCATCGGATTCGCAGAGATTATCACCGCCCTCTTTCCCTGCGGCTCGATCACCGGCGCACCGAAGATCCGTGCCATGCAAATCCTTCGCGCGCTCGAGGAGACGCCCCGCGACATCTATTGTGGCGCGATCGGCTATCTCGCTCCCTCGGGTGCCATGCGTTTCAACGTGGCGATCCGCACTATCACTTTGAAGCCCGACGGCGAGGCGGTGCTCAATGTCGGCGGCGGCCTCGTCTATGACTCAGAGGTACAAACGGAATATGACGAGTGCCTGCTCAAGGCACGCTTCGCTAATGCAGTTCCCACAGCAAACTTTCTCCGTGAGAAGCCTCCGAGCCTGCCAGTGACCGTAAGAGAATAAAGCTCATGTTAGGTTCGGGACGTCGGTCACAGGTTTGGGTTCGTCAAAAGATCCCATGCGCAGAAAATGAATCCGCTGACGGGAGGCTAACGATTGTTAGATCCGTCTTGCCCTTTTCTTTGGCGTTCACCCCCGGAGCCTCGCGTGAAATCGTCGCTGAATTTTGTGCTGCTCATCATGACCTCTTTGCCTCTCGGTGGCGGTCAGGCTTTTCTCGGCAGGTCACTGCGGAAGCAACTTCGGGAAAAAGTTCAGCGCAGGCCAGATTTTCATTTCCGTCAGCGCAGGAAGCGACCCATGTCCAACGGTGACCCCAAATGCACTGATAGGATTCGTCCTCTACAACCTTGCTGTGGACGACCGACTGGCGGCACCGGCAACTCCCTCCGGTGCCGTCTTTTTTGGTGCAAAGTCATCGCCTGGTCGGGAGGACACGAGATAGGTCCACCAGATTGCGCCGTGCCCCCGCCAAGCCCCCCCCTCGAGAGTGTTACCTTCGAACACAAGTGTGCTAATCCCATAGAGATCCTGAAACCTGTCGGTCCATGGCCGGCGGAGATTTTCCCGGAAAGGGAACGCGATGCCCCGTTCGGAGCCGACTCTCACCGTCTTTCGCAATCAGACCTTCCGCATGCTCTGGATTGCGACCCTCGCATCCAATTTCGGAGGTCTGGTTCAAGCTGTGGGGGCCGCCTGGATGATGACGGCTCTGACCTCGTCCCAGAGCATGGTGGCTCTGGTGCAGGCGTCCGTCACGCTGCCAATCATGGTCTTCTCGCTCGCGGCAGGCGTTTTCGCAGACAATTTCAATCGCAGAAAAATCATGATCGTCGCGCAGTCGTTCATGCTGCTCGTCTCGGTAACCCTTGCAATACTGGCCTACGAAGAGCTTCTGACCGCGCCTCTTCTTCTTGCATTCACCTTCCTGATAGGCTGCGGCACGGCGCTGCATAACCCGTCCTGGCAGGCCTCTGTCGGCGATATCGTGACACGCGATGAATTGCCCGCCGCCGTGTCGGTGAACAGCATGGGCTTCAACATGATGCGCAGCATCGGCCCTGCGGCGGGGGGGCTGATCGTTGCGATCGCAGGCGCAGCGGCGGCCTTTGCGGTGAACGCGCTGAGCTACGTCGCGATCATCGCGGCGCTGTTCAACTGGCGGCCCGCGATGCCACCCCGAAGCCTGCCGCCAGAGCCTCTGGGCCCTGCCTTTGCCGCCGGGCTGCGCTATGTCGCCATGTCGCCGAACCTGATCCGCGTCATCCTGCGCGGCTTCCTGTTCGGGCTCTCGGCGGTCGCGATCCAGGCGCTTTTGCCGCTGGTCGTGCGGGACCACCTGCACGGTGGCGCGTTCGGCTACGGCCTGTTGCTCGGATGTTTTGGGCTGGGTGCCGTTTTTGGCGCGTTGGGGAATGCGCAGTTCCGCGCGCGGTTCCAAAGCGAACATATCACGCGGATCGGGTTTCTCGGCTTTGCCGCGAGTTCCGGGGTGCTCGCCGTGAGCGACAGCATCGCGATCTGTGCCATGGCGATGCTTGTCGCCGGCATCTCCTGGGGCATCTCGCTGTCGCTTTTCAACGTGACGATGCAACTCTCGACACCGCGATGGGTGGTGGGGCGTGTGCTGGCGCTCTACCAGACCGGTGTCTTTGGCGGCATGGCGGGCGGCAGCTGGCTCTGGGGCACCCTGGCGGAAACCTTCGATCTTCAGTTTGCCCTCCTGGTCGCCGCCGCAATGCTTGTGATCGGCGCCGGGGTGGGACTTCTCGCGCCGCTCCCCGATTCCGAATATCTGGATCTGGCCCCCCTGAACCGCTTCAAGGAGCCATATCTCCGGCTCGATCTGAGACAGCGCAGCGGGCCGATCATGATCCTTGTCGATTACGACATCGCTCAGGAAAACGTTCCCGACTTTCTCGCGCTGATGAGCGAACGGCGGCGAATCCGGATTCGCGATGGCGCCCAGCAATGGTCGCTGCTTCGGGATCTCGAAAATCCGGACATCTGGACGGAAACCTATCATGTGCCGACCTGGGTGGAGTATGTTCGACATAACGAACGCCGGACCCAGGCTGATCGCGACGTGACGGACCGCCTTATCGCCTTGCACAAAGGGCAAGAGCCGGTCCGGGTCCACCGGATGATCGAACGGCAAACGGTCTCAAAGCACGACGACACGCCCTTGAGATGATATTCGCCCTCGATAAAGACAGCCGTCGGAACAGCTTCGTCGAGTGAACCCGCCGCCGACCGGCGCCTCGACGAAACGCACACATTTGCGAGATTTTTTCACATTTCGCAAAGAGGTCCCCAAACATATCGCCGATGTATGTTTGGGGGCCTTTGTGCGGCGCGAGTCAAAACAAACACGCTTGCGGGAATTCGCATATCGGACTGTGCGAGAGGGTCGAAACGATGCCCCGACAGTCTGGCCCTGACGGGCAATACTGAAGCGCCGCTGGAGAACCAAGAGCCATTCCGAGTTTAGGACACGCCCGGCAGATTTCTGCCGCCCGCGTCCTTCGGTTTCGTCGCCAAATCAGGCTGCGACGGGAGACCGGACCTTCTCGTTTCGAACGAAGTAGCGCGACCCGCCCTTCTCGGAGGATTTGCTGAAGCCTATCTCCACATCTCGGTCGAGCTTGACCATGATGTCGAGAAGCTTCGCGAGGGAGAAGCGCGTCCGCAATAGGCTCCAAGAGATCATGAGGCGACGCGTCAGGCCGCGTGAACACCCTTGGCAGACAACCATAACACTCCCGGCCCACAGCCGACATTCGTGCCTAACCCAGCGGATGACTGGCGTCAGCCAAAACACAACATTGGTATGAGGCGCATTGACTGCTTTTCTGCGAGTGCGAAGCATTTGGTCCATTTTTCGCGACAGCCTTCATTCAGCAGGCGCTGGCAGCCCTGCTTGATGCTGCGGTCAGTAGTTGGAGCGGCGAAGCGCAGATCGCGATCTATGCAAACTCAGCCTTGCTCTGTCTGAACAAGCGCATTTGCGAACATGCTAAAAGCTAAGGCGCAGTTGTCGCCCAGCTTTTTCTGGTGGTCAGGACCACTTGTCCTATGACAGCTCTGCCAAGATTGGCACCGTCTTCATGTGAGCCTCAACGGCTGACCTGACTTCATCGCTCATCGGCAGGCTCGCCGCTTCAACTTCCCAATGCTCCCGAAAAAGCTGGACCGTCTCTTTGGCAGCATCGATCGCCATCTTCTTTGGAATAGCAGCTTTGACGGCAAGGTGCTCTAGCTCATCCACCGAGAATGCCGAGAACACTTTGGCACGACTGATCTTCATGTTCGTCGCATCACCCGGAATGTAGGGCACAGTTGCCACAAAATCATAGGCTGGCGCGAGCGAGACATACCGCCTGTCCGGATAGATCAAAGACCAGTTCTTCATGTGCATGTCGGCATTGCCGATCAGCATGTTGAAAGTCAGGCGCCTTACATATTCGATGATGTCGGCATCGTTACCTTCGGCGGCGATTACTTGGGCGATGTTGCGGAATGTGCCATTGCCGTATTTGTCTTCGGGATAGAGCCCATAGACCTGCGCAAAATCCTCGATATGCACGCGCGACCCGTCGGACAGACGGTCGAAGCGCTCGATCACAAAGGCATGGTCGCCGATCTTATCGATACCGTCGGGCAGATTCTTGATCGCATCGATGTGGACCAGATCGATGGCGGGGACGTTCATCCCGATAAGGCTTGCCAGCGTCATCATCGAGAATTCATTTTCAGGGACGCCTGCGAATTCACGCGAGGGTAGCTTTACGATCCAGGAGCCCCCAACACCGGAGGCGGGTATGGTCAGCCCTCCACTTGCTTCCATTACTGCGGAAAACTTTAGCTGAACACCTGCCAGCGAAAACCGCAAAGCGTTCTCTCGCTGATCATCACTTTGATCATCGCTACCATCGGCAGCGTCCGGCGGCCATGCCTCACCTTCGGCAGGGGTGATTGTGATCGCGCCGGGCAAATCATGGCCAAGTGCCCAAAGCAGGTAGAATTCACGTTCGGGGTTTACGCCCGCCTGTTCGGCTAGGTATTTGCGCAGATGGCCCTCGGGGAGAAGGTTTGAGAAGAAGGGCATGACCCGCTTCTGATAGGGCCGAAAATCCGTATAGAGGTCTCCGTACTCATCCTTGAAAGCGAGGCCGAGGGTCGGCCTGTCAGGGTCAGCAATATACTCGTCCGTGAAGGCAAAGATGGTGCGATCGCCACCGAGATTAGTGAGCGTGCCGATGGGCTCGCCATACAGATTTACGTTCAGGACGGAGACACTACTCATCGTTATCTCCATCAAGGCGATAGGCAGGGCGCGGCGATCGAGTCTGCTCCTCGTTGGATACGCCATGAGCAAGCAGGTTGCGCAAACTGTTCATCTGCTTTGACGCGTCTCGCAGTGCTGCTACGCCATCCGCGTCATCCACGGCTTTGAGAGCTTCACGGATGCTGCGCAATGTGTCGGTGTTCCGGATCAAGTTCTCGAACTGCCGCATCTCCCGAAACTGCCGCCGCAGGTTTTCGAAGGCCGGGCTATCGATCTTGAGCGATTGGATGTGCTCAAGCTGCTTGGCGAGCCGGGCAATCTCTTTGCGCGCTTCCGGCGTGGCCTTCGGCGCGTCGTTTACGCTACGGGTGATCGTCCGTACGGCGGGCGCAGCCTTGCGCGGCACGAGCGCCAGTTCCAGATCAAGGGCGTTGGCGATGGCGGTCAGGCTTGAGACGGTAAGATTCACCGCGCCGCTCTCGATCTTGGAGATATGCGATTGCGGCACGCCTGCACGCGCGCTTAGCGCACGCTGGCTAAGCCCCTTCTTCTCACGCGCAGCCTTCAGTGTCGCCGCCAGTTTCTCGGTCTCATAGCTCATTTTGATATAATCCTGCATATCAAGCAAAGCACCTGATATGCTTAAATGTATCATTTGGAGCGCGAACTTTCAAGTCTCGATCTATTTCCACGCATCATAATACGACAATGATCTGCTTTTATAGATCGCCTTGTGACGCACTTTTAGCCCAGCCAAGAGGAGCCCGGCGTGCGGCTCACCATGCGATCGTATGTGTCTTCCTCGGTCTCTTCGGAAAGCTCGAAGCGTGATGATTCATCCCCAAGATGGATAAGGGAGAGCGCAAAGTCGTGGACTTCGGAGACCAGAGCATGCTCGGTGCAGGGCTCTTTGAACCAGATTCCCGACTCATGATCCCGCGTTGCTTTTCGCCGAACCAGTTCGGTTTCCGTTGACGGTATCGCGGTCGTCGGTATCTCGATTGGTGGCCGCCCAGACGTTTTGAAATAGGCACCTGTGCGCAAGGCGCGATCACTCGACCGCGCCCAATGAATGAAGCCGTCGATAGACTTCACAAGAACTGCACGGCGCTCGGTGTACTGCAGCCAGCGCAGCGTCGCCGCGATCAGGGACACGCCGTAGCGGTCCGCGCATGCCCCCAAAGTCTCTAGGTCAGGCTGAGATTTCGGAGCAATCTGCGCGCGGAAGTCATCCAGCGGCATCAGGAGATTTGCGGCAAACTCGTTCGCCTCTTTCTCGATCTGCCGGTACTTGCTGTCCCAGCGCTCCATGTCCTCGCTACTGCACTGGATACCGTCGGGATGATCCTGCCTGTGCAAGAGGTAGTGCCCGAACTCGTGGGCGAGGGTAAAGTTGATCCGCCCCGGCGATGCTGTGTCCGAATTGAAAAAGATGCCCCAGCCTTTCTCGCCAGGCGGAGCTTTCATCAAGGCGCCCTCGAACCCTTTCAGCGGGGCGCCCTGCACAAGGCTTATAGGATCGTCAGGAAAGCGTTGCCTGGAAAAATCACAGGCGAGCGCTTCAACATTCACCGGGAAGCGATCGTCGCCACCCAAGGTGTTCAGGATGATGGTCAGATCGTATGCCCATCGTTGTGGCGACTTCGGCTTGGTCATCCGGGTTTCCCCCATAGTTTCACCATCTCACGGATTTTTTCTTTCGTGTCGGCGTCCATGTGTTTGTACTCGCGATAGAACTGCGCATCGACAGCGTCTTCCTCTGTGATCGCCTGCTTTTCATCGAGCAGGTACTCAATCGTGACGCCAAGCGCTCCCGCGATCTTAGCCAATTTCTCCGCCGAGGGACGCGGCGGGTTCTTGTTCTCCAGCTCCCATATGTAGCTTTTGCTGGAGCCGGTGAGCTCGGCAAGTTTGTCGAGCGTGAGCTTTTGCTCCTTCCGTAAGCGGCGAATCTTCTCTCCCAAGCTGTTGGTCATATGGCGGACTCCCCGTCGATCTTCCTGTTCGGTAAAGGCACACTTTACGTGCTTGACTTCTGACTTTCAACAAACATAAGATGTTCGGAGTAGGCGCACTTTTTGTGACTGCGCTCCTAACGACCAGGAGGTATGAAAACCATGAGTAAGGGACCGAAGACCCATCACGTCGTGCCGAACCCGGCAGGCGGATGGGATGTGAAGCGTGGCGGCGCATCCCGCGCCAGCAGCCACCATGAAACCAAGCAGGACGCCGTCGATCGCGGACGTGAAATCAGCCGCAACCAGCAAAGCGAACTGCGTATCCACAACCGCGACGGACGGATCGCCAACAGCGACAGCCACGGTGGCGATCCGTTCCCGCCCAAAGGCTAAACAGAAAGGACACGGCCATGGCGAAGGACGAAACGGGCAAACCCGCAAAAGAGTACACGATTGTCGTGAACGGCCGCGAGAAGACGGTGACGGCGACAGAGCTTGGCGAGGACGATCTGGTCGCCCTTGCTTACGAAAACCCGCCCACGGGCGCGTTGATCTGCTTCACGATCACTTACCGGCGCGGCCAGGGCAACAAGCCCGAGGGCACGCTGGATGACGGCGATACTGTGAAGCTGAAGGAGGGCATGATCTTCAATGTCACGGCAACTGATAAGTCGTAACGCCGATCTCAAGGCCCTCGAAGAAGGCGGATACGAGGTGGCTGTGAAAGGTGGCCACCTCGTGATCTCCAACGTGCCCTACGTGAACGCCAATCGCGAGGTGAAGCTTGGTACGCTCGTTTCTGTTCTGCAGATGAACGGGGATGCGACGATGACCCCGAGCGACCACAAGGCGTACTTCGTAGGCGAACATCCTTGCGATCAGAACGGCAAAACGTTCGAAGGCATCAGGCATTCCAGCAGGCGTCAGACCCTCGGCAAGGACATCACGGTAGACCATATGTTTTCGGCAAAACCGAAAGAGGGCTACCGCGACTACGAACACAAGATGACCACCTATGTGGAGATGATCGCATCGCCTGCGCGGAAGATCGATCCGTCAGCTGATGCGCGCACTTACGTGGTGGCAAACTCCGATGAGCCCGATCCAGTGTTCAACTACCATGACACGGCTTCGACACGGGCTGGGATCGGCGGCCTCTCGGACAAGCTGGCGATGAATAAGGTTGCCATTGTCGGCCTCGGCGGGACGGGCTCTTACGTGCTCGATCTGCTCGCCAAGACACCGATCCGCGAGCTGCATCTCATCGATGGCGATGATTTTCTTCAGCACAACGCCTTCCGCAGCCCCGGTGCGCCCAGCATCGAAACACTGCGCGAGCGAAACAAAAAGGTCGATTACTTCGCAGCGCTTTATGCGCTCATGCGCAAAGGGATAGTCCCGCACCCGGTCTATCTCGACGAATCCAACGCGGACCTTCTGGACGAGATGGATTTCGTCTTCGTGTGCGTTGATTCCGGCGCGGCCAAACGCCCGGCGGTCGAACGTCTCGAAGAACAGGGCACCCCCTTCATCGATGTTGGTATGGGCATCGAGATGGGCGACGATGCTCTGGTGGGCGTGCTGCGAGTGACGCTGAGTACCGCTGAACAGCGCGAGCCACTACGTCGCCGCGTGGGGATGGGCGAAGCGGACGTAGATGACGCCTACGCCACGAACATCCAGGTGGCTGATCTAAACGCACTGAACGCGACGCTCGCGGTGATCCGGTGGAAAAAGCTGGTAGGGTTTTATGCCGATTTTGAGGGCGAGCATTCCAGCAACTACACGATTGACGGCAACACAATAGACAACATGGACAAGCGCGATGGCGATTAAGAAAATTACCCACAAATTTGTAGATGCGATTCCAGAGCGCACCGAGGAGGGCGTTCTTTACCTCGCCATGGACTACGCAACGGCCGTTCACAAATGCGCCTGTGGCTGCGGCCGCGAAGTGGTCACGCCTTTAAGCCCGACCGACTGGAAGATGGGCTATGACGGCGTGTCGGTCTCGCTCTCGCCGTCCATCGGGAACTGGAGCTTTCCCTGTCGGTCGCACTACTGGATCAAGCAAAGCGATATCCGGTGGACGGGAGATATGAGCGATGAACAGATTGCCGCAGGGCGAGCACACGACCGTCGCGCCAAAAGCCGCTACTACGATGTGCCGGAAGTTTCCGCAGCACAGGCGAATGCGGATGCGCCACAAGGCCTTTGGCAACGTTTCCGGCGGTGGCTAGGCGGCAAGTAACGGTTGGTCCCGACGCCGGTACCGTGCCGCGAGAGCGGTCTCGTCCTTATCCCGCACCCCTTCCGTTCGATGATGTATGGCGGCTGCACCTGCGGCGAAAGGCGGCTTATCCAGCTGTGCATTCAGCATATGCCTCTCTACCCGCCGCCAAAACCCGCGACTTTGCAAAGTCAGCTCCACTGCGCACCCCTGCCGTTCGTCCCGGGGGCAGCGAAGGTCAGCTCCCCGCCCTTCCTCCCTCGTGACTTCAGAGGCGCCGCGGAAATCAAGCACATGCGGCGAACGGCCGGAAGGTCCGCGAAGCTAACGAATGCAAGTTTCGCGCGCCTCCTGCTTTTTCTCGTGGATAAGAGGGAAAAAGTATGTCGCCTCCCGGCAATTTCGAAGGCGCCAAATAGCCGTACAATTGTCGACTGCACGGAGCGTCGCCGAAACTGACCAAAGCGAGCGGCGCAACGATCATCAACCAAAAAAATCGACTGAGGCATTTCTCCTGTGACGGGACCGATCCGATGTTCTTTTCGAGCGACGGCTTCCCGCTCTTGAACCACCTCATCTACGGAGAAAATTATGACCATCAACTCTCAGCAGCGCCTGTCGAATTCCCAAACCGCTCGCCCCAATCTGCTCGAAATCGTCATGCAGGCACTCGAGGCGACGGGCCGGGTCCCAGACAAGCAGCCGGCGACGAATTTCCCGCGCCACTTCACTGCGGACCGGATCGACGATTTTTACGTTGAGCCGCTTGGCAACGGCTGGGTCTCCACGATTACCTTCCGAGACGTGCCCGCCGGAGAGCAGAACTGCCTCGGCTCTCCCGATGCGTTCCCCTACGACAATCCCCGAAACGCGTTTCTTCATGGCGCGACTATTCTGTGTGAGATCGTAACCGGCTCTCGCGAGCTGCCATTTACCATAGTCGGCAACAAACTGATCGTTGCCGCTTACCAGCCCTGATACAACTCACCGAGCTTGATGACGATGGCGGTCCATACCGCCATCTCCGCATGTCTCCGAGGATCTTACGCAGCCGCCAAATCATGCGTCGAGTGCTGACCGATATCTTACCGAGCCATCCAGAGAACATTTGGGCTCCAGCTTCGCGTGGAACCAACCGCCGGCTCGACTTCCGACTTCGGCGCAAAGAGTTGTATCGGCCTCACCAATGCTACGCAAAGCGGAGAGAGGCGACCTGATGTCGGCCTCTCAGGTCATCGGGTGCCGGGCACATTCACAATCGCCGATTAACGCAGCAGACCGCGCAATACGGCCCCTTCTTTCTCGGACAAACCCAAAGCTTGAATGAGCCAGTTTTCCGCATCAATCGGCGCGATGCGCACGTTGGAGTAGACGTTCCGGGTCGGCATGCCCTGTAGGAGCCAGCCTTCGACGGTTCGGACGCTGGTATCGAGGTGGCGGGCGAGACCAGACTTGGAAAGAAGCGGCACCTGGTAGGCCCGCCGATTGAGAGCGGTTGGGGTCGGCCCGCGCTCGACCGCCCAGAGCTGATCCCAAGAGGTTTTCCAATCCCCTTTCAGCCGGACACCGGCCAGGCGACCGTCACGAAGATAGCTGCGCACCGTCGCCTCGGTGAGCGCAAAATGCGAGGCGGCGGCGGCCACGTCGAGAGCAAAGTCATGTGCATGATCCATGCGATAGAGATTGTTCCCGAGCCCGCCGCCTCAAAACGATCTCGACAGAAATTGCGGCGCGTCACTCGCCCCGATGCTTACCCTGATCGTTTGTCGCTCTGAGCATGTATCGCGCGGATCTCCATCCATTCCCTTTGTGCAGCTGTCTGCTGGGTGAGCGCCGCGTATTCAGCCCCGGCTTCTGTGCTGGAATGACCCAGCAACGCGGCAACGACTGCCGGCGCTGCCACAGGATCGTGCAGCCGCATATAGTCAGCGGACAATGTCCGGAGGTCGTGAAGCGGGACACCGATCGCGGCTTTGATCTTCTCGCTCGCCCAGCTTCGGTCAAAGCCTTCCCGCTCATGCGAAAGCCAATTCTTCCCCAGGAGTTCAGTATAGCGCCGATAGGCGTGACGTAGCGGTCGACCTGCCAGAAGATGCTGATCGAGAACCCAACCGATCTCCGGCCAGAGCGTGCCGGCATCCAGCCAGACACCGGTCTTTTCCTGCTGCCACCGTAAGCGCCAAGCCCCCCAAGGCTCGCGCATTAGAGCTTCGCCGAGACGCCACGACGTGATGTCCCCGCTGCGAGGCGGAACGTTCAGCGTCACCGCGAGGATGGCCGCTGTCGCGCGGGCGGTTTCCGCTTCCGACCTCCAGTCAGCAATGGCGTCGGCCTGATCGAGACACCGAAGGATTGCCCGAACGACTTCCGCATAGCCCCCGTTTTGATATAGCGCCTCGATACGCGACTGCTTGAGTTTCGGAATCCGCCTCGCTTCCCGAAGGAGCCCCATCTGAACGGATCGCAATCCGGCGATCGCGTCCGCATCAAGCCCGCCATGGACTGCGAGGCCCACCAAACCGCCGAGATAGTTCGCGATCGTCGCAGGCCGCAGCGACTCCGCGCGAAACTTTCGCGCCATCTCCCATCCAAGCAACCAACCGATCCGCGGAGGGCAGGTCATGCTGGGCAGGAGTTCTGCGCAGCGGTTAATCGAGGCCACATGCCGGCGCAGCGTGCTCTCGGCGATCGGGGCCTCGTGCAAAGCTGGCAGCAGCATAGCCCAGTGCGCGGGCCAGCCACGCGGCTCGGCGGGGCGCCGTGGGTCCAGAGAACTGGTCGAGGCAGCTCCCGGGGATCGGGCACGGTAGTAATCCTTGCGAAGCCCTCGTCCCTCGGCAAGGCTCATGTCGGGGGCGTAGCGCTCGAGCACCCGCAACAGCAAAGCCAAGGCGGATTCATTGCGGCAGGCCGCCTCAAAACTGGCTCGCGACGGGAACTTCGGATCATCCTGAGTGGCGGCCAGTGAATCGAAAAACCGCGCAACCGCAGTGATCGCGCCGCTCGGCAAATCTTCCCGGGCGGCCATCATCCGATCTCGCACTGAGGCGGGAACGCACGCCAACCGCGCACGGGCTATATCATCGCGCATCGCGCAGTCTCCTTGTAAGTGTCTTGAAGATGTCCGGGTGCTCGGCGAGGATCGCCGCGCGCGCCTCGCGTGCTGCGGCTTGCCCGTCGTCGCGTCCGTAATACTTACGTGCCGTACTTTCGAGAATCCCGAGAACAGAAGAGGTGAAGGCGTGATCCCCCGGCCGAATGGCGAGGCTGAGAAGAGCCACGACGTGTCGCATTCGATGGGGTGTCTCGTGCCAGCCCAGCACGTTCGAAGCGTCACGCCATAAATCGAGAAAGGCGCTGGTAGAGTAGCTTCCGCGTGGCAATGCGATTGGATCGCCTTCGTCTTGCGGCGGCAGGGCATTGCCGGGGAAAAGATAGACATTATCCGGATCCAAACCCTGCAGTTCGATCAATCTCGGGCGCCAAGTCTCAAGCCAGGCGCGGACGATTTCCGCGTCACTTCCGACAACATCCACGTTGATCCAAGCGTCATTCTTGGTCTCCCAGGGAGCGAACCGGAACGTGAGCATCGTCTGGTTCGGTGAGGCACGGAGCAGATTTGCGTGGGCTTGGCCCTTGGACGCTATCCGAGTGTGTCGCAGGCAACGTGTTCGGAGCGGCCGCGACATCTGAATCGCATACGCCACGGCACCTGCAAGGAGACGAAGTGCCGTTATTTCCCGGGACTTTTTCTTCATGCGGGTTGTATCGTCGAGCGCGCGCTCCGCAGAGCCCGCGATGCGCGTTGGCGCATTGGCCCAAACCGACGCGAGTTCCGGCCGCTGCTGCAAAGTTCCCGCAATCCGGTCAACCTCCATCATGATCGCGCTACTTTTGGAAGCTTTCCGTTTTGCCCGCGGCGCGTCGTAATGTTTAGTCTTGAGAAGCGTGATCACCGCCGCAGAGCCCGCGTCCTGAAACCCGCGGCGCGCCAGGGTGATGAGCCGCGTCAGCCGCGTTTTTAACGTCGTCGATTCCAGTCCGGCTTTGAGATCAAACCCGCTATCGGATCGTTCGAGCTGCTGCGTGATCGCTGCCCTGATCGTCTGTAGCTCGAAGAGCTCGCGCACGTCTTGAAGATCCGCGGCATCGCGGCCACTGTCTTCCCAAGCGCGGACCAACCAAGCGACCGCTTCACGGTACCCGGTGCGCGCCGCGGTCGGCTTTCCCGAATCCCGACCGCCCTGCTGCGCCAGAAGATCAGCTTCCGCCGCAACCTTCTCAGGGTCTTCCCCAGCCTCAATCCGGGCGAGCATCGCGTCAGCTCTATTTTCGCTATCCGCGAGACAGGCATCTGCAAGTGTCTCGAAGGAAATCTTGAACTCTTCCGGCAACGCATCCCAGTCGATCCGTCGCGCTCGGGCCGATCCGGGTGGCAAACGCAACTCCGTCGCAGGTAGGTACGCCTGAATGGCAGGCAACGTTTCCACGTCCTTCGTGAGAGAATTCAGGAATGCGACTGACTTACACAGGCTTTTACGGACCTTCGCGGAACCCTCTTGCCCGATCCGGTCTATTTCGCTCTGGCTTAGCTCTTCCGGGGCGCATCGTGCCCGCGCCCGAAGGGTCACGAGGCTACGATGGCGCCCCGTATTCCACAGCGCGCCAGAGCCGGGCACTCCTTCTTCGGCTTCAATCAGTGCCATCAACTGCGAATAGCGTTGCCGGTGCGCCGGCGTCGGAGCTGGCAAGACTGCCAATGCCTCCAGGAAGCGCCGCAACGCAGCGCGGATTCGGGAATCCGCCCGGCGCCCGTTTTGTTTCATGTTTTGCGCCCGGCTGATCAGTGCATACCCGTGCCCGGCGACGGTGGTCTCAAAGAAGTGCATGTCGGCAGGCAAGGTGGCGATGTCATGATCGAGCATGCCGAGCCGCGCCGGGATATACTGAATTGCCCGGATCGTGTCCGCCCCCTCTCCTTTCGCAATTGCCCAATCCAAAAGGTCGCGGAAAGTATGTTCAGCCATTTTCACATCTCCTGAGTTTGGGCTCCTGCACGGCCCCTCAAATCGAGGGGGCCAGGCAGGAGCCGAAGCGGAGATAGTGAAAGGCCGCCTTTCATCTGAAATCGGGCGAGACATTTTCTGTAGCTTAGGGACCGACCCTCGGATCACGTTTTCCGACAAGCCTCTCTCGGACGGACCTCACGCCTCGTCCAGCAACACAGCCGTGGTCTTAGAGCGGCCACGGCAAGGCGCGTTCGAATACTCGCATCAGAGGTGAGGGAGGAAACCCCCAAAGGCTGCAGCAGCGCAAATTTATCGAGCTGAAAATCTACATGATAAGATCGCACCCAGATAGCTCGCCGGCGCACAAATCTGGATCGTTTCAAGGGAACGAAAGTCCGGCGTAGCCGCGAGCCTGATTGCGATTGTCTAAACCAGTCTGCCCCACGAAATGTAAGATGCGCCTGGTACTGGGCGGATCATCGGACGTGGCGAAGGCGGTGAAGCAAAATATCGACCCAGAGAAGATCGCCGCCTTGCTCGCCGGCGAGATGCAGACGGACGAGCTTACCTCTCACGAAAAGCGCGCATGGTTAGATCGCTTCACCGATATCATGGGGGGAACCCTGCCCGGAGGAAGTGACCATTTTCGCCGCGCGCGCGGACCGAGATAACCGCAGATGAGAGTGGCGACCTCCTGAAGAAGCTCGCTCAGCTGTAGACGCCAGCGTCAACAGCATCGATGTAGTCGATCACCTCGGCCGCCCGGCCTTGCAAAACAAGCTGCATCGGCGTCGATCCCGAAAAGCCCGGCAGCGGCTCGGCGCGATACCAAGCGTAGGCAGCGCTTGGAGTGCCGACGCGTGGGATGACACGGTCCAAGATCTCAAGCATTTTGCGCAGGCGACGTTGCGCACTTGCGCAGCCAACGCGAGCAGGACGCTCATGCGCATCCCGATCGAGGCCAGTGGCCTCCGCGATATCTTCTTCGGACGTACCCAGCTTGGCCGCAATCAGACCCAAATCTATCCGATCGTCACGCATGCACTCGGTCAGAAAGCTCATCTCTTTTTCCCGCCGTGTTCGCGCTCTCCGAGCCAGACTTTGGGCACCGGGTAGTCTTGTACGCCCTGCGTCATGTTGGGCCTCCGTTGCTGCAACGATGGTAGTGTCGGGACGTCTTCAAAACAACTCGTCTGACCGACAGGCCGCAATTGACGGTGCGTCGGCACCAGTTCCTCCGCGTCGCCCCCATGGCCAGAATTGGCCATCTCAAACCAACATGGCCGTAACTGTCATCGGGTCACGGCCTTCATTCATCACCACTCTGCGTTCCTTCGCGACTGGCTCACGGCTCAGTCGCCTTGAGCAGGGTTCTTTCAATTTCAGCAAATGCGTGAAGGAGTGCGTGGTTTGATTGGTTTTGCACCCGAGCGAAGATCGAGAAAACATCCCGCCCTTCGGGCTCGAGCGCGTAGCCGAGCGCGCGAAACGCCGTCTCTGCATCGCGCCGGATCATACGGCGCATTTCCACATCGGAAACGAGCGGAACAACATGGGCTATCGCATTGTCATCGCAAGAATAGTGCCGCTGCACTTCGAGAGCGGTGAGTGAGCCGGGGTGTTTGATTTCGATCCAGCATGCGATCTGGGTGGTGTCGTGTTCGAGTTGCTTCGCCGCTGCCGTCGTACGCTCCATCGCAGCGCGCAAGGCCGGTGAGCGAGAGAGTCCAGTCATATTTCATTATCCTTTTCTTACACTTGACGGTGCCGCCCGTTTTGTTCGCACAGCAGCGGACACTCAGAGGAGGTCTCCTCGTCTAAGTCCGAGCCTGATCGTTTCCCACACAAACTATAGTTTGTGTGGGAAAGAGCGTGCACCGGCCTGCTTGGTCGAGAAGTTGAGCGCCATCTTCCAGTTGGCGTTCATCCGGTTCAGTCATGCCGACCGCCGTGACTCCGGCGGCCGGCTTCCTTTCATACGCTTTCGATGATTCTGGATCGTATATGCTCCAGCCGTTCCTTGCGGCTTGCGCACGCGAGCGCCGCGAGTTGACGCGCCGATCGTGCATCGCAGGTGCTGAGAACGAGAAGCAACTCCGCGAGCGTCCGGCGGACCACGAGCGTGCCGCCCCGGTCCGTCAGCTGGAGACCATCATCTGCAAGAGTGTAAGACTGACGGGATAGCTCCAGGGTCACGAGATCGACGACGGCATATTCGAGAGCGGCCGCACGAAGCGCATTGTCCGGGGAGAGGGCGCATGCCGTCAGCCAAGTCTTCAGCCGCTCGACCCAGATCGCTTCATGTGCGTGCGCAAGCAGTGGCTGCAGACTGGTCAGATTGCGTTGACCGAACCCTTCGATCGCATCGAGTTTGTCACGATTGTGCATAGAATTACCTTCCTATCTTGAGGCATCGCACCCGGCTTCTGATCCGGGAGGGATCCGCGGGCGCCATGCGCGATGCCCGCGGAACCAACCGGATCTAAAGCCTGCGCCGGGGTCGGCGCGCGCAAACGCTCAGACCTGGTACGGCTCCCCTCCCCGGCGACGGCGATCGCCTTTCCGCGGGTGCAATCCACGGCGCTCCGCTTCGATCCTGCGTTCCGCGGTCGGCCAGCTGGCTTCAATCCGGGCGAAGAGGTCGTCTTGACGACGTCGCAGAGCTTCAGTGAGACGCCCGAGGACCGGGGTTCCGGAGGCATTCGGCACAATACGTTGGTCCGATCGGGCCACCCGCACGCGACGCGACAGCACAAACCGACTCGCTTTATCGAGGCCACATTCAGCGAACTCGGCAGTCACACGCAATTCAAAGCCGACGTTCGCACGCGAGCGAGACGTGGTACCGTATGCGAGCAAGACGTCGTTTTCCGTCGCATCGAGAACGAGGCAGGGTCGCGCATACGGCGCCATCCCTTCCGAGTAGGGGAACCTGAACGACACAATATCGCCCGGGAAAACGGGTTCAGTCGAAAACAAAGACAAGGGGAAACTCCTATAAAGCCGGCACGGAAAGCGTGCCGATGCGGTGGCCCGACAGCACCGCATCGGCGCGCGCCGCGCCGGCGTGTCGTCCCTTCTGGGGACCTGAGGCCCACGGCAGTACCTTCCACTTGGCGAATTACTGACTACGGGGCGGAGGACTTGGGACGACCCCCGGCAAGTGGCTGAAGTCGAATGTTGTTGGGTCGATCTTCCGGCTGCCAGAGGCGTCAATCAGCGTCACTTTCGCGCCCGCAGGATATTTTCGGATCGCCGAAATCCACCACGTCGTCTGAGCGTGACAGACCCTGCATTCGACGTGATGCAAGCCATAGTCTTGTCTGTCCCGGCTCTCGATGACTACGAGCGTCACCCCGGTCATCTTCGCAATCCGCGTCAAAGACGCCATGTGTTTGCCGCGTAGGCGGCTCCAGTTCATCGACGAAGGGCCCTGGAATTTCGGTGCCTTACCTTTGAAGACATGTCGGAGCACGATGAGGTAGTTGAGATCCTCAAGGCTCCCACAGTCTGCGATCTCGGCCAAATCGAGGAGCGTGTAGTAGTCAGATAAACGATCAGCCATGAACCGTTGAACGAGGCCGGAGAACTGCCATGCCAGAATCCTGTTGCGTTCGATAAGGCGGATGTCATCGAACAAGTCCGTTGTCTTCGCTTCTGCAACGAGCCGATGCAGCGACGTCGCGCCGTTTTCGCGGCGCGGTCCTACGATCGCGCGGAGCCGGGTCCCGTCGATCCATGTCCTCGCAAGGCTCGGCGTCTCAATCGCCTCACGGATCCAGAGTTCTTGTACGTCCTGGTGATGAAGCATCGCGAGGATCAGCTTGAGAGACGCGAGACTGAACCTCGCCGCTCTGAGATGCTCGACAAGCACCTGCGCGATCTGAATCTTACCGTTGTCAGCCGGCATATCTGCTCCTCTTTCGTGTTAACGATCGATGAGCAGATGTGCCTTTTCCGAAGCGCGCGGAAATCGCGGGAGCAGTTGACCTCGGGGTGTGACCAACCCGTTTCACGGTTTGGCAAACCCGTTCGCGAGGTGGCGGCCCCCGAAACGTCCGGGCCCTGCCCCGTTTCGGATCAGTGCCACCCCGGATCTGACCCTGCGGATTTTCCTTAGGTGATTGATTTCGCGAGGATTACTTCTACGAGAAATGACAGAACTTAGAAGAAATCTCAGAAATCCCCAGAAATGCCGAACGGTTTTTGGGGGGTAGTCTTTTTGGTCGCACCAGGCATAAGCCGCCCGCGAACATTTCAGGGACTGGGCTTCGGTGGAAACGTGGAAGGCTGTGCATGACGAGGCTCCTTGTCGACTAAGCTCGTGTGCCGCTCCGAACATCCCTGATTAGATGTTCGTCATCCCTCGGCGCGTTGGAATTCATAGCAACGCACGCCCTGTCGTGACCCGGATGCGACTCGCGAACCCGCATTAGCTCAGATGCGCGGTTCGCTCCCACGGTCCCAAGAGAAGCAACCTTTGGCACGCGGCCCGAGTGCTCCCCGCAACCATCTTAGACCTCCAGCACATCGCCTTCGATGGCTTCAGGCACGAATGCTGCACGCATTCGGTCGGGAAAATTCATCGAAAGTATCGCGCTCACTGGCGTTCATGGGGCCCGTTGCATTCGCTCTTTGAGTTCCAGTCTTTGGCTATCGGGCAGGTCTCTTCTTACAGACGACAGACCGTCCGTTTCGTAGCAACCAGCACTTCGAAACCCGCGGCGGACCCAGCAGCGAGCGCGCCCAAAATTCGCCTAACGCAACGTCATGCAGCAATCGGTTTCCGGCATTCTGGGATCGATCTCACCTCCTCTTCAGCGGGAGGAACGCCCCTCCTCAACGTCACCGAGGATCACCCCATGACACAGCCCATGCCCTGCCCCCTGCCCTTCAGGCAAAGTTCGCTTCGGAAAGCAACTTCGCCGCGCGATGAACAGTCTCTGTCAGTATCATGGGGAGACGTAGGATGACCTTGCTGCCCATCACGACTGTCCCACGACTCTATCAAGACCAAACGCTTCAGGTCATCGAAGGCCTCATCGGCGGAGCCCCATATGATCAGGCAAGTGACCCTTTCGCCAGCGTGCTTATCGACCCAGCAGACTGGAGTTCCCTGCACAAGGCGCTCCGTGCCCTGACGCCTCGTATCACGGCTGAGACTGCCTCGGCACTCGCACGGGCTGTAGCATCGGACAGCATCCTTCCAACGGTTATCCTTCCCCGAGCCAAAAGTATGGAACGAGCCTGCCGCGGCCTGGGGCCGATCGAGGTGGTCTACTTTCCTGATGCCATCGGCATCCTGCACCAAGGCGGCGGGACCCTACTCGAGGATGACACGACCCGGCCGGCCAAGGCGAGAATGTGTCTCCTGACGCGTGATATTCATTGCCCGAGGGATCTTGTCCGCCGCAATGACCCTTTCGAGAAGACCGTGCGGCGTTGGCTCGACCACCTTCATGCCGCGTCAGTCTGCTGCGAGGGCCTGAAGCTACCGAGGGTCGAGCAGCTCTGGCGCCAAACCAATCGACGCCGAGGTCGACGGCACGCCCAACCCGAACGCGGTCTGTCCGACCCTGCCCTTCAGTCTGCCCAAGGCGCCGCCCGATCCAACCCTCAGATAACTTTGCGCTCGATCGGGTTTCCGCAGATCGCATGATCAACCCAACTTCTGAACATGGCCATCGCTGGCACCGCATATCCACCAAGGAGTCCCTCATGAACAACGGAAACGTCATCGACACCTGCCTCGCTAGCCCCCCGGCAAGTCGCTACCGGCCGCCAATGCTGTCCTAAGGCCACTAATGATTTCCGCGGCTGGACTTCCAAACCCATCTCCTAGTCGGGCCCGAAGACGCAATTCGGCCCTGAAAGAAAGGCTTAATCATGAAAAATAGACACGACACCGTTCTGATGCGCGACGACTTCTCAGATGAGGACCTGCAAGCCGGGCGCGCGCTCCTTGCGAACATCATGCGGATGACGGAGGTGGTTGGGCCCGAAGTGCCTGTCGACCCTGGCCTCCCGACCGAAGAGCGCAAAATGCGGACTTGGGGGCGGCGGAGTAATCTCGACGCGCTGCTTCTCCACCGCCTCCAAGGCAAATGGCGGGCGCATCTGCTACTGAAATACCCGGCAATGTGCATACCTCTTGACGCATCGGACCAGAGGCCTGTTCCGTTGAGGGACCGCCAGGAAGCAATGAAGCTGGCAGTAGAAAAAATCTTCGCAATTGTATTGGCGACCGCCCGGGAAACGCCCCGTCAGAGAGCTGTTCGCGCTGCGGACGGTACTTTCCATATCCGGCACCGCCATTCGCGCAGCCGCACCGACACACATCTCACCTATGAAAAGGAGAATTCCATGGGTCTGGACTACGGATTTTACAATCAAAATGAGGACGCGTTGCTCGCGTTCCGCAATCACCACAGGTTGCTTGACCTCCTGTCTGCCGAGCCGCACGTGACCGTCGAACCCTATGACGACTTCTATGTCACGAGCCCGATGGTTGCAGCCGTGCTCGGGAAGATCGAGGCCGAGATGAAGGCTAACGGACAACCGCTCAAGCCGATCGACGCCCGGCGTCCGAAGTCGAGACGAAAATTCATCGATGAGATACCGACCCACTTCTGCGACAGGGAGCCCGAAAGCTGGATAGACGCGCTCCCGCATTACCGGGTCCTACTGACTCGCCTTCTTGCCTTGGTGAGGCACGAAGGCGTGCTCATCTGCGGATGGTCTGCATAGGTTCTTTCGCTTCGGGGGCAAAGGTGAGAACGGCGGAGCAATAGTCAGCCACGGTAGTGGCAGTATGATCCGGCTGCGGGCGGCGTAAACGTCGTCCACTTTTGCCCTTTCCGGCCGCGCTCGGCAGCAGGATTTCATCCACGAGATGGAACATCGCGTCGAGCCTGCGCCGCACCGAAGGTTTGCAGGCGAGATTCACGCTCCCGAACTGATGGGGGCATGATGAGCAGTCTTTTCTGGCTGAGCGACGAAAAGATGCGCGGCTGCGGCTGTTCGTCAGGAAAACAGTCCACTGGACTGTTTTCTAATCTTCCTCACTTCCAAAGAGCCATGGCAAACTGCGGGCCAATGATCGGCGGGTCTTGAGCGGGATAATCTTCATCAATCGTAATGGCTTGCGTTGGTCCGATGCGCCGCCAGAGTATGGTCCACCGAAGACTCTCCGCAATCGATGGAAGCGCTGGAGGTGAGTGGCTGAACGCCACCGGTCCGATAGAGGCCACGAACAGGGTGTTTTCGCCCGGATGATGGTGGGGCTTGCTTCCGAGGCCGCCGACCGGAAGACAGTGATGATCGACGCCACTTATCTCAAGGCGCACCGCACGGCTTCGAGCCTGCGGTTGAAAAAGGGGGGCGTGGCAGGCTGATTGGGCGGAGTTCGAAGATCAGAAAACGAGCCGGGGGATCGTTTTCCTGAGAATGGGTGGCATGAACACCAAGTTGCATGCCGTCACGGACGCGAACGGCCGCCCGATCAAGTTCTTCATGACAGTCGGCCAGGTCAGCGACGACACCGATGCGGCGCCCCTGCTGAGCAGCCTGCCCGAGGCCGAATGGCCGCTGGCCGATCGGGGCTACGATGCCGACTGGTATCGTGAAGCCTTGCAGGACAAGGGCATCAAGCCCTGCATCCCGGGTCGGAAGTCCCGAGGCAAGCCCATCAAATACGACGAGCGGCGCAACCGTATCGAGATCATGTTCGGTAAGCTCAAGGACTGGCGCCGCTTTGCGACCGGCTACGACAGGTGCCCGAAGATCTTTCTGTCCGCCGTAGCCCTCGCCGCAACTGCCACTTTCTGGCTTTGAAAATCAAAGATCCTGGAGCCTAAGCTCCACACGTCTTGAGCTTCTTCATGCGCCATCCATCGCGTCGACTGCCGCAGCTGAGATCGCCGCAGAGGATTTAAGGTTTTCGGCGGTCTGTGGTGTGACTTGCTCCATTTCAAGGAGAAGTTCGGCCACGACAATCGCGTCGGCGAGTGTGGAACGAGCCCACGTGACGAATTCAGCTTTCTCGGCTGCGAGCGAGGCGTGCAATTGGTCGCGGGTCGCCAGCAGCGTCTCTGACATGGTGCAGAACTCCGCGTCATCGTCGTCGAAGCGGGCGATAAGTTCGCTGGCAGTCTCGCCCGTTCGCATAGGCAGTTTGATGGCGAGATCCTCATCTTCCTCGCCAAGGAGCGCAGCCATAATCTTCCCATCCGGCGCTTGCTCAGTGATCATGAGGGTGCCAAAATCGAAGAGTTGCAGTGCCCCGGACACGATCTGATCGGCTGGAAGCGTTGCAGGAAGATTGTTTACGGTGGTCATGGTGTCCTCGCTAGATTTGCTTGTGCTTGATATCGCAGGCGGATCGGGCAAGGGCAAGGCGGGCCGCGAGGTGTGATTTCCTTGTGTTCTCAAACGAACCACCATGGCCAAAATTGCATGTATCGATGCCTTCCTTCCGGATAAACTTCATGCGGTTGCGCGCCACCCCGGTCCGTGCCTCGGCCAGCGCCCTGTCCTTTTAGCGACTTCTCGGAATCCGGACGTCGGTTGAGCTCCGGCAGCCCAATGAGCGGCGGCTCCTGATCAGTATCGCACCGGCGCACATGCTGGAACGCCTCGAAACAGCCCCGCGCAGAGAGCACATTCCTGTTCTGCGCGTCCAAGCAGCGCGCGTCCGCAGGCCAGCGTCCGGACCGGGAATCTCCATCGAGATCGAGCTCATCGCGGAGACGGGGGCGCATCATTGCCGCTCGCGGATGCGAGCGTCAGCAGGGGCTCCGGTTAGGCACACCTCCCAGCCTCGACGCAAAGAACCCGCAAGTTACTGTCTTATTGCGACAATCTAAAAAAGTTCGATTTTTTTTTTGCTTCGGCGTTTCCGCGCCAGGAAAAACGACACCAGATTCTCCTCGTCACCAAGGAGTACCCGAATGACGTATTCGCTCACCACCGTCGCCATCCGGCAGTCTCTCGACCGACGTCTTGCCCGCCTTACGACAGGCGCGCGCAGCCCCGGCCGATCGCGCGCAGCGCTTCAGAGGCTGTCAACCGGCGGAACTCAGCAGCGTATGTTGGTCGATTGCATCGGCCCGGGCGTGTCTCCGGCCTGTCTCGCGACAATACCCCGCCCCTCCGATCCAGACAATTTCCGTGGGGATTGGAATGACCCCAGCTCCTTCTGACACCCCTTAACACACTGAAAGGAATATCTATGCGTATTAACATAACCAACACCGCCAAGATCGAAGCCGAATTTGCCTCGGTGAACGGCAAGGCCCGAGCATTTACCCTGACGGAAGCCCAGGCCCTGCGCGCTTTCGCCGAAGATGCAGAGAAGCAGCTCGGGAAGGTTCTTCCGAAATCGGCCTGGAAGGGCGCGCGGGTCACCTGCCGTCCTGCGGGGCCGTCTGCGAGCAGCTACTCATACGGGGCCAAATCGACGGAATGCATCTTGGAGCGCGGCGCGACCGGTTGGTTCCTGGTCGCGTGCACGACAGCGCAGGTCTATCCCAAGGCGTCGGCGAAATGTAGTGTGGCGCTTACTGCGGTTCAGACTCTCGCCACATCGTTCTATGCCGCACGCCGTCTGGAGCGCGAGTTCACTTTGACCCTGCTTCCCGAAACGGCCAGCGAAGAAGAGCGTGAAGTCATGGAGGCCGATGCACGTCGGCTCGCGGGTGTCTCGTGATGCTGCCCTTAGTCCCGGCAGCCCGCCGTGAGGTCCGAGATGGGACCATCAGACCCAAGCGTCGACCCAGGACCACTGACCTGGCTCCGGTTAGCGCGATCATGGAACTCCAGTTTCGCCCGGCACAGCGGGCCGGGTCACGCCACCTCATGACGGACGAAGAGCTGGCCGAGACCATCAGAGTCGTCGACGAAAAGGTGTCGATCGGACTTCCCAACGCGATCGAGAGCCTGGCGCTCCTGCGGGAGGAACAGGCTGCGCGTGCGTCTGACGATCTTGCGACCCGGACCGCCCGTCTCCGGTATCGTATTGTCTGGGAGGTCGCGCAGGAGCGTAGAGAAGAGGTCATTCTACGTAGGCCGAAGGCAAAACGAGAGCTGCCGGTCCGCTACATGGCGCACCCCAAGGTGTGACTACGGGACGCTGCCCCCTCAGAAACCCGGACCGCCCGAAGCGGAAGCTTTCGGGCAGTCCTTTCTGGCTTGGACAGTGAGGCGCGTGAGGAAAGACACTCAGCCACCTTGGTCGAGGGAAGGCCCCGGCATCCAAAAGCGCGGACCTCACCCGCCAGGCCGGCCGGTCGCTGGAACCAAGAAGGAACTCCACCTCCCGCGGTCGATCTTGTGGCCACCCTGAACTGAACCTCTTGCACCTCGTAGAGACCGAACTTGGTGAAATTGTCGCCGTTTTCGGAAGCATCTGCCGCCAGCAGAACGCTGGAAGAGCCCCGGATGTGCAAGTCATGGCTGCTTTCAGGCAGGGCATCTTCGATCCGGTCTGCCAGACCATTCAGAGGATCAACGAGGCAGACGCCGCCGTCTTCGAAGAGGTCACGCCTCCCCTTTTGGCCAGAACCACGACATCACCGCGCAACCAGGGTGACCTTGCACCGGCATTCTGACCGACAACCGTCCGCCTTTGTGGGGCACTCGATACCACTGGAGGGTCCGTTCCAGACCTACAGTTTCGTCTCGTCTTCCCCGGAAAAATGTCCCGGCGGATTTCCGAGCGCTGCCAAAAGAAACCATCTCCTCTCCGGGAGCCATACCGGCTCCGAAGCAACTGACGAGGACGTCCATGACTCAGCTGTCCCGCTGCGAACTGCCCGCAAATCTCCAGGCGCGCACGAGCGATCCATCGCAGAACCTATCCCATGCTTGGAGACCATATCCGATGACACGACTCCCGGTTCAGACCGTCCGCCGCCTTTATGACGACCAGACCCTTTCGGTCATCGAAGGGGTACTCGGCGGGGTGGCGTTTGACCAATCGAGCGACCCGATCGCCAGCCAATCGATTGATCCGATGCTCTGGAGGTCAATGCACAAGGGTGCCCTTCTGATCCCCAAGACGGTCGAACTCGAGCAACGCTGGGCCCTCGCCCGCGCGATCGCCTACGACCGCTACCTTCCGACGGTCGTCCTGACCCGAGCACAGAGCTTGCTTCGAATGATCGGCTCCGGCGGACCAGTGGAGGTCGTCTATTTTCCAGACGCGATAGGTATCCTGTACCGCGACGCACTGCGAAAATTGGGCGCGACCGCTCGGGAGCGGATCGAAGCTCATATGTGCCTGGTGACGCGCGATATCACACGCCCTTCCGACTTCATCCGTCGGCGGGAGACATTCGAGCGTACCGTATCGAATTGGCGCGATCATCTGGTTGCCGCAGGTGCGACCTGCGACAGGCTGGCTCTACCGCCGATCGAGAGCCTGGCACGCGACGCACAACCGTGCCCTCCGCTGGAGTGGTTGCGCGGCAAGCGCTGAAGCCACCAAAAGGCGGGGCCAAGCCAAGGACTGCCAGTCGTCACCACATCAAAAAGGAGAACATCATGGGAAGCGATCTGAGACACAAAGGAATCCTGCTCGACGAGGCCGATTTCGCACTGCCGCGGGACTGCGACATGGAAACGTTGGTCAAGGCCGTCGAAGAGTATTGCGAAGCTGAATTCCAGTATGAGGATGAATATCCCCTCCTTGAAGTCCTCGGTGTCGCCGCCGAAGGCTCCGACGAGACGGTCGACTATTCTTCCTTCGGCTCGCGGGCCGTCTGGCTCAAGCCCAATACCGGTTTCCGCGATGTATTCATCCAGCTGGCAAACAGTTTGGGGCTTCCGGAAGCGCTGGCCGCCAGGACGATCGATACAGGCCGCACTGAAGACCTTGAGACGTACCTCAAGGACAGGATCCGGACGCACCTTGATGAGCGAGACTTCTACAAGGCCCGTCACGTAATGGAGCAATTGCCGCAACTTCGCTCGATCGGCCTGCCCGGCGTTCAGGACGCGGGTGAATTCGACACGCGCGGTCAGGACATGATCGTGGATTTTCGGGTCAACAATTACGGCCTCGGCCGCCGCGTGCTCGTCGAAATCGCCTTCGACTGGGGGCAGTAGTCCAAGCTAAAGGACCGACTGGTACGCGTCTATGAGGGTTACAAGTTGCAGAAGGCCCTCTGCTTCAGATTTGTGAACCAAGGCCGCCACATCGAGCGCTGGGTTCTTGAAGCGTTCGCGCATTCGGCGCAGCGCCAATATGGCCTTCGCGGGCTCCAGCTCGTATCGGCGATGATGTCGGCGGCGGAAACCGCCTGGAGGGCGGGTCGAGAGCTTCCGGCGGAAAGTCGGCACTGTTTTGTCCGTCACGTTCACCGAGGCAAACGTTGCGATTTCAGTAGCCAATACGTGGTTGCCGGTTGGATCGGGCGACGCGAACTTGTCTACGAAGATCTCATATCCTGTCAGCAGAACTTCTGGGAGGGCAGCCTCGATTGCCGTTCTTTGCCGCGAACCGTTGATTTCGCCCTGATAGACATCAGAAGACCTTCAGAAACCGCGTCTGGCAATGAGACTGGTATGTTTAATTTTCGCGGGAAATCGATTGGGGCCGAAATCTGAGATTTCCTTAACTTTGATGAGATGTGACGGGTGCTGATCCCTCCAGGCGGAATCGCAATGTGTCAAGAGCGTGCTGCTGTAAGCAACGAAACGGAGAGAACCGCGCCCTTCCCAAGAAATGCAGTTTTTATGATACATGCGCTTCTGTGGTATCTTTTTGAAAATACCAACCGATACCGCACAGCGGAAAGCGAGGCGTAGGGCCAAGACGCAGGCGTGGCGTGAACGGACGAGGAAGCAGAAGCCAATGAAGGGTGAGGCGTTCCTCAATGGTCGGCGCATTGGTGTCGCCGGTCGCGTGTATCTGTATAAGGAAGAAGGGGCGGCATGAGCTGGATCAGAGCATCGTCGCCTCTATCGCACCATGGCAGGCCCCGATGATCACGCATGCCCGGCTCAGGCCGCGTGACCGCTGATGCCGCCGAACTGGCCGGCGTGATGCAGCAGCGGACGGGCGACAGGCTCGTGTTCGAGATGCCGGACCTCGCCGATCAGCAACACATGGTCCCCGGCCTCGACCGTTTCGGTCACCTCCGTCACCAGCACCGCCGCCGCACCGCGCAGGACCGGAAGGCTGTGCCGGTCCTCGAACAGATCGCTTAGCGACGCATCGGGTCGGCCGGCGAAATGCAGGGCATGTGCGCGCATGTCCTCGGTCAGGATATTGACCGCATAACGCCCCGAGGCCCGCAGCTTCGGCAGCATCCGCGCCCGGCGTCCCACCGAAATGCATACCAGCGGCGGCTCGAGCGAGACCGACATGAAGGCGCTGATCGTCATGCCATGATCGCCCTCGGGCGTGCGGGTGGTGACGACCGTCACGCCGGTGGCGAAACGGCCGCAACAATCGCGCAGCGCCTTGGGGTCGATGTCCAACGTCGCAGAGGTCATGCCGCGGCAGTCGCCCCCAATTCGCGGCGGATGATCTCGGCCCCTGCGCTCAGCGCCTCGAGCTTGCCGCGCGCGACCTGACGCGACAGGGGCGTCATTCCGCAATTGGTGCAGGGATAGAGCTTGTCCGCATCCACGAATTGCAGCGCCTTGCGGAGCGTGGCGGCGACCTCTTCTGGCGTCTCGATCGTGTTGGTCGCCACGTCGATGGCGCCCGCCATGACCTTCTTGCCGCGCAGCATCTCGATCAGGTCCAGCGGAACGTGCGAGTTGTGGCATTCGAGCGAAACCAGATCGACGCTGGACTGCTGGATCGCGGGGAAGATCATCTCATACTGCCGCCATTCCGAGCCGAGCGTCGCCTTCCAGTCGGTGTTTGCCTTGATGCCGTAGCCATAGCAGACGTGAACGGCCGTCTGGCACGTCAGCCCCTCCATGGCGCGTTCCAGCGCAGCCATGCCCCAGTCGTTTACCTCGTCGAAGAAGACGTTGAAGGCGGGTTCGTCGAACTGGATGATGTCGATCCCGGCGGCTTCCAGCTCTTTCGCCTCCTCGTTCAGAAGCTTGGCGAATTCCCAGGCCAGCTTTTCCCGGCTGCGGTAATGCGCGTCATAGAGCGTGTCGATCATGGTCATGGGCCCGGGCAGCGCCCATTTGATCGGGGCATCGGTCTGGGCACGCAGGAATGTCGCATCATCGACGAAAACCGAGCGAGGGCGGGACACGGCGCTGACCACAGTGGGCACGCTTGCGTCATAGCGGTCGCGGATGCGCACGGTCTCACGTTTCTCGAAATCAACGCCCTCAAGCCCTTCGATGAAGCTGGTGACGAAATGCTGGCGGGTCTGTTCGCCGTCGCTGACGATATCAATGCCCGCGCCGCGCTGCTCGGCCAGGGTCACGCGCAGCGCATCCTGCTTGGCCTGTGCCAGAGCCTCGGCGTCCATCTTCCACGGCGACCAGAGCTTTTCAGGCTCGGCGAGCCAAGCGGGTTTCGGCAAGCTGCCGGCGGTGGAGGTGGGGAGAAGTTTGGTCATGGTTATGTCTTTCTTGGTTTATGGATCAGGCAGCGAACTGTGCAGACCATTCGGCCAGCCGGGCACGATGCGGCTTGATGAAAGTTTCCTCGGCGAACTTGCCTTGCGCGGCTGCCAGACGTGCGCGTTCTTCCCGGTCGTAGACCACGCGGGTCGGCGAGAAGTCCTGATGCTTGAGGCTGGGCCGGAAGGTCTGGCCCGCCACGGAATTGGCGTTGTAAATCTCGGGGCGATAGATTTTCTGGAAGGCCTCCATCGTGCTGATGGTGCCGATCAGTTCGAGGTTGGTGTAGTCGTTCAGCAGGTCGCCGCAGTGGTAGAAGGCCAGCGGCGCAACGCTGTTCGGCGGCATGAAGTAGCGCACCTGCAGACCCATCTTGGCGAAGTACTGCTCGGTCAGCGACGCGCCGCTTGGGACATATTCGACACCAAGCACGGGGTGGAGGTTGGCGCTGCGCTCGTAGCTCTTGGTTTCCGATACGCTCAGGCAGATCACCGGCGGTTTGCAGAACCGCGCCCTGTAGGCATCCGAGGCAAGGAAGGCCTTGAAGATGCGGCCATGAAGCTCGCCAAAATCGTCGGGCAGGCTGAAGCTGGCCCGCCCCTTGTTGTGCTCGGGCAGGACCACGCTGAAATCGTAGTCGCGCAGGTAGGACGAGAAATTGTTGCCGACGAGCCCCTGCGTGCGGGCGACGGTTCTGCGGTCGAGGATGGTCGTCTGCAGCACCTCGATCGCCGGGAAGGCTTCTCCGCTGCCGCCGAGGTCCAGATCGACAGAAATGATGTCCAGCTCGACCGCGTAGCGATCCGTCTGCGGGTTGTCCCAGCTGGCCAGATCGTTGAACCGGTTGTCGATCATGTGCAGCGCATTCGCGAGGTTCTGCTGGCGGTGGTCTCCGCGTGCGAGGTTCGCGAAATTCGTGGTCAGCCGCGTGCCGCTCTCGGGCGTGTAGGTTTCGTCGAACCTTTGGCTCTTGATCTGGAATGCGAAGGGCTCGGTCATGGCGGTCCGGGTCTCCTGTCAATGTTCTTGAATCCGGTGGCGAAGGCCGTGCGGCCCTGCCCGTCTGGCAATGACTCCTTCTGCCGCAGACTCCGCATGAATAAAAATGACTTCTTATCGGATTACCATGACAGGCTGTCATGCGATGCGGCGCGGATTTCCGGCCCGACGACCGAGGTCACGTCGTCAGATTTCGACGGAGTCCGCCAGCTGCATGAAACCTTCGAAATAACTCGGCAATGTCCCCGCCCGGTAGCCGAGATGGATGGACTTCGGGATACCGGAGCCGATGCGCACGCCAGTCACGCCCTTGGCGCCTCGCAGCAGCCAATCGGGTGTCGCACTGACCGCGCGCCCCGACGCCACAAGCCGCAACATCAGGTCGGTGGTCTCGACCGTGCGATGCCTGCGCGGCAGGGCATGAGCGGGCACGAGGAACTTGCTATAGATATCAAGTCTTTCGCGCGACACCGGATAGGTGATGAGCGTCTCGCGCACCATGTCGGAGGGCGCGACCTGCCGCTTGCGGGCAAGCGGGTGGTCATCGGCGACGGCCAGAACCAGCTCGTAGTTGAACACCGGTCGATATTCGAGGCCCGGGCGCTCGACCGGATCGGGCGTGACAAGCAGGTCGATCTCGTGTCCCAATAGGGCGGCGAGCCCCCCGAATTGAAAGGCCGAAGTCACGTCGAGATCGACATCCGGCCATGCAGCGAGGAACGGATCGACGATCCGCATCAGCCAATCCTGACAGGGGTGGCACTCCATCCCGACCCGGAGCGCCCCCCGCCGTCCACGGGCATAGTCCTCCAGCACCGAGGCGCCATGTTCAAGCTGCGGCAACACACGCGCGGCCAGACCGAGCAGATACTCCCCCGTCGGCGTCAGCCGCAGCTTGCGCCCCTCGCGTTCCCAGAGCTTTACTCCGTGCCGCTCCTCAAAGCGCCGGATCGCATGGCTGACCGCTGACTGCGTGAGACTCAGACGGTCCGCCGCCTCGGTCAAGCTTCCCGTTCGGTCGATTTCGCGCAGGATCATGAGAGGCTGGATGTCGATCATGTCTCTTGCCCGATCCTCATTTTTCATGCCTTAAACGCCCATCGGAGTTATGGACAAGCCAGCCATATATTTATTCGCTTGGATGTTCTAGTTGGCGCCAACACTGACGACCGCGATCTGCGGCTCCCAAAAAAAACCTCAGATTTCACCGCCCCCCCAAACGGTCAATTTCGAATCTTCGCCTTGTCCCTTGATTGCCTCAACGACAACGGTCGGGGGGTCGAATGCTGCGGCTAGCTAAGGTCAAAACGTCATTGAAAAAACAAATTTGAATATTGAAAGGTGTTTCGCGCGGATCAAATGGGTCAATAACGTGATTTGGAAAACGCGAGCCCAGCATCGGCGGCTTGCTTGCCCGGCGAGAACACCATAGGCAATAGGGATGATGCGCCGTTCAGAGGAAACAGATGAACAAATTCAATCTTGAAGAACTTGATCTGGATGAACTCAAAACTCTCCAGAAAAACGTCGCGAAAGCCATCCAGAACTACGAAGCCAGAAAGCGGCGCGAGGCGCTACAAGCCATTGAGGCCGTAGCGCGCGAAAAAGGCTATTCGCTCTCGGACCTCACCGGTGCGGCGACGGCAAAAAGCGCCAGGACGCCGCATCCACCGAAGTACCAGCATCCAGAAAACGCCGCCCTGACCTGGAGCGGACGCGGACGCCAACCGGCATGGGTCAAGGAGCACCTGAAGGCTGATAAGCCTCTCGATGAGCTGCTTATCAAGAAGTGATATTGAATAGCACACCCGATACCGCAGAGGGTGCCGGTTTGATAAGTTGGAGGGCGCAGGTCAGACGCGGTGCGAGATGGAGATGGTCAATGGACATCACAGCCCGGGAGACCCGGTTCTTGGTCACCGGAGTCTCTGGACCTGACGCCGCTCATCTTTGCCCGTGCTTTTCAGTGAAAGCCGTCTCCGACCGATAAGTAGCGGGTCATGCCTCGGCACGTATTAGGAAACAGGGGCGTTTTGTAGTGCGCGCATGACATGGGAGCTGCCCCTTGGGAACAGCAGAAGCTGTGACCACAAGCGATTGCGCCAGCGACCCTGATACACGCAGCACCGCGGCACATACGGGGGATCGTAGTTGTCCGCCCCGTTGCTGTCGGCTGGTCGACTCAAAGCCGCTTCGTGCTGCACCTGCACATTTCCGCTGCACTCCCTCTCGTCCGCCCGACGATCGAAAGAGATCAAACCATAAATGACTGTTTTGTATTTATTTTTTAAATTCGACTTGCACCCTGCGCATACCGACTTTGCCGCCGCGACGACTACTTTTCTGCAACTGCACAATATATCTCCTTTGCCATGGAAATAGTGCCCTGAAACCGGGCATTTTGGAAAGGGGTCATGTCATGTCGACGATGGAATTGAACCGCAGCGTTGCTGGCCGAGGCGTGGCCGCAGTCTTCGCGAACATCTTCTCAGCTCTGCTCGCTTGGAACGAGGCGCGCGTTACGCGCCAAGAACTGCACGGCCTGTCGGATCGTGAGCTTAAAGATATTGGTTTGCTCCGCGGAGACATCGACCGCGTCGCGCGCGGCCTCTGAAAGATTTTTGGCACTGCCGAGAACGAGCCCCCGCAGCACAGGCAGCGGGGGTTTTTCGTGTCTCACGTCAACATCATGTTCTGGGCGCCGATCGGAAGCCTCCTCGGAGCGCAGGACTAAGCTCCAAAGATGTGGTCCCCACGCCCTTTTTCCACTCGCGCACACTTGAGATGCCAGCATAAATTGCGCAAAAGCTTACGGCGTTTCCCTGCTACGCCTCGGTAGCTCAGCGGTTAGAGCTGTCCGCTCATAACGGATTGGTCGCAGGTTCAAATCCTGCCCGAGGCACCAGGCGAAATGGTGGAATGATAGACACCGGAGATACGAAATCTCCTGCTTTCAACGCATGCGGCCTTGAGCCCCGCTGTCCGTACCCCCTTTCGGGTGGGGCCGTGTCACTCCTCTGAGCACCACTGGACAAAAAAAGGCCGAGACAAGCTCGGCCAAAGTCCAACAGGGAGGTGAAAGCGGTGCCAGATTGTTCAAGCCCCGCCTTCCCTGCTGCTTTTATGGGCGGCGAGAAAACATCTCAAGTAAAACTGCCTCCGCTTGCTGCATACCCGCTATTACCTCACTTTAGGGACGCCCCTTGGCAACTGGCGCACATGCCTAAATCGCAAGATCCGTTTGCGGGAGCACTGTGATGCCGACGGGTGAGTGAATACACTGGGGTATCGATGGCATTGCCAAGTTATCTGCCGTGGACGGGAATAAGCGTGAGATCGCCCAATCAGGTACGATAAATCAGCAGCATAACCTTGCCACAGCTTGAACGGGTCGGCTCTGGCATGGCGGTATGAGAGAGCCGAATGGCAATAGCGGCGGGGACGAAAGATCGTATTGATTTAGTCGTGGGCGACGAGAAATCGTAGGGTCAGGCGGTGACTTGAAACGACCCATCATTTTTCCCGCTTTCGCGTCGGCCGGTGTGACCCGTCGATCCTGTTGTTGAGCCCCTTGTGCGCACGAAGGGCGGCGTCCGGCGTAATGCCTTGATTGGCTCGGTGTAGCTGCACAGCTTGTCCGTGATGACACCACGCGGTTCGCCATGGGCTGCAACCAGTCGACCGAAGAAACGCTTTGCGGCTTTGGCGTTGCGGCGAGGCTGGATCAGAATGTCGAGTACATCTCCATTGCCATTGATTGCAGGCGACAGCCAAAGTTTCCCTCCGTCGATCGGGGAGACCACGTCATCCATATGCCATTTGTCTTGCGGTCGGGGCCGGTCGCGCCGGATACAAGCTGCGAACCGAGCCCCAAAACGGTTCACCCAAAGACGAACCGCTTCACGATTGACCCATGATGCCACGCTCCGCCAGAAGCCCCTCGAGATCCGCCGTGCTGAGAGCAAACCGATGATATGGCCACACCGCGAAGGCAACGATTTCACGAGGAAAACGGAAGGCCGTCAGTCGCGACAATGAGGTCGGTATGGCCATGGTGCCGCGCTATCCGAGAAGCGATCAACTTGGCCATGCCAGCCGGACGGCCGGCGAAGGGACTGATGCGGAGGGTGTCACCGCAGTCAGCCGACAGTACCGCTCGGCGACCCGCGCAGGAAGTCCGGTTCTCCGGCAAGGGTCTGAAAAGAAAAGGAGAAAAATTATCTGCCCGGCAGCTTTTCCGTCGTTCAGAAAAACCCACCTCCTCTCCAGGCGTCCCCAAGGCGCTGCGCCGCCGTCGCCCGATCGCGGTGACATTCTCGGAGACAGGAGCCCCCTATGTCCCTCAACGCCACCGGCCCCTGTGGCCTCACCCTTTCCGCACTCATCGGCCAGGCCGACATGTTCGCCAGGACCATGGCAACCTTCGGTCTCACGAGGCCGGAGCAAATGAAATCTTTCTGCAGTTGTCTCGGACAGACACTGACCAGGGAGTACCTCCGGCTGGGCGTCGCGCAACCACTTCCGCCCTACGATGCCCGTCTCAAGGGCATCGTGGAACCAGCTGTCGACGCGCTCAGCGAAGCCGGACACTGGGGAACCTGTGCGGAGCTCGGCCCCTACGACAGTCCTTCTCTCGAGGCGGAACGCGTACGGTGCGCGATTGAGATGGCCATTCTGGGATGCGAGGCGATACGGCATGACCTCGATGTCGCGGCCTCGGAGATCCTCGACCTTCTGGCTTGGAAACAGGTGGTCCTGGCGGTGCCCCTGCTGGTCGACCAGCGGCCGGAAGAGAAAGGAGAGGCCAAATGGTCCTGATCTATCAGCACGCCCATCAAGCCCGGTCGCAAAGGATCTCGGAGGACGGCACCATCCAGACCTTCGAGATGGAGCACAGAGGCGGCTACACGACGTACAGCGTCGAGACGCTTAATCGGCACGCGTCGCTCGTCAGCCTGAAAATCACCGGTTTCTACGGCTGGACCGCAAAGCTTTCGGTCGGGTCAGGGACACATGAGTGGCTTGCGGCCACAAGCCGCCTCCATTTCTCGACCCCTGAAAAACGGAGATGGCTCTCGATGATCACCGACTTCGTCTCTCAGGTGCTCGCGGCTCTCGAGGGGGCTGCATTGGCTCTGCGGCAGACGGAGTTTCCCGCGCGAGCGCTGGAAGACCTCGCGCCAGAGGAACAGGCAGAGATCCGGGCGGATCTGCCAAAGGCCTTTTCCGCTTCTCCGGAAGTCCGTTCGATGTTCGGGGAATGTCTGCTGGAGTTGGCGCGGCTCTTTCCCAATGCGCGGGAGATTCTCCGCGAAGGCCGCGCTGAAGCCGCCCGCGACAGGCGTCTCAAGAAACAGTATGACAAGCTTCCGGAGGGTATGATCCTTGCCTGTCGGCGCTCGGGGGCAGCGGTGGGCATCGTTTCGCACAATCACCCTTTGACTGGGAAAAGCGTGATCACATGGCGCACGCGGAACGACGAGTGCACTTTTGTGCTCTCTCCGTGGCAGCGCCGTGAGCACTGCCTGATGACGGCAGAACGCGCCCGGGCGCTTGCGCCCGGGGTACTTTCCGGCCACGAGACACTTCAGGCTATCCAGCAGGCAGAGCAGGTCGCCGCGTTCGTTCCCGACCTCGCTTAACATCACCGAAGGAGGCTCCGGGGCAGCTCGCGAGGGCCCGGCCCCCGACGAGCTTCCGCAAGGCCACGGTCGCTCGGACAGCTTGGCGTGTCACAGCAAAAGGAAAGCTGCAGAGCCATCTTCGGGACCAAGCCCGAGATTGACCGAAGACAAGCGGTCAAAACAGAAGATCGGCGAAAAAACCTTTCAGGAGCCATTCCGGCAGGAGGGGGCTGCCTCGGCAAGGTGGACTTTCCGGCACCATTCGGCTCGGCCAGCAGGACGAAGCCCAGCTTTATGCGATATTGCCCTTCAGGCTCAATCGGCCAGACTGCCTTATAATCAACGCAACGTTGACCGCGCGCGTCCACAGGTGCACGCGACATACGCCGAACCGGTGTGCGACAATTCCTTTCTTGGCGAAAGCAAGGTAACGGACATGGCCCATGAAAAACTTGACTTCCGCGAACGGCGCACGAACGGAGACTTATCGAACCTAAAGATGCCAATCAGGCATACCTCTGAGGCGCTCGGTATATGGTCTGTCTCGCAATTATTTGTTCGAAGATCTCCACTCCGATCGATCTGATAAACTCAGTCTGAGCAGCCATTGCGAAACGCCCTCCCATCTTGAGATTGGTATCACCTCGCAGTCCGCGCCGGCGCAGGCAACGTGCCGCTTAGACACCGCTTACTGACATTCAAGACGTCCTCAAGCCACCATCGCTGGCATCGAGGTCGCGCACATGATCCGGAAAGGTCAGATCCCGGCGAATGGCGCCAGCACCCTCCAGACCTTCGCGAGTTTGGCAGCATAATTATGTCCAGCGACCAGCCACTTAAATCCTATCGATAAGTTTGCGACAGAGCCGAGTCGACGAACCTATTTAAGAGTCAGGGCCGCGGAAAATCCCGCTCAGCCCGCCTCCGGTCAACGGGGGCCATCGCCAGACAGAATGAGTTTCCTGCATTTGCGGGAAAAAGGCGCACCCGGACCGGAAGGTCCAGGTGTCCGTGCTTTGGTGCAACCAGCCCCGCCCGCCATCGAAACAAAGGCCGGAAACTCCGCATCCGGCGGTCCAAAAAACATAGGCAGAGCAGGTCAGATCAATCCCGTGAATTGCGCTCTCAAGCTGGGGGCACCGTTATCGAAACTTCGCGACACGAATGTTGTTGGTGCTGCCGACCTTGCCAAAAGGTGACCCCGACAGGACAACCATCGTATCGCCGATCGCCGGGGACAAAAGGCGTGCGCATTCGTCTTTCGCGGTGGAGACCATCGAGTTGTAGTCGCTTATCGAGGGTTCCTGCATAGACCGCATCCCCCAAACTAGCGCCATCCGGCGCGATACGCGCTCATCGCGGGTCATGAGGATCAGCGGCAATTTGGGGCGACGGGCGGCAATACGAACGCCGGTTGCGCCGCTTACGGAATAAGCCAAGATGCATTTTGACTGAAGCGAACAAGCTAGTGTTGCCGCTGTATCGGCGATCATGTCCGCGGGGGTGGGAGCTGGCTCGCGGCTGGCAGCAATAGATTTGGCGTAGAATGAGTGCGCCTCTGTGCTTCGGATGACGCAATCCATCACCTCAACAGCCTCGGCAGGAAACGCGCCGGTGGCACTTTCCGCTGAGAGCATTACCGCATCTGCGCCGTCGTAAACCGCAGTGGCGACGTCGGATGCCTCTGCCCGCGTTGGTGCGGGTGAGGATGTCATCGATTCAAGCATCTGCGTTGCCACGATCACGGGGCGGCATTCACTGCGACACAGCGCAATGATTTCTTTCTGTCGAGCAGGCACCTGTTCCGGCGGTATCTCCACCCCGAGGTCGCCACGGGCGATCATGATTGCGTCCGACTTGCGGACGATGGCTTCGATTTCGTCCAAGGCCGACGGTTTCTCGATCTTCGCCACGATCCCGACACTGTCACCGACGACGGCGCGCAGAGCATCGATGTCGCTGGCTTTCTGCACGAAGGAAAGGGCAACCCAGTCAACACCAAGCGATAAGCCGTATTCCAGGTCGCCGCGGTCTTTCTCGGTTAGCACGGGCAGATCCAGAACACAGTCGGGCAGGTTCACACCCTTGCGGTCGCTGACCTTTCCGCCTTCCAACACCTCGGCCTCGATCCGGCCCGGGGCCTTCGCAACAACCGTCAACTGGACCCGTCCGTCATCGATGAACAGACGGTGTCCGGGCGCGATTGCATCGAATATCTCGGGATGCGGCAAGTGTATCGCTGTCAAATCGTTCGTGGTGTCCTCAGCCACCAGAGCGATCTTTTCACTACGTTCCAGCATCCGCTCGCCTCCAGCTATGCGGCCAAGCCGAATCTTGGGGCCCTGCAAGTCCTGGAGGATACCGATCGGCACCCCAACCTCTCGTTCCAGCGCCCGGATCGCGTCGACCGTCGCGGCGTGGATCGCGTGCTCACCGTGACTGAAGTTCAATCGAAACGTATCAACGCCTTTCGTGAACAAGGTGCGCAGCATGAACGGAGAGCCACTCGCTGGCCCGACTGTGGCAACGATTTTGGCTCGTCTGTCGCGGATCATGATGGAGTCCTTCATCTCAATTTCAGAGAACGAGAACCGCTCTGAAATCATTAACGTTTGTCAGAGTTGGCCCGGTGCGGATCAATGCATCCAGCCGATCGAAAATACTGTAGCTGTCATGAGCGCCAAGATAGGCCTTCGGATCGAGCCCCACCGCTTGGCTTCGGACCAGAAAGTCAGGTCCGATCAGAGCACCAGCGGCGTCTTCGGTGCCATCGATCCCGTCGGTGTCGGCGGCAAGCGCATGGATCTGCTCAGAACCGTTGAGGGCAATAGCGAGCGACAGCAGAAATTCGGTGTTCCGGCCACCGCGCCCAGGTTTTGTGTCGCCAATCGATACGGTGGTTTCCCCTCCCGAAAGCAGAACGGCAGGCGCACGCAATGGCGTGCCATGGGTGCGCACCGCTTTGGCTATTCCCGCCATGATGATGCCGAGTTCGCGCGCTTCGCCTTCCAGAGCGTCGCCAAGCAGAATTGGCGAAACGCCTGCGTCGCGGGCAACCTGGGCCGCGGCTTCCAGCGACGTCTGAGGGGTCGCGATGATGCGGAAGTCGGGGACGAAACCGGTTGCTGGTTCAGGATCCGCGAGCAAGATGTCGCGCGCCGCCTGCGGCAGTGAGGGGCCGAGCCGGGTGACAAGATGCGACAGGTTCTCGGTGGCCGAGGGATCGGGAACCGTCGGGCCAGAGGCGATGGCGGCAGGGTCATCTCCTGGCACGTCCGAGATCGCTAGCGACACCAGCCGTGCGGGGGCTGCGGCCGCGGCCAGCCCACCTCCTTTGATCCGCGAAAGGCGGCGGCGGACACGGTTCATGTCCTCGATCGTCAGGCCGGATTTCAACAGCAGACGGTTGACCTCGATCTTCTCGTCCAGCGTGAGGGGGGGAACGGGCAGCGGCATCAAGGCTGAGCCGCCGCCAGAGATCAGTGCCAGCACAAGGTCATCAGGCCCCGCAGCTTGTGCAGCGGCGAGAATTTCTTTTGCAGCACATTCTCCGGCGGCATCAGGCACGGGATGGGAGGCTTCCCGGACCTGAATGCGATCGGTCGGCACTCTATGCCCGTACCGTGTGACAACAACTCCCGAAAGGTCGACGTCGGGCCATGCCTGCTCCAGCGCCTTTGCCATCGAGGCGGCGGATTTACCGGCCCCGACCACGATGCATCGCCCCGCGGGTTTCGGGGGCAGATGCCGAGCAAGAACAGTCGCAGGGTCGGCGGCGGCAATCGCCGCGTCCAGCATCGCCAGAAGTAGGTGTTCAGCCGATTGCATCGGCTACCGCCTTGCCACAAGTCACGGTGTCCGCGGACCCGCCAAGGTCAGGGGTGCGCAAGGCAGGCTCGGCCAAGACACGCTCGATGGCGGAAACCACATCCGCTGCGGCCTCGGCATGACCGAGGTGATCGAGCATCATCGCCCCCGCCCAGATCTGGCCGATCGGGTTGGCGATGCCTTGCCCGGCGATATCCGGTGCCGAGCCATGCACCGGTTCGAACAGCGAGGGGAAATCCCGCTCGGGGTTGATGTTGGCCGAAGGCGCAATGCCGATCGTGCCGGTGCAGGCCGGGCCGAGATCAGACAGGATGTCGCCGAACAGGTTCGACGCTACCACCACGTCGAACTTGTCGGGGTTGAGAACGAAATGCGCGGTCAGGATGTCGATGTGATACTTGTCGACGCTCACACCAGGATAGGCCTTGGCCATCTCGGCAACCCGTTCGTCCCAGTAGGGCATCGTGATCGAAATTCCGTTAGATTTCGTGGCCGAGGTCAACTTGGCGCGCGGACGTTTTGCTGCCAGGTCGAAAGCGTATTTGAGAACCCGATCCACGCCGATCCGGCTCATCACCGTTTCCTGCATCACAACCTCGCGCGGCGTGTCCGGGAACATCTTGCCGCCGATCGAGGAATATTCGCCCTCGGTATTCTCGCGCACGATCCACATGTCGATGTCGCCGGGCTTGCGCCCCGCCAACGGGCTGGGCACGCCCGGCATCAGCCGCGCGGGGCGCAGGCTGATATATTGGTCGAACTGGCGGCGGAATTGGATCAGCGAGCCCCAGAGCGAGATATGGTCCGGCACTGTATCTGGCCAGCCAACGGCGCCGAAGAACAGCGCATCATGGCCTCCAATCTGATCCTTCCAGTCGTCGGGCATCATCTGGCCGTGCTTGCGATAGTAGTCACAGGACGAGAAATCGAAGTCGTCAAACCGCATGTCGATGCTGTGCCGCTTGGCGACAGCCTCTATCACGCGCAGCCCCTCGGGGATCACTTCCTTGCCAATTCCGTCGCCGGGGATGACCGCGATGTTCAGATGGTTACTTTCCATGTCTCTGCCTCTCAGTCGTTGCGGCCGCGCACGGCCTCAATGACGGCGTCGGTGACCATGCGGGTGGTGGCTTTACCGCCCAAGTCGGGCGTGTGCAGGTCCGGGTTCGCGGTGACGGTCTCGACCGCGGACATCAACCTGTCGGCGGCGGGTTTCTCACCCAGATTTTCCAACATCATCGCGGCGGTCCAGAAGGTCGCCACCGGGTTGGCGGTGCCCTTGCCGGTGATGTCGAAAGCCGAGCCGTGGATCGGTTCGAACATGGAGGGCGTTTCGCGCTCGGGGTTGAGGTTCGCCGTGGGCGCGACGCCGATGGAGCCCGAAAGCGCCGCTGCGAGGTCCGACAGGATGTCGGCGTGCAGGTTGGTGGCGACGATAGTGTCCAGCGACGCTGGGTCCATTGTCATGCGCACGGTCATTGCGTCGACCAGCATCTTATCCCAGGTGACATCGGGGAATTCTTTCGCCACTTCGGCGGCGATCTGGTCCCAGAGCACCATGCCGTGCCGCTGGGCATTCGACTTGGTCACCACGGTCAAGAGCTTGCGGGGCCGCGACTGCGCCAACTTGAAGGCAAAGCGCATGATCCGCTCAATCCCCGCGCGGGTAAAGATCGAGACATCCGTCGCCACCTCCAGTGGCAGGCCGGGGTGCGAGCGCCCGCCCTGCCCCGCATATTCGCCTTCCGAGTTTTCGCGGACGATCACCCAGTCGAGCTCACCATCGTTGACGTGGCGCAGGGGGGACTGGATGCCGGGAAGCACCCGGGTAGGCCGCACGTTGGCGTATTGGTCGAGCGGCTGGCAAATCGCGAGGCGCAAGCCCCAGAGCGTCAAGTGGTCAGGCACATCTGGCGCGCCAACCGCACCGAACAGGATGGCATCGAAGGCGCGCAGTTGGTCGGCGCCATCCGCGGGCATGAATTGCCCGGTGCGCTTGTAGCGGTCGGTCGACCAGTCGAAGTTCTCGACGGCAAAGCTGAAGTCGCCGTCTTTCTCCGCTAGCGCGTGCAGAACCTCGAGACAGGCGTCGACAACTTCCACACCGATCCCGTCGCCGCCGATGGCGGCGATCTTGTGATTACGTTTACTCATAAGTTTCTCCAGTTTAGATCAAAAGCCCGGCGGGCATGCGGAGCAGCAGGACATTTGCCATGAGCCACCAGAAGCCGGTGCAAATCAGCAGGCCGGATAGAATCCAGATTGCCCATGTTTTCGCGGGGGGGCGGTCATAGTCCGCGACGATCATGATCGCGACAAAGGCAATCATGCTCGTGACGAGAAAGCCGATCACTGGCATCAGAAAGACCCACGCCAGAAGGACGACACCGAGCGAAATCCGACGCATCGCCCCGGTATTCCGATTGGCCAGCTTGAACGATCCGCCAGCGGGGCGACGCAAATTCATCACTATCAGCAAGGCTGAAAAGGCGATCAACACGGCCGCGATCGTCTTCGGGAAAACCGACCCGAGCGCCGACATGCCGGACGCGCCAAGATAGATGGTAATTCCGAGAGCAATGAAGAGGATCGCGAACATTACTTCGGGCAAGTCTCGTTGCTTATGCTCGGGAGTGATTTCGGTTCCGTCATCGGCAATCGGCTCGGCAATTTGCCCGAGTTGCCGACGACGCTTTGCCTTCCAGTCCGCCCAGAAAGGGAAGCCGAGCGTCAATAGCGCCGCACAGATGATGCCGATGCTGATCGGCCGCATGAAGAACATTTCCGTCATGCGCCCTGAGGCATTGCCGATCAGATAGGTCTGAACGAAGCCTTGTTCAGCGATCGACCCGAGAACCAGCCCCAGCACGATGGGAGAGGGCTGGAATCCATATCGGTTCAAAATCCAGGAGAGGATTCCAAGACCGACCATCAGTTGGGCATCATCGACGTTCGAGTGGATCGCGAAGGAGCCGATTATGGTCAGCAGCGCTACCGTCGGGGCGAGCACGGCCTTTGGCACCTTGACGATGGTCGAATATGCATAGCGACCGATCAGTAGACCGACTGGCAGCATCAGAAGGGTCGCGATCAGAAGGCCCCAGATGAACGTGTAGACGATATTGCCGTCCGTCGTGAACAGGGTCGGCCCAATCTTGATTCCTTGCACCAGCAGCGCGCCCAGAATGATCGCATCAGGGGGCGTGCCAGGAATGCCCAGAACGAGCGTCGGGATAAAGCCACCCCCGACAGTCGCATTGTTTGCGGATTCCGTGGCGATCACCCCGTCTGGGTTGCCCTTGCCAAAGCTCTCAGGATTCTCCGACGTGCGGCGTGCTTCCGAATAGGACACCAACCCAGCAATCGAACCGCCGGCTCCCGGCAGAACACCAATCACGGTGCCGATGACGGAAGAGCGGATCACGTTGAACTTACGCTTTAGTGCAATGCGCGTGCCTTCGCGAAAGCGAAGCCCGCCCGTTTCAGAGGGCTTCAAATGCGGATCAGCATTGGCCACAAGATCCAAGATCACGGGCACGCAATAGAGCCCGATGATCGCCGAGGTCAGGTCGATACCTGCCAGAAATCGTTGCATTCCCATCGTGTAGCGGACGTCGCCACCCACCACTGCCACCCCGATCATCGATAGAACGAGCCCGAGACACGCGCCGATGAGGCCTTTGACGGTATTGCCGACCGAAAGCGCCGCGATGAGAGTGAGGCCAAACATCGCGAGCCAGAAATATTCGGTTGGTCCAAATGCCAGCGCGACCTTGGCGAGAGGAGGCGCAAGCACGAGTAGCGCCAGCGCGCCGACTATTCCGCCCACAACAGAAGAGATAGTAGCCAGCGAGATCGCCAGACCGCCGTCGCCTCGTTTTGCCATCGGGAAGCCATCGAAAGTTGTCGCAATTGCAGAGGGCGTGCCCGGAGTATTCACGAGGATGGCGGCAAAGGCGCCGCCGTAAATCGCGCCCGTGTAGATCGCGCCGAGGGCAATAAGCCCGGCGGCGGGATCCATTGTGAAAGTGAAGGGGACAAGCACCGCGACCGCCATGGTGGCCGAGAGCCCAGGCAGGGCACCAATTATCGTCCCTAGCACCACGCCCGCAAGCGCGAGGACAAGATTGAGCGGTGTCAATGCGTCCACGAGATAGCCGATGATGTCCATCTTCGCGCGCCGTTACTTGATAATGCCGAGCGCTTTGGCGCCAGCGGTATATTCTTTGATCCGCGCAGCCACGAAGTCATCCATCTTGTCATAACCGATATCGGTCAGCACAAAGCCGGCGCTTTCCATCTTCTCGACGAAATCCGGGCGGTGATTGATCTCGGTTACGATGTCGGAAATCTTTTGGCGGATGGGCTCAGGCGTCGACGCCGGAACGGCAACCCCGCGATAGGCGCCGCCCACAATGTCGTAACCTAGCTCCTTAAAGGTGGGCACATCGGGGAACGCCGGCAGGCGCTCGTCCGAAGCGACCGCAAGCATCCTCATTGCGTCGCCTTGGCTCACGCCCGAGGTTGCATAATTGAAGCCGGCCGTAGTCTGCCCACCAAGAATTGCCGTAATGGACGGACCGGTGCCCGAGAAGGGCACATAAGTCGTATTGATATCGGCAAGCTCGTTGAACTGCACCGCCGCGAGATTGTTGGCCGAGTTCGAACCCGATCCAGCAAAGGTCACCAACCCGGGGTTTGCTTTTGCATAGTCGACCAGGTCGGCCAGAGTCTTGAACTCGCTATCTTTCGTCACGAAGATCGCGTTCGGTGTATAGTGGAAATAGTTGACCGGCGTCAGATCCTCGGTCTTGTAACCCGCAGACCCTGCAAGCGGCTGCAGAACCGTGTGCGGCATGTTGATACCCATGATCGTGTAGCCGTCGCCGGGCAATGAATTCAGCTGCGACCAGGCTTGAGCACCGCCCGCACCGGGCTGATATTGGATCACGACCTGCTGGCCGGTGACAGCTTCCCATTCGGCCTGCTGGAAGCGCGCTGAGATGTCCGACTCGCCACCGGCGTTGAACGGAATGATGTAGGTCATTGGTTTGCTCGGGAAGTCGTCGACGGACTGAGCCGCGAGCGGCGTCGCCGCAAGTAGCCCGGCAAAAATGACTGCGAGTGTCTTTTTCATAATTTCCTCCTCAAGAAGCGCTGCGGGGGAACCGCAACTGATATTTTGGGGAAACTTGCGGCGGGCTTAGGACCCGCAGTCGCTTCCCCTACACCTGATCACGTCCTCCAAGTCGCAAGCAGGATCCGCCAACTCCCCACAGGCGGACAGGGAAACGCTAGACTAATTCTGCAAATTCGTTAATTTCATAATAGGAACATCATTAGTGCATCTGGGTAAGCAATGAGTGAGAGCGACCTCGGGTTCTTCGTCCTCTTGGCGCAGCGCGAAAGCTTCGTCGAAACCGCACGTGAAATAGGCATCACAGCCTCGGCCGTAAGCCGCCGTCTGGCACGTTTGGAAGATCGGCTTGGAGTCAGGCTGATGAACCGCACCACTCGTAGGGTCAGCCTCACCGGCGAAGGAGAAGCATATCTAAACAAGGCAATACGTCTTCTGGGAGAAATCGAAGAGCTCGAAAATAGTTTGCGCTCCGGGAGCGAGCAGCCGAGCGGCCTGCTTCGGATCAACGCAACGTTTGGTTTCAGCAGGGAGTATATTGCCCCAACAGTATCCGCGTTCTGTGACACCTACCCGGATGTTGAAGTGCAGTTGGTGGTCACCGACGCGCCAATGAATCTGATCGAGCAGGGCTTTGATCTGAGCATTCGTTTCGGAACGCCACCGACCAGCAATCTGGTCCAACGTTTGTTACAAAGAAACCGTCGGTTCATGTGCGCTTCCCCCGCATACATTGAAAAGCACGGGATGCCCGAAAACTTGGAAGAACTGCGCCGACATAGCTGCATCGTGCTACGCCAGGAACACGACATCTACGACATCTGGCGTTTCGACGAACGGGGCGGCAAGAACCCCTCAGCACGTGTGAGCGGCGGGCTGAGCACCAATGATGGAGACATAGCACGCGAATGGATGCTGAACGGTCACGGGATCATGCTGCGTTCGGAATGGGACATCGCCGAACTCGTGCGCAAAGGTCGCCTTCGGGTCGTTCTGCCTGAGTACTTCCAAACCGCGAACATCGCTGCCATCTATCCCGAGCGCCACCACCTAACCGCCAAAGTGCGCGCTTTCGTCGACTTGTTGGCAGAGCGCATCCGCATCGCCGACTCGCAAGCCCCCTTCCAGGTCGAAGCGTCGGAGCTGAGTAAAATTGCGTAACTTTCTCATGCCGAATATGCATGTATTAAGCATGGAGGCGCGAGAATGGATACGACGCTGTTCGATGACTTTCTGGAACTGGTGCGCGAATTGAATTTTTCCCGCGCCGCCGAGAACCGCAACTTGACCCAGCCCGCGTTCAGTCGCCGCATCAAACAACTTGAGGCCGCGATTCAGACGCCACTCATCCAGCGCACGACGCGGCAGGTCACACTGACTGCGGCCGGAAGAGCGTTCCAGCCGCGCGCGGAGGCTATCGTCAGGATGCTCTCGGAGGCCCGGCTCGAGGCGCTAGAGGCCGCGGGGCTCGCGCAACGGACCCTGAACCTCGCTGCTACCCACGCCCTGTCCTACACCTTCGTTCCGAAATGGCTGATGCAGATCGGCGGGCCCTCCCAGATCGGCGCCCTCAACATGGTCTCCGATACGCATCGCCAAGGCGTGCGACTTTTACAGAATGGCGAGGTGAGCTTCTTCATCTGCCATAAGAAACCCAACAGTGCTGAAGATCTACCGGAAAAACAGTTCCGGTGTCATCCAATCGGCAGCGATCGACTTGTGCCGCTTTGCGCCCCCGACGAAAGCGGTCGCCCCCTGTGGCGGCTCGGGAGCGCAGCTTCGCAAATTCCGTTCATAGCTTATTCCGGCGCATCTGGCCTAAATGCCATCCTCGAGGTGCATGGCATCGGGGACGGGCGTCGCGGCTTAGAAACCAAAATGAATTCTGTGCTTGCGTCGACCAATCTCGAGATGGCGAAAGAAGGCCAAGGCGTCGCCTTCCTCCCCCTCTCCCTCGCCGATCAGGAGATAACACGCGGCACTCTGGTCCGTGCTGGTGACCCCTCGCTCGATGTTCCCGTGCAATTGGTCATCTACCGCCCGCGCTCCCGGCTGTCGGCCCATTGCGAGGCATTCTGGCTGAAGGTGGTCAGTCAGGATACTTTATAATCCATGCAAAACGCGCATGAATTCAGCGCCAATCGGCATTGGAACTGCCTCCTGCGGCTCCCCTATTCATGTCTGGGTAAAGTCTTCGGACCACTCACCCGCACGGGAAAGGAGCACGGAAATGCGCATCGTGGACATTTGTGAGGTCACCAAGCCGATTTCCTCGCCTATCAGAAATGCATATATCGATTTCAGCAAGATGACCGCCAGCTTGGTGGCTGTGGTGACCGATGTGGTGAAGGACGGTCGCCGAGTGGTCGGCTACGGCTTCAACTCGAACGGGCGCTACGGTCAGGGAGGATTGATCCGAGAACGATTCCGCGACCGCATCCTCGAAGCTGATCCCGCGTCGCTATTGAATGACGCGGGCGACAACTTCGATGCTCACAAAATCTGGGCTGCGATGATGCAGAACGAAAAACCCGGCGGTCACGGAGAGCGCTCGGTTGCCGTTGGGACCATCGATATGGCCGTATGGGACGCGATCTCGAAGATCGAAGAAAAGCCGCTCTTCCGTATGCTGGCCGAACGCAAGGGCGTCGAGGCTAATCCGCGTGTTTTTGTCTATGCCGCGGGTGGCTACTACTATCCCGGCAAAGACAATTCCGCTCTGCGCAACGAAATGCGCGGCTACCTGGAGCGCGGTTACACCGTCGTGAAGATGAAGATTGGTGGCGCTTCGATCGACGAGGACCAGCGCCGGATTGAAGCCGTGTTAGCGGAAATCGGGGAGGAGGCGCAGCTTGCCGTCGATGCCAATGGCCGTTTCGATCTGGAAACCGCGATCGCCTATGCCAAGATGCTGCGGCAGTATCCTCTCATTTGGTATGAGGAAATCGGAGACCCGCTGGACTACCAGCTGCAAGCTGCGATGGCCGAGTTTTACCCCGGCGCCATGGCGACAGGAGAGAACCTGTTCTCGCATCAAGACGCGCGCAACCTGATCCGCTATGGCGGGATGCGCCCCGACCGTGACTGGCTGCAATTCGACTGCGCCTTGTCTTACGGTCTGGTGGAATATCTGCGCACGCTCGATATGCTGGACCAGCTCGGCTGGTCGCCATCGCGCTGCATTCCCCATGGCGGGCACCAGATGTCGCTAAACATCGCGGCCGGGCTCAGCCTTGGCGGCAATGAGAGCTACCCAGACTTATTCCAGCCCTATGGCGGGTTCCCCGACGGCGTGAAGGTCGAAGACGGCCACATCATCATGCCAGAGCTTCCGGGCATCGGGTTCGAAGGCAAATCCGACTTGATCGCAGTGATGCGCGACCTCGTGGAGTAAATCGTTCTCGATCCCGCCGGACGTCCACGATGATCAATTCGCTTGAAAGACGGGTGGCAGGCTGGGCATGCAGCCGCCAACCCACTCTTTTATGGAGAAGGCATCTCCCATATCCTTCGCGGGGAGGACGATAGTCGAGACGAAAACATTCGGCATGAATAGCCCTCAGCCTCTCAAACGCGAACCTTAACGGGCACATTATTGATCAGCCCATCTTCGGTATAGATCAATAGGCGACAGCTTCTCTTGGTAACGGATCGGTCAATCATCGCCTTGCTGATGCTGACGCAGTATGGGTTTGGACTTCCGTCCAATGCCACAATGTCAAAGTGGCCGGGGATACAGATAGATCGCTCGATCAGTGCGCGTTTGACAGAGCGGAACTCCGAAACTGCCTCGGCGTTAATGCCCGGCAACAGCAGGCGCCAGCTCCCGGCGTTGCCGCTCAGATAACACATGCCTTGCTCAGCGAACGGCAGTTGCCAATAATTCGTCGTCGCAATGCGAGCGCCATCGTTCGAAATCGATAATGGATTTCGGACCTCGTTCGGGGCCATGAAGAATTGTCTGGTGTCGAGTGTCATTTTTTTCTCCGCTTTCAGATATACTGGAGATGGAGCTCGGCTTGCGTGGCGGAAACGCTTCTGACGCCACGTCACCTCCGGACACCCCCAGGATACCATAACCTCGCTGAGACGTTCAGAGATGAAGCCGACGTAGTGGAGTTGTCGCAACCGGCCTTGAACTCCCACTTCAGGCCCTGCACCGTGCTCGAGCGACTGGTTTCACTGGACGCGCCTAATCGATCAAGGCTGCCGCTGTCGGAAATCGCGGTATTCACTCCCGGGCGTCGGCCCGAAACATGCGACTGCCCTCGTAGCAGCTATCGACAGGGAACCGTCGCAAAGTTTCCAGCCGCCCGCCCGCCACCGCAGTTATCCCCAAAATCTGGGGACGAGACTGTGGAGAGGCTCCGTGACGCCCAATGTTGCTTCGCAAGGCTCTACTGTGCTCAAATATTAGGCACTCTTCGACGCGCCAGAGAACCAGCCATCCGACCGCTGAGGCAGCAACGCGCCAGGATGAACCTCCAAGATCGGCAATCAATATCGGCAAACCCTTGGACTTTCTCGCCAATATGCCAAATGTTATATATGTCTTAGCAGAAAGAGAAGATCGGCAAAAATGTTGGAAACTCCTAGCAGAATCGAACCTTGCTTCTTCGAGGAACACATCCCCGCAGAACTTGCCGATCTTTCGGTCGACATTCAGAGGGAAGCGGCCCACCTCGGACAAGGGTTACATCCGGATAGCGCGGCTGAGCTCGCGGACCTCGTTCGCGTGATGAACTGCTACTACTCGAACCTGATTGAAGGCCACAACACACGCGCAAGAGATATCGAGCGCGCGCTCGCTGGCGCGGAACTCGAGGAGGAGACCCGACCGCTTGCGCTGGAAGCGCGCGCGCATGTCATCGTTCAAAGGGCAATCGACGAGATGCATCAAAAGGGCACCCTGCCCCGCCCCACGTCCATTGAGTTTCTCACTTGGGTGCACAAGGCTTTCTACGGCGAAATGCCTGATGAGTTTCGAGTCATAGAGCACCCAGACGGAACACTCGAACCGATCATTCCCGGGCGCATGCGTCAGGACGGCGACAAGGAAGTAGCAGTCGGGCGTCACCTGCCTCCTTCTTCGCCGCGCGTTGCCGCTTTCATGGAACACTTTGACAAGCGCTTCCAGATCGCTGCGCAGTCCTCAAGCGGGCGGATCATCGCGATTGCGTCGGCGCATCATCGACTGAATTACATCCATCCATTCCCAGACGGAAACGGGCGCGTCAGCCGATTGATGTCCCATGCCATGGCTCTGACAGCCGGCATTGGCGGCCAAGGCCTTTGGTCAGTTTCCCGCGGACTTGCTCGCGGACTGACTGATCGCGGTGAATACAAGCGCATGATGGACCTTGCAGACAGTCCAAGACGCGGAGACCGCGACGGACGCGGCAACCTGTCTGAAGCAGCATTGAAGGCGTTCAGCGAATGGTTTCTGAAAGTTACGCTTGATCAGATCACGTTTTGCGCAAAGCTGTTCGACCTTGGCGGCCTGGAAAATCGCTACCGACGCCTTGTCGAAGACACCATTGACGACAAGCGCGCCCCAGATCTGATCTCGGCCGTCCTCCGCTATGGCAAGCTTGAGCGTGGCGAGGCGCAGATTGTTCTCAAGACTTCCGAACGCACGGCGCGCAATACGCTCAGTAAACTGACCGATGCCGGGTATCTGACGTCCGCGTCGCCAAAGACGCCGGTAAGACTGGCGTTTCCGCTGGACTATCGGGAACGACTTTTCCCGAACCTTTTTGCTGATTTCGGTTTGCCAAGCTGAGGATGGGGGCGACGTCGGAGCACTGGAGACCTTTACGTTCTAACACCCTATGAGAGAACACTTTACCCTCGCAGCACCGCGATACTCACAGAGGAAGACCGATGTCCGCCGCGACGTGCCCCGATACTGCTGTGATGGACTGAGAAGACGTTCTCTGGCTCCTGCGCATATTCCCAGACAACTATCACTCTCGACGCCATGCGTCGCCACAAGCGATCCCGTCGCGCCTGCGAAATCCGGTGTCTGCGCGATGGCTCCCCGGTCGGCACCCGGCCCAAAACTTCGAGCCAGAATAAGTCTCCGAACGTGCGTCCGTGGGTGTCGGTCCGCGCCTTTGTTTCGCCGTCCATGTAGCTTCCGGCGCGGCGGGAGCTTGTCCGGGCAAATAACTTCGTAGTCGCGGGAACATCTCTGGATATTTACGCTTCTTTCTGCTCTGCAATCTGCTCGCGCGCCGGCGCGGAAGGCGGACTTTCTATTGGGAGATCGAGGCTGTACCGGACGCCCGTCGAGATAAATCTCAGCTCCGACTGGGCGTCGGCCTCCATCGCAACGAGGTCCTGCAACAGACGTGAACCGAAACCTTTTCTCGACGGGGCCTCCACGATCGGGCCGCCCGTCTCCGACCAGACTATCCGGATACGGTCAGAGCCGTTCTCGTTCGCATGGGTCCAGCTAAGGTCGACGTGGCCTTCCGCAGACGAGAGCGCTCCGTACTTTACCGCGTTCGTGGCCAACTCGTGCAACGCCAAGCCGACGATCCGTGCATAACGCTCTGGCAAGCGGGCCGCGGGGCCTGAAATCCGGATACTATCCGGTCTGTCGAGGGAATAAGGACCCAACACCGCCTCGACGAGCTCTTCCAAGTCGGCACTACTCGACGGGCCGTAAGCGGAGATCCCAACTGTCGCCGCCAGTGCTCGTAGCCGTCCTTGGAGGGTGGCCTTGTAGTCGGCCGCGTCCCCGGTAGCGTTGGTTTGCGATACCAGCGAATTAACGAGGGCAAGCAAGTTCTTGATCCGGTGGTTGAGTTCTCGGATGGCAAGTTTCTGGAACTCTTCTTCCCTCGCCTGCTCGGTCACATCGCGAACCAGGCCGGTGCCTCTCAAGCCCTCTGGTGTCTTATGCAAGATGCCAGTGCCGTGCACGCGGATCACCTTCCCGTCCGGGTGAAGAACACGATAGACGACGTCAAAGGTGCGGTCGCTCTCGACACAGGTTTCAAGTTCGCTGCGCACCGCATCTCCGTCCTCCGGGTGGATGCGCTGCCGCCACGACTCGACAGTTGTCTCGTGAGGTGACAGCCCCAAGATCTCGCGGCCCCGCGCGTCCCACTCGGCGATGTCGGCACCCGTGTCCCACGTCCCCCATCCCAGCTGGGAAGCATTCGTGGCGAGGGAGAGCGACTCCATCGCCCGCCTCAGTTGTTCCTCGCTCTCCCTCTGGTCGGTAACATCGGTATTCACACCAACCATGCCGAGGAACTCGCCGCCGTCGGAGAAGCGGGGCTGCGCGACGGTTCTGAGTATCCGGTACACGCCATCGGACCGGCGGTATCGGGCCTCAACCTGCATCTCGGTTTGGTTCTCCATGGCCGCACGAAACGGCTCAGCCAATTGGGCGGCCTCATCGGGATGCAGTGAACTCGTCCAGTCGAAATCGGGAATGTCCTCCAGGGCGACGCCCCAGAACTCGCGCTGCATCTTGTTCAGGAAAACGCATTTGCCCTCTGCATCGCCAAGCCAAAGCATTGCCGGAGCACCCTCGATCACCGTGCGATAAATCTGCTGTGAATTGGCCTCGGCGTGCTTTTCGAATTCCTTCCACGGCATGCAAACCTCTAGGACTAAAGCTTGGCGAGTTTTGTATGTATAAGGGAGCTACGGGACGACACAAGAAGAAGGCGGCCCTTGCCGCGTTGCGTTGGGATAGTCTGGCCACATTTTGGCGGACATAACGAATATTTCCAGTGAACCATTTGCGCCTGCAGCCCCGGGAAACAAAGGGCGTAAGGACTAAGCCGCTCCGCGGCGATGGCGCTCGTGGCTGGTGTTGCCCGTCATTTCCGCGTTTTTCTATGTGGCCGAGCTTTCCGGGCTGATGATGGGGGTCTTCCCCCCTTCAGACAGGAGATTTCCACGGAGGAGAAGAACACCACCCCGCTGCGCCAGCGGATGATCGAGGACAAGAACACCCGCGGGTTGTGCGAGACGACGCAGAAGGCGCACATCCGGAATGTGAAGCATTTAGCGTCCTTCCTCGGGAGGCCGCCGGACACCGCCAGCGACAGGTCCGGGCGTTCAGGACAAAAACTGGATCGGGGCGAGACGCCATCGCGCCCTTCGATCGTTGGGATTTCCGGAGCCTTGCCCGGTCAACTTTTTCCTGCGTCGGGGGGGCACCTCCGGGCTGGGTTATCCTAAGGGGTGGCATAAGTCAAAGTAGCGGAAGGAATCGGAGACGTTCGCACGCAAGGCTCCGAAGTTCATAACGAGTACGCCGACACCGACAAAACCGACGTGAGCTTTTGGAAGCGCGATCTTCATCGATTTTAATCTCGTGGTTCCGGGCGAGACGATCGTCTTCGACGCCCCGCGAGAACAGAAATCAGATCGAGGGTAGCTTACGGAACGTGCTGTCTGGCGCAATGGTCAATAATTGATACAGACGAAAAGATGCAGCATGTAGCTTCCTTCGGTGGGGCGGTTCTCGGCATGCCTAACGTTAGAGCGCAGCTCAATCGGCTGGGTCTCTACGGATCGGCCTCTCGCATCGCGCTACTGACAACTTCGAGATGATGGGCCATGGCACGATGCGCCGCACGGGGATCCCTGTCCGCGATCGCCGCAACCACCTCTTCGTGGTGACCACAATGAACAAGGGTGAACTCTTCGACTCCGACGCGTCGGTAGGTTCGATCCCATTCCCTTTGCCAGACTGCGCGGCAACGTGTGCCTGAAAAATGTCGTAGGAGCGCAATCAGAACCGGGTTGCACGCCACCCGGGCAACAGTCTGGTGGAAGGCATCATCTGCCCGTTCGCATTCGGCGCGGTTGCGCGCCGCTTTCCCTTCAGCAACACACCGGCGAAGATGAGTAGTGTCCTCTGTCTCCCGTCGCATCGCCGCTGCCGCCGCGACCTGCGGTTCGAGCAGTCTGCGCGCGTCCATCAGATCCGCAGGCGTAGTCGCTTCCAGCAGAAGGGTATCCTTTACCGGTCGCCACAACGGCGCCCGGCCCCGAAATGTCCCCTGTCCGACATGCCGCCAGACCTCACCTTCCGCCTCGAACGCGCGGAGTGCAGCGCGCAACGTTTCGCGGCTGCATCCGACAAGGTCCTTTAACAGCCGCTCAGGCGGAAGCCGGTCTCCTGGTGCGGGCGCGGTTTCCTCTATTATGCGCCATAGCCGTCCCCGTGCCGCTTCTTTATCAGTTCGCATACCGCCCTTCCCTTGATCGCATTGATGTTCGGACCGAACACCACGGAAAGCAAGTCCGGGCGGCCAGCGTTTTCCGGATCTCGGGCGGACGCCGAATTGCCGGTGAAACGACGGTCCGCGCCCGCCCTGACGGGCGTGCCGGTCAGATGACGAAAAAGACCAGCGTCAACACCGCACCGATCGCTACAATCAGCCCACGAAGATACTCGGTATGCCGGATTCTGCGCGCCTGATGCGCCCCAATATAGCCGCCCAATGTGGTCGAGACGGCCAACACGGCAGCGGAGTCCCAAGCGATCAGGCCAGCGCTCGCGTAAGCTGTGACGGAAACCAGCGAGAGAACGGCGGACAGAAGATTCTTTAGACCGTTCATGCCGTGGAGATTGCGAAAGCCGATGAGACTGAACATCGCGAGAAGCATAATTCCTACCCCGCCGTTGAAGTAGCCGCCATAGCCGGAAACGAGAAAGATCGCGACAGCCGAAAGCACCGGTCCTACCTTCACGCCGCGGGCCTGCACCATCGCCACGAGACGAGGCCCTGCAGCGAAGAGCAATGTCGCGGCGAAGATGAGCCACGGCACGATGCCGACAAAAGCTTCTCCGGAGGTAATCAGCAACAGACCGGCCCCTGTAAGTCCGCCAAGAGCCGCAGTTCCTACCACGCCTGCGAGGCCAAGACTTTCCTCGGCACGAATGTCGTTCCGGTACGCCCAGGTACTTCCAATGTATCCCGGCAGCGCTGTCAGCGTCGCAGTGGCATTTGCCATCACGGGCGGGACGCCTAGCCAGACCAAAGCTGGAAAGCTGAGAAGCGTGCCGCCACCCGCGATCGCATTAACCATTCCGGCCATGAGGCCTGCTAAGACAAGTAAAACGATGGAGAGCATGAAACGATCCTTGAAGTGATGGACCTACTACATACACCTCGTGGGAATTGGTCTGCTTCGCTAACCCGTCTCGCAGCTCGGCGTCTGTTCAGAGCGTCGTGAACCTCGCTCACGAACACGCCTTCTTGCCTACGATACTCCCGCTGCGCTGTGCGCGAGAAAGGTTAAGACCTCATTCTTGCTTGATAAAATCAATAGACGTAGATGTGCCGGTCGAAATGCTTTCGAACTCGGTCTCGGGCGACGACACCATCTCAACTGTGCCCGAGCCGTATTTCCGCGAGAACGCTCCGGGAACGCCGAAGGACGCCTTGACCATACAGAAGAATTTCGAGGGTCACGAACCCCGGCTGTAATCAGGATCCCATCTACGATTACAAGGGCGACCTGCACACCGGAGTCTATGAATTAGTGCCGGACGTTCTTCACGGGAGCCGGCACTGTCCACGTCAGCCGGTCGATACCATTCGCGAAAGCCACTGGGCGAATTCGTAGTTCGGCCGTTCGAGATGCGAGAGGGGCCCGGGCTTGGCAAAGCGGCTTTGCATACCTTTCCAGACTTTTTCGGTGCAGCCCTTGTCTTCCGCGTTCACCTCGTCGAGCAGTGTCTTGAGAGCGGCGAGATGGGCCTCCGCGTCCGGATCTGCGAGGAAATCGGGCGAGAGGCCACCGCCATATAGAATCTTCACGTGATCGGGCCCGTCAGAACGCAGAGAAAGATACCAGAAATAGCCCGGGGTGAGCGTGATCATCAGCGACGGGTAAATCGCCAGCAGCCACGTGCGGCGGCGGTCGTCACCTTCCAGGACGGTGTTGGACGGATGCGCCAGTGCCAGCGGCACGGAATCGGCTTTGAGGATGTGGTGAAAGTTGAAATTCTCGAAACCTTCAGGGCAGACCATGTCCTTGAGCCTGCTCGCGCCACCGATCGTACCCGCGTGGCAGACCGGCAGGTGGTAGCTCTCCATGAAGTTCTCGGCGAGAATCTTCCAGTTGGTGTTCCAGCGATGCTCCTCGCGGAACGTCTCGCGATAGCTCGCCATGTCAAGGTAGCCGACAAGATCGTCCACCTCGGAATAGATCTCCGAGGGCTCCGCCAGATCAGGATCGAGGGTCAGCATGATCCAGCCCTTCCAATCGACGCAGCGGACCGAGGGCAAGCCCGAACTGTCCTTGCAGAAAGAGCCGTTCATCTCCATTGCCGGAGCGCCGCGGAGCGATCCGTCGAGCGAATAAGTCCAGGCGTGGTAAGGACAGGTGATGACTCGCACAGAGCCACGCCCATCCAGCAGCGTCGACATTCGGTGGCGGCAGACGTTCGACATCGCTCGCAGTGCGCCCTTGGCGTCGCGCAGCACGATGATCGGCTCGCCGGCAACCTCGGTCGTCAAGTAGGCGCCCGGTCCGTCGAGCGAGTCAGCGCGACCGACGCAGACCCAGCTCTTCGCGAAGATCCGCTCCTCTTCGACGGCGAGAAACTCCTTTGAGGTGTAGACGGAGCTCGGCATAGCAAAGGCGTGCTCGAACGGGACCGCCACATTGGCGGCGAGTTCGGCGACAGGATCGATCCGAGGGATGGTGACGGGAGTGTTCTCGTTCATCGCAGGCTCCATATCTGGCCCGGAGATGTTCATTCCGGACCTCTCCTGAATGCCGCCGCCCCTGCTTCGTTGAAAGAAATTTTTCTATTAGTCTGGCTTAGGCTAGGACTAAACGAGCAACCGGAGGTCAAACTGCGCGACGAGCGGATTCCACGCGCGCCGCACCGCCTCCCCGTCCCGCAAGAGGCCTGCAGAACCACCTTCAACAGGAAAGATAAGCGCGCAAAATTCGTATGCAGCTCTCGAGTTCGGAGATCGCAATCGATTCGTCGGGTTGGTGACCGTCGCCCATGTCGCCTGGCCCCCAGACGATCGTGGCAAGGCCGAGTTTTGCGAAAAATCCCGCTTCCGTGCCGAATGCGACGGTGCCGGCGTCCGGCTGCGCAAGGCTAGACGCAAAAGCGCGGATTGCCGGGTGCTCTGCGTTGCTGCAAAGGCCCGGGTAGCTCCCTGTCTGCGTGATCGTCACATTGCGGGGCACATCGAGACCCGCCATGATCGCCTCGGGCGTCTCGGCAGTGAGGTGGCGGATCTCAAACAGAAGCTCAGCGCGGTCCGGAACGATGTTCAACGCGGTGCCGCCACGCAAGACCCCGGCATGGATTGTCGAGAAGGGAGGGTCATAACGCTCGTCCCGCGCGCCCTCCTTCACGAGTGTGGACTGCCGCTCCCGGATCGCCTGCACGAGGTCGGCAGCCGGGTGCAGCGCGTTCCGAAACTGCGGCGCCATCGCCGAGTGCCCAGCCTCGCCAGTCGCGACAGCCCGGTAGCTTGCCTTGCCCTTGTGTCCGGCCACGATCTTCAGCGAAGTCGGCTCTCCAACAAGACAGAGGTCTGGCCGTCCCAGCGTAGGGATTACCGTATCGATCATCTCGGCTATGCCGCGGCAACCGATCTCCTCATCCCAGCTGAGCGCGAGGCTCAGAGGCATGCTCTGGGCTTCGACCTTAAGTGATTGTACGACGGCTAGAACGCAGGCAAGAAAGCCTTTCATATCGGTCGTGCCGCGCCCAAAATATCGGCCATCGCGCTCGAAGAGGCCAAAGGCATCTCGCGACCACGCTTGCCCAGCGACCGGCACGACATCGGAGTGTGCAGAGCAGAGCAGGCCGCCGTCTCCTTCCCCGCGCTTTGCAAGTAGACCCGCCTTCAGGCTATCGGCGGACACGAGCCGCCATGTCGCGAAACCGTGCAACTGCAGGAAGTCTTCGACCCAATCGACTAATGCGCCGTTGGGCCCGTCCGTGACCGTTGGAAAACCGACGAGCGCTGCGAGGATGTCTTTGGTGGAGAGTTCCATGGTTTACCTCATTGCAGCCGCGAAACTGAATTCGCTCGCATCGCTCAAATTTTCACGGACATGCTCGACGAAAGCGGCGACCGTGCGGGAGGTTTCCGCTCCCCGGCTCGTCAGAATGCCCATCTTGAGCAACCGAGGTCCGCCCGAGATCGGCACGAAACGCAGCGTGCCACCGTCAGGAGCTTGGTCCGTGATCGGCCGGATATTGGCGATGGAATAACCGAAGTTATTCGCCACCAGTGAGCGCATCACCGCGATATCACGCGTCCGCTCCACTACGCGCGGGCGCTGTCCCGTGGCACCGAAGAGCGACAGGAAATAGTCGGTGCTCACCGGTAGATCGAGTAGGATCATCGGCAGGTCGACAAGCTCCGAGGGTGCCACCTCGCGCAACCCGGCCAGAGGATGATCCTGCGCGAAATGGGCAACGGGCGGCAGGTCGATCAATGGCTGGAAATCGAGATCGGGGGGAATGTCGAGATCGTAGGTTATCGCCACATCCAACCTGGCATCCCGCAGCTGCTCAAAAATCTCAGATTGATCGCGTTCGAACTGGTGGAAGACGACCTCGGGATAGGTGTCGATGAAACTGCGGCGCAGTTTCGGTAGCACGATCTGCGCGAAGGTGATCAGACAGCCTACATGCAGGTCGCCTCGCACTGTGCCGGCCAAGTCGCTCGCCAGATCGCCGAGCGCCTCCGCCCGTGCGACGGCCTCCCGCGCCCCCTCTAGGAACCGACGCCCCACTTGCGATACGGTCAGGCCATGGGCATGACGCCGATTGAAGAGCGTCAAGCCGACCTCTGCCTCGAGCTGGCCAATGGCAGCGGAAATCGTGGGCGAAGAGACGTTCAGCTTCTGGGCCGCGAGCGTAATGGAACCACAATCGCAGACAGCGATAAAGTATTCGAGCTGGCGGAGCGTGATCCGCAACGGCATCAGTCGTCGCCCGGAACGCCATAGGACGGTGCTGCGCCTGGGTTCAACGCGCGGGTCACGTAATCGTCGGCCTGCGGACGGTAGCGCGCCCAAAGATCGGACAACGCGGTGATCGGACAGCCCTCGTCGAGCCAGTCGACCCGCAGATCGGCATAGGGCCAGCTTTGCCGGTCCACGATCAACAGCCCCGCGGAATGCACTGGCCCGGCTTCGCCGCCGGCTTTGAGACCCGCCTTCATCGCCGCGATCAGGCGATCCCCGAAAGGACCGTCCGCCGCTTCGAAGGCCGCCACCATCTTCGCCGGGATACCATTCTCCGCCAGCATGTTGCCGCCTGCGGCGCAGTCGCGGCCCTCGGCGGAGGCCCATATCCCGAGGGCCTTCGGACCCGAATGAACCGATGTCGCGCCGCGCGCGTCAATTGCGAGAAGCTGGCGATAATCGGGATGATCGTCGCCGTCGCGTGCCGCGGCCACGGCATCCGCTGCGCCCTCGCCCGCTGCCATCCGGTCCAGCATGATTTTCCCCAGCTCGGGATTGGTCACGTTTTGCGACGAGACCGCGCCGACGTCGGCCCGCGCCCGCGCGCAGCGCGCTGCGACCGCCGGTGAAGACGAGGATATTGCAACGCCGAGCTGGCCGCTTTGCGCACATCTGGCTACTATAGAAAAGGTCATGCGTGCTCCGTTTCGCTGCAGAAATCGGGTCAGTCGGGGATTACGGCTGTTGCGTCAATCTCCACCAGCCATTCGGGTCGCGCAAGAGCGACCACTACGAGACCAGTGCAAACAGGATGCACACCGCGGATGTATTCGCCCATTGTCCGGTAGACGGCCTCGCGGTGGCGCACGTCGGTAAGGTAGACGACAAGTTTGGTCAGATGCGCCATCTCGCCTCCTGCCTCTTCGATGAGCTGGCGGATGTTCTGCATGACCTTGTGGGTCTGCTCGACCGGGTCGTGGCTATCGATATTCTTCGCGGTGTCGAGGTCTTGCGGACACTGCCCTCGTAGGAAGATCATCTGCCCACGCGCCACGACGGCCTGCGCGAGATCATTGTCGAGGTTCTGTTCGGGGTAAGTGTCCTTCGTGTTGAAGGCGCGAATTCGGGTATGAGCCATGATGTTTCCCTGTTCGGATCAAGCGGGGCGGGAAGCGGCGCGGGCCGCTGCGGGATCGGGACGATAAGCACGGTAGCTGGCCTGGATCTCGATGTGATCTGCGAGGTATTTCGCATCCTGCCAGACGCCCCAGATGAAGCTGGATCCGCGCCCCGAAAGCCATGGCAGGCCGAGAAAATACACCCCCGGTGCGCGCGACACGCCGCGCTGATGCGCGGGCCGGCCAGCCTCGTCAAAGGCATCGACCGCCATCCAGCCGTAATCGTTAGCGAAACCGGTCGCCCAAATGATAGTGGAAATGCCAGCCGCGCGAATGTCGAGCGTCTGCAGCGGATCGGTCACGCAGTCCGGCATCGCGGCAAGCGCCCGGGCCGATGGCTCGGGAGGCAGGTCGAGTCCGTTGCGCGTCACATAGGCGTCTGCCTCGTCGAGAAGCGCGAGGTAGTTCTCGTCTCCACGGCGGATGTTGCGTTCGAGGTCCGCGGCGAAGGAAAGCACGCCATTGGCACAAGTCTCGGTGCGTCCGAGAAGGGTAATACCTTTTTGGGCAAGCCTGCGGAAATCGACCGTTTGCCCCCCGTTTGCTCCGCTGACCGCGATGGTGACATGCTCGGCGCCCGGAGCGCTCGCCTGCCGGTCCCACTTCCCGAGCACGCCCAGCCACCAGACGAAGTCGCGGCCACGATAGCTGCGCGGCGGCCGGTCATGCGGTCCCACCGAAAGGAAGACGCGTCGCCCTGCCCGCATCAACTCATCCGCGATCTGCGCTCCGGAAGATCCTGCTCCAACAACGAGCACCGCCCCCTTCGGCAGCGCATCCGGATTTCGGTAATCGCTGGAATGTATCTGGTTAAGCCAATCGGCTTCTGGGACAATCGGAGGGATCACTGGTGTCTGGAAGGCACCGGTCGCAACGACGACGGTTTGCGCCTCGATCGCTCCTTCCGACGTGTCCGCGCGATACCCCGGGCGCCCGTCCAGCGGCGCGAGCGCCGTCACCTCGACGCCGCTCCGTATCTGACCCGCAAAGCGTTCAGCATAGGCCTCGAAATAAGCGGCCACATCCTCTTTTCCGACGAATGCGTCAGGAGAGTGGCCCTCGAATTCCATATTCGGAAAGCGATCATGCCAGGCCGGTCCGTTCGCGACGAGCGAGTCCCAACGGCGCGTGCGCCAGGACTCGGCGATGCGCGCTCGCTCGAGGACGATATGTGCGATCCGCCGGCGCGTCAGGTGCTCACTCATGGCGATCCCGGCCTGCCCCGCACCAATGACGAGCGTATTGGTGTCTTCAATCTTCATCAGCGCAGTCCCCAACGGTTTGTTTCGTTGCCCGAAAGTGGCACGAGGGCCCTCGTCCCGTGCCTTCTCGGTATAACCGGGGCAGGTTAACTAAAATAACGATTTTCGATAGCATTGATTAGGGAGATCCTAAGTTAGCCTACCATTCACCGCGAAGGGAGCATCGCTCTGTGCGAGCCTTATCCTTTCAGCACAAAACGAGTATCCTGTGGTCAGCCCGGAAAATCTGAGCGCCGGCCCAGTTCCTTCAAGCCGAGTTGCCTCGGTGCTTTAGGTCTCCCCGTCCGGCCTGTTGCGGAAAGGCGGGTGGCGTCCGGGACGTTACTGACTTGACACGAAGATCATTGTGCGATCGCGCCTGAACCTATAACAAGCATTTTTAATACTTGTTTCTTTGGAGGCACCATATGCGCCTGACCAGTTTCACAGATTTTGGCCTCCGAGCGCTGATGCGGATGGCCAGCGCGCCGGAGCGCGCCTTCTCGACGGCCGAGATCGCCGATGAGTTCGGTATCTCTCGCCACCACCTGAATAAAGTCATTCAGCGCCTGGCCCGGCACGGCTTCGTGACCACGCGGCGCGGGAGCGGTGGCGGCGCAATGCTCGGCCAGCCCGCTCACGAGATCGTTCTTGGAGACCTCGTGCGACTTCTCGAGCAGGACCAGGCCATTGTCGAATGTTTCTCTCCTGACGGCGCGTGCTGCATTACCCCTGTCTGTGGCCTGAAGGGTAGACTCCACGCCGCAGAGGCCGCGTTTTTGGCGGAACTCGATCGTTCGACGCTGGCAGACATCGCCTTGCCGGCCACTCTTCCGGCTACGGTCTGAAAGGAAATAGTGATGCGTAACGTGTCTTTCACCACCGAGGGTTTCACGGTCGATGCAGAACTCGTTGGACGCGCTTTCGGCCTTTCACCATCCGATGTTCTCGCGAAACTCCGCGACGGCGAAGTCACAAGCAGATGCGAGGCCGGTGTCGACGACGATGCCGGGCGGTGGCGGCTGACCTTCTACTTTGGCGGTCGCGCGCTACGCCTCGTTGTCGATGAGAACGGCACGATCCTGTCACGCGGCACCTTTCCCTCACACGCACCCGTTGCGGCTCCGCGCGACCTTGCGACGACCCGTTCGAAAACCTGACCATCAATCCCCACCGGAAAGGGACGATGATGCTACCCTCTCTCCCCCGCAAGCTGAGCCATGGCGCTTCCCTTGCGATCTTTAGCGCGCTTACACCAGTTGCGGCCTCAGCCCACGTAAAGTGGTTCGCACCCTATATCGTCGGCGCAGCTCCGGCCCCTATCACGCGGACGCTGACGGATACTTGGTTCTGGTCCGGGATCGTGTTGGTGCTGGTCTTTTTCATCGCGACGCGACTGGTGGAGCGCACGACCGTCGGAGTGGCTGCGCTCGATGCAATGGATAGCCTTTCTAATCCCCTCTGGCTGGAGCTAGACAATTTCGTTCGAATTGTCGTCGCAGGTTTTTTTGTTGCTATCTTCGCGGTGGGAGGCGTTTACCTCACGCCTGATCTCCAGACTCCTGCGGAATGGGTAAGCTGGGTCCAGCTCCTGATCGCCCTTGGCATCGTTTCGCGTCGCACGCAGCCCCTTTCGGCGGCGGGTATCATCTTCCTCTGGGTGCTCGCTCTACGCGACTACGATCCCTTCCACCTGCTCGACTACCTCGCGCTCGGCGTCGCCGTGGCGACTTACCTGGTCCTCGAGGCGGCGGATCGTCCTGAATGGCGCAAGCATCGCTTCGAAGTCCTCCGCTGGGGTGTTGCCATCGCGCTGATGTGGTCGAGCCTCGAGAAGTTTGCATATCCTGAATGGTTCTATCCGCTCGTGCAGGAAAAGCCTTTTCTCACCTTTGGCATTCCGCGCGACATGTTCATTCCGATGGCTGGGGTCGCCGAGTTCACAATGGGCTTCGGTCTGCTTGCGACCCCACTCGTGCGGCGACTTTCAGCGATAGCGCTCTTCGTGATCTTCAACTCTGCAGTCTATCCCTTCGGACGGATCGACCTCATCGGGCATGCACTGATCATGGCCATCATCGTCGTGATTGCGGTCGATCATACGCGTGAGCTGCACTTCTGGTCTTGGATCAGGCGCGCCCTCCTCGGGGTCCCGATCGGTCTTGCATCTGCACTGGTGATCTTTGCGACCGCCTACTGGGGTCTGCATGCGGCTTTCTACGGCACCGACGTCCAGACGATGGCGCAAATCCGAGCCGGAGAGGGACAGATGGCAACACATTCGTATTCGGCCGAGCATCCTCACGGACCACAGGCTGAAGTCACGCTACGCGATCGCGGAAAAGATCCAAAGATCGATATTTCGAAGCCGATCAAAGCAGCTTCAGTAACCGCCGCCTACGAGGTCTCGATGAAGAGTATGCGCCAGGACATGATGGCGGGCATTCAGCATGACGACCCAGACGCGGCCTTCGTGTTGGGTATGCTCCCCCACCACCAAGGCGCGCTTGATATGGCTAAGATCGAACTGGCAAGCGGAACCGATCCAGAAATCCGCGAGCTCGCCCGTCACATCATTGCCGACCAGCAGCAAGAAATCTCCGCGATGCGGGCTTGGTTGCGCAAGCAACAAAACGAGACGCCCGACGAGTGATCCAACGCAGCCGGAGTGGTCGCCAGATGTCGCCCCGGCTGCTTTTTCCTGAAAACGAGCCGGCTAGCGTTGCGCCTTGTAGGCACGTTTCTCCACCAGCCGCACCATGTAGATGTGCCACTGAAGCAGAGCGGACATTTTCCGATGGCGCGCCAAACTTTCAGGACGCGCGCGAATAGCGCACACCCTCGGGCACGTGCTGATCGAGAACCGAAGCGATCATCCGTGTTAACGGGCGACCTTCCGGTGCAATGGCGATGCGCTTTCCCGTAAGCCTTGCGAATGGCGCGAAGCGCGTGGCCATTTCCGTCAGGCACGGTAGCAGCTTCTGGGCATCGGTGCCGAACTCCTGGCTCAAATCGTCAAGATCCACTGCGAACCTACACATCAACTCCTCGATCGCCCGAGCGCGCAACTGGTCTTCGGGGCTTAACTGGTAGCCACGAGCGCCCGGAAAAACACCGGTTGCAATCCGCTGCTGATAAGCCGCGGTCGCGGGCGCATTCTGGACATAACCTTCCGAAAAGCGCGAAATCGACGATGCCCCGAGCCCTATGAGAGTGCTGCATGTGTCGGTCGTGTATCCTTGGAAATTGCGACGCAGCCGTCCGGCTTCGAGCGCCGCCGTCAGAGTGTCGCCGGGGCGCGCGAAATGGTCGATGCCGATAGCAGTGAGGCCAGCCGCGACAAACAGTTCTCCGGCGCGCGTGGCGAGGTGGTAGCGCGCCAGATCGTCCGGCAGCGCGTCTTCGTCGATCAGCTTTTGCCGTTTTGAAACCCAAGGCACATGCGCGTAACCAAAGAGCGCAACGCGGTCCGGCGTAAAGGTGAGAACCTTTTCGATCGTATCTTCGATGCGTGCGAGGCTCTGGTGCGGGAGGCCATAGACCAGATCGGTGTTGAGAGAGGAGATGCCGGCTGCACGCAAGTCTTCGACGCACGCGCGTGTAGTTTCGAACGGTTGCAGGCGACCGATGGCTTTTTGGACTTCGGGATCGAAATCCTGAATGCCGATCGACGCGCGGTTCATGCCTTCGGAGGCGAGAGCTTCGATCTTCGCGCGATCGACCATGGTCGGGTCAATCTCCACCGAGAACTCAAATTCCTGAGCTGGTGGAAACACACGGCGTATCGATTCCGAGAGACGATGTATCAATTCCGGCGGCAGGATGGTAGGCGTTCCGCCACCCCAGTGAAGGCGGCCCATTTTCAGGCCGTCCGGTATGATGGCTCGCACCATTTCGAGCTCTGCCTCGAGCGCCTCGATATAGCTTTCCACGGGGCCAAGGGTTTTCGTGCCTTGTGTGTGACAGGCGCAGAACCAGCATAGCCGCTCGCAAAACGGGATGTGCATGTAGACCGACACAGGCTCGCCCGGGTCCAACCGTTCAAGCGCATGGCGTTGAAAGAACGCGCCTGTGTCGGGCGTAAAGGCCGCCGCAGTCGGGTAGGACGTGTAACGCGGCACGCGCGCATCGAAGAGGCCAAGGGCCCGAAGTGTTTCTGTGTGTTCCATGCCCTCTTATCAGACAGACAGAAGCGGGCTTCTTTGCTGTGGCTCAAACTAAATTTGCGAAGACGCAGCCGGTGGCCGCACAGGTCCCCTCGTTCCACCGTGAAAGTGACAGAAGGGCATTGAGTCATCTTGTGTGCGGTAATTGGTATTTACAATGCGCATTCAAATGGTGCAGGGAGAGATCATGGCGACGAAGGTTGAAGCCAATTGAGTCGTGACGGGCCGAAGGCTCTTGCAAAGGTCTTGCTGTATGACGGATCAAACCCAAACTGCATTGGACGAGTTGCCCGGTGATCTTTTGATGTGGGTTCTCATTATCAGCGAATTGCTGGTTTTCGGGGCGGGGTTGATCGTTTTCTTGTCCGTTCGGATCACTGATCCGACGGGCTTTGCCGAGGCGCAGAATGCGCTGAACCGGACTGCCGCTGCGACCAACACGATTATCTTGCTGACGAGCGGCTTTTTCGCCGCCCT
>NZ_QFBB01000012.1:0-97190 GCF_003122275.1 Thioclava sp. NG1 | reverse complement strand
GATGGGTATCACCTCGCAGTCCGCGCCGGCGCAGACAACGTGCCGCTCAGACACCGCTTACGAATAAATCCTTGCGCGGTCGTGAAATTTTTTAACGCTCTCCGAGCCGCTCTAACGAGCAAGATCACCGAAACCTTCGGTGACCTGAGCGCTTTTGCACTACTTCGCTAATGCTGATGAGCGCTCAATATTCGTTCGAAAAGTCGTGGTCGCCGTCAGCTCGGCGGCGCCTCGAGGATCACCACAGTGCGGCACTCTGATTTTTACGGGAATAACCCATAGAAACGCTGGTCGAGGCAGAGCCGCGGTTTCCGAAGCCGGTCTTTCGGCGAGACCGGCTTCGCAAGCCGCGGCCGATCACGACCAATGGATAGGGAGGAGATGCAAAAACGCGGACCGGAACAACCGCGCATGTCCTCGCTGATCACGCGCGAAATGCCAGCAGGTGATCAATCCCGCCGCACCTCCTGCCGGCGGGATCTTGAAGAACGGCACCGACAAGTTCAGGGCTGCACAGGGCGGCCCATCGGATGCCGGGGAGACCCGAAATGGGAAAACAAGTACTAATTGCTATCGATCCGAAGACTGGTGTGCCGCGGGCGACGGCAGATCGCTTGGTCCGTAGCTTCCTGGCTCGCCATGGCTCAGGCCTCGACGATCTTCTTCGTCGCTTTCCAAGCGTGCCGGGTTCGGCATTCGGGGCGGCAATTGAGCGCTGCATCAAGCCCGGTGAAGCGACGCCGGAACTGCAGCTCGCCCTCGAAGAAGCATGCGACACGCTGCTGTCATTACGGGTTGAAGAATTCCATCCGTTGCCCGTTGATGACGGAAAGAGACACAACATCGACGCTGGCCTGCGCTGGTATGCCGCTCGCTTTAGTGACTTGGCGAAAGCTGCGCGCTTCATGTGATTACTGAAAACCCTCGTCGGCACACCCCCGGCGAGGGTTCTTCCTTTGGCTCCGCGTCGCGACTTTGAGTGGATATCAAACCCTAATCACAGCTTCGCCCGTCCACGGCAAGTCGTTCGCATCTCTCGTTCAGGCACCCATCCGGTCGCCCTTACAAAGAGAGGAAAGCATATGAACACCTTTTACATCCTGCTTGGAAAATACGGACACGAGGTCATGATCCCTTCGGAAATCGTCGCCCGTGACTGGTTCAACGTTGGAAAAGCGAAATTCCACGAAAAGGTAAGCCGTGGCGAAATCGCACTACCGGTGATGAGCATGGATGACAGTCAGAAAAGTCCTCGAGGCGTCCACATACTGGATCTCGCTGAATATCTGGACAAGCGCCGCAATGCTTCTTTCCGTAAGTGAGATCAACTCGATGTCGACCATGATGATACTTGTTGCGAAGTTTGGCGCGACCTCGCTAATCCCAACTAAAATCGTAGCAGAGGATTATTTCGGGAAGCCGCTGAGAGACTTCCTGAAAGCACTGAAAACTGGAGCGATCCCTTGCGGCAACCTCGATCTCAACCAAGCGTGGGATCAAGGAATTCCTGTGGCTTGGCTAACGGAATTCATCGAAATGCGGCGTTCGATGGCAAACGGAGCCCTCCAAAAATCTCCCTGAGACTAATCGAACTCTCAGACTTTCAGCGGTCGGGACCGCTCTATCCAGGGACGCGTTCCGCTCTGTTGGAAATCACAGAAGACAATCTGGTGCCCATGTGGCACCAGATTACGACTCCAAAGAGAAAATTCTATGCCCCCCAGGGGCGTAAGGTCCCCGTTGAACCGGAAAACTTTTCGGACACGAGAAGCCCTCATCACCGCGCTCGAGTTTTCGCGCGAGCAGTATGCGCTAATAGTTCTTCGCATCCGCCTGCCCTCTTTTCATCGGCATCCTGAGGTATGTCATGCCATCAAACACCGAGAGTTCGCGACGCCTCAAAGCCTATAGCAGTCAATGCTGGGACTTTAATCCGCCAAGCAAGTCTTTAAGCAAAAACGCTGCTATGACGTCGCAGCGCTCAACAGCACTCAGGCTGCGCACACGCAGCACCTCATGCGCAGACATCCCGCGTTCGCGGAGCTCTGCATCGCTGATCTCTTGAGCTATTGCGCGGTAGTATTCGCCATAGCTGTCGAAATTCGTTTTCCGGTCGTTCACCGTCACTCCCACCATCAGTGGCCCCAAGGTCAGCCTCTAACAAAGGCCAGAGAGCACCGACGAAACGTCAAGTTATTCAGTCGATGCGAACAAAAAGCCAATCAAACAAGCAAGCGAGCACTGTGTCCACAACCTTCTACGGGGAGAACTTCATGCATATCGCCCCCATCTTCGAAACTCTTGAGACCGATCACGGAACGACCGACGCCGCAAAGCATCGCGTACGCCGACACGACGAAAGTCGCAACGACGTACTCCATGTGTTTGATTTCGCGCATGCGCCAAACGTCCGCAATTCGCGCTTCCTGCTTCGGCCCATACCGGCCGCTCGCCAAGATCACCAGCGCTGCGGTGCAGCTTCACCGGACCAGTCATTCACGCATTACGCGGCATGGCCTTGCGCGCAGAGGTCAGCAACGCGGACGCGACGGACCTTGAGCCGGATCATCTGACGTCACTCACCTACAGCTGGAACAGACCATTAACCACCTTGCGCGTTGTCGCTCCATTGACGCAAAAACGAAGCGGGGTGACTTTCTGCTGCCTAATGTCTATATGTCATTGATTACACGGACGACTTTACCCTCTTTGATAGCCAGCATGGTCCGTATAGCCATTCGCACTTTTGGGCTTGAAAGCCTGTAAGACTTTTGGCTCTCAATGCGCCTTAGCAGTGGATTCTCGTCCTTCGAAAGTTTTGACAACTCTCCTGATACATTGAGAGCCACATCTTTTGTGGTTTCAGGGAATAGCTCTCTAATCTTTGCTTCTACATCCTTGTAGGTAAAAGTGTCTTTAGTGATCTCACCGCAAGCGTATAGACATTGGTTCCGCCTGGCCGCCTTGGTTTCACTTGAGTTTAGGCGATCCGCCAACATGGCACAGGTAGAGCGAATAGAATTCTTTGCCCACTTAGTAGTCGCCCTGTCGAAGACAACTTGGTCTATTTTCCCATCCTTCTTTCGAGCCTCCTTTGCGATTTTTAAGCCCAACTCTTGAAGCTCGAGTGCAATTCTGTCAGTTACCTTTAGCATCCGATCATAGAAAATTTCGCTATTACCTATTACCTTCAGCTTCAACGCACTCTCAAGGCCTAAGCGCATTAAAGACTTGGCTTCGTTGGGCGTCATCCGCTCAACTTCTGGAATTTCTTTAAGTCGCGTTGAAATCGTTTGAAGATTATCACTTTTTGAAAGTATTTCATCTATCCCGGCAGGGGTTCCGACAATTACAATCTTAACTTCATACTGAGAATAAGTGGGGTCGTCCAAGAGGATAATGCAATTCGAGACTTGCTTGCACAAATCCGCGTCACTGGAAATCTGCTCGAAATTATCTAAGACGATTACCGCCTTGCTCCTGCCAGCCTTCTTTCTAACGTAAGCCAAAAGTCTTTCGAAAGGCTCTTTCTTGCCCTTTACATAGGTCCAAGTTCCTTCGAAATCGACACCGACACCTTGCGGCTTGATGCCGCCTGATTTCGCCAGCTCATAAGCCTCCTTCTCGAGTTCTTCATTCCTTGCGAGTCTATCCTCGAAAGCGGCGCCGAGAGATCCCAGCCTTGAGGCCTGAACAAGGTTGATGACTTCATAAGAGACGCGTTCAGTTTCAAAAACTCTTTTATAGAGCCATGACTTTCCGTTGCCGCTTTCTCCAAAAATGATCAGATGCTGACTTTCAGTTAGCCCCTCCGCGAGTTCCTCTTCCAGATCTGGACGCGGAATATATGATCGGCGATTTACGTCGGATGAACGAGGAGTAAAGACCTCTTCTGGCTTGGGCGTTCCGGAGAAAAGCGACATGATCTTGGTTCTCTACTTTTGAATATCCGTCATGAAATCTACTATCATCACGTCTCGTCGAAGACCATGTCGTAAGATTTCAATCTCGTGCACAGAAGCGCGTGACGATTTGCTTCTTACTGAGCTTCCAAGAGCGGTCATTCGGTGATCGGCGCAGCGAACTTCCGCTTCCCGCCCAGACCTACGGACCCGTGGCGAACGGCCCTTTGCTGTCGTAGACCTTAGCCCCAACCAATGTCTGCTATTTCCAATCAAAAAATAACGTTCGGTCCCCAATCACCATCGCTCGGAGGCGGTTCTCCCGCGAAAGCGACGCGTTATCCGAATGATGATTTCGGGGCTGCACGATGTGCAGCCCCGCATCTATCTTTCAGGAACACATAGTTCAAAACCGGCACCGAGGCAGCTCTGAAAAAAAGCGGCGCAGCGCGAATGCAGACTTCTCACGAGCCCACTGACCGAGAAACCGTAGCTTCCGTCTGTCCGTCAGCAATCCTCGGCGGGCAACATGGTCACGTCGGAGTAGCGACCGTCCGCGGTCGTGATGCGCGCGCAGGCGCCGGTGGAGCGATTGAAATACCAGGAGGTCAGACCTTGGGAGCGAACCCGTTCATAACCGAGTGCCATGATACCCATCTCGGCCTGCCCCGCCCGGGCGCCCTCGAAGGAAGAGAGGTCGTATTCGCTGCCGACGGCGGGGCGACCTTGCTCCGGCATGCTCGTGTCGCCGGTCTCCACGCAGGCGGCAAGCGGAAGGGCCGCGGCAAAGGTCCAGATCAATTTCGTCTTCATGGTCGTCTCCTTCGACAGTTTGCGCGCCAGTTCAGATCAATGCGCGGTTGGACAATCTTGGCTGCGGCCCCGCTATGAGGGAGGCGAGGCCGGAGGCGGCGCGTCAGTTCGCGTATTCGCTGAAGACTGTGACGCTGCCGTTCGCTTCAAGGCGGCAGGTGTATTTGCTCCCGCCCGCCATGAGCGTGAGGATCGGGCCGCCGCCGGTCTGGATACGGTCGAGGATGGTAACCGAGCCCGCGCTGGTGCTGGTCAGGGTCGCAGCCTGCACGATGCAGGGGCCGGTCATGGCTTCGAACTGGACATCGGTGCCGCTGAGCGCCGGGTCCGAGCCTCCGGTCTCGACGCAGCCTGCGAGCAGGGCCGAGGCCACGAACAGGCCTGCAATGGTCACAGTGGTCTTCATGTTTTTCTCCCTCCAGGTTGGTCGCCGTTGAATTCGGGCGTGATCCGCAGGGCTCAGGCCTTTCGGATCATCTTCACGATCAGCAGCAGAAGCACCGCTCCGAGGAACATCACGATCAGCGATCCCAAGACGCTCACGATCTGAATTCCGAACAGCCGGAGCAGAACGCTCGCGAGGATCGAGCCGCCGATCCCGATCAGAATGTCGAGCCCGATACCGGACCCCGCCCCCTTCACGAGCAGGCTCGCAAGCCAACCGACGATCCCGCCGACGACGACGGCGATCAGAATGCCGATGATGAGCCCCATCCCGGCGCCGACCGCCTTTGCGGGCCCTTGCTGCGCGAAGACGGGCGCTGCGAAAGCGGTGGCCGCGAAGGCCATGATTAGTCTCTGTTTCATCACTGGGTCCCCACGATTGGTGTGAAACCTGTCAAAATGGGCGAGCGGGTTTCGACCCCGATCAGGATTTCCCCCGTCTCTCCCCGAGCATTCCGCCGATGTAGCCGCCCACGGCCCGGCAAGAGCGGCGGACCACCAGGACGTGCTTCCGAAGTCCAAGGTGCGTGAAATGAACCACCCGATGATAAGGGCGACGCAGCCAATGAGTGCGTATTTGACACGCGTGCCGAGAGTATCGAGCACGGCTGTCTCCATCTGGTGAAACTTTCGGGGCAACGACCCGCGCCGCCACCCCGAAAGTCAGTGCGGATCAAAGGTAGCCTTCGCTACCCATGAACATGGTCTGCGGGTTGCTGCCGTCCGCGCCGACCAGACAGCGCCACGGAGCGCCGTTCGCGCCGACCCGCATATAGATGGCCGTCGCGGCCTGCGACGTCTCGCCACCGACCACGGTCACACCGCCCGTTGTCTGAGCGGCCAGGGCCGACCGGCAGGCGTCGATCGCTGCCTGACTGACGTCTGGGGCCATGCTGGTGATGAAGGGGGGGCTACCGGGCGCGACAGGCATTTGGGCTGCCGATCCGCCTGTGCTCTCGACACAGGCCGAGAGCGCAGTGAGCGCACAGAAACCGGCCGTAATTCCGATCAGTTTGGGCATGTTCCGTTTCCTTCCATTGAGATGAAATTTCGATTTGAGCTTCAGTCGATACCGAAGATGACGGTGTAAGATTGCGCGCCGTTGGACGTGTTGTAGACGTCGATCATGTGGTCGCCCGATTGAAAGAGCTGGCCACGGTATTCTTGGGTCGCGGGCATTTCGTCGAGCAGGACGGACCCGTCCGGGTTGTAGATCACGTAGGTCATCCCGGGCCCGTTGGCGGCGAGCCGGAAATACAGATTCTGCCCGTTGGCCGCGCCGAGGATATATCGCTGCGATTTCTGCGGCAGAAGCTGACCGGAGAGCTCCGCGCCGCTCGATCCGGGCGCGAACCGCACACGGATGTCTGCCGACCCGCTGCCCGCCATTGCCCCGCCGCCATCATCGGCGGTTGCGCCGTTTTCTCCGCCACCCGGCCTGGGAAGGCGCAGGAATCGGGCCGCGACCCAACCCTGCACACCGCTACGCGGATCTCGAATTTTGCACCATTGCCGACCGTCCGACATCGTGCAGCCGCCGACGTTGCTCACGACTGTCCCGTTTTGCAGTCTGCCAAGCAGCTGGCCACTGGGACGCGGGGCGTTGCGAACGTTGAGCGTATCCCCCGGCGTGCGGAGCGTTACGACAAAGATATCCTCTTCCGGGAGCAGTCCGCTGCCCTGACCGCCACTCGCAGTCGAGCCGCTGCCGCTTCCTTCTCCGGTGATCGAGACTTTGATCGAGAAGCCAACTGTCTTTCCGGTATCCCTGTCATTGCCCATCAGGTAGACGCGGATCGCCCAGTCACGAGTTTCGGGGAGGATCACGCTGGCCGACTTGCCTTCGTTTGAGCCAACGAACAGGCCGTTATAGTCCATGCCTGCGGGCAGGATGTTGAAGTAGGCGATACCGTTGCCATTCGTGCCTGTGACCGTCAGGTCGACATTCATCCGTTGGCCCGCGTTCCCGCGCAGCACATAGTCGATGTAGTCCCTACCGATCACAGCGCCGTTGATGGTCACGCCCGACTGGCCGCGTGGGAAGCTGATCGGCACGCTCTCCTGCGCAGCCGCTTGGGGCGCACCGAGCGCGAGGGAAAACGCACAGAGCGCAGCGGCCGAGGCGGCGCGAAGCGCGTGCAGGAATGGGGCCGTTTGAAGCATGTTTTTCTCCTCTCGGTTCGGACAGGCCGCGCGGCTTTGGATTGGGCCACGCGCGCCCAGATCATTTCGTGCGTTCACGCTCCGGGATGAACGACCGGCGGTCCGAAAATCTCTTTTCAAGCCACGCGTTAGGAAATCAGATCACGGGGGCGTGATTTTGGGGAGTGCGAAAATATGCGTTTTGGAAGATTCCGTTGACCTCAGGGCAAGGTGGCGCCGTTTTTCGGGACGCGCCGACGCACATAAGCAAAGAAGACGGGGGGGCGGGCCGCTCAGTGACGACGGCGTAGCGCTCTGCAAACCATAAAAAGCACGAAGAGGTTTACGCCGGGGGCAGCAGCCGCCCAGAGGGCGGCCGCACTTTCCGGCACGGGAACGATCATGTTCCACGGCAGGCCAAGCGGCATCAGAAAGACGCCAGAAAGTGGATCACGCTCCTGTCCGAACCAGCCAAACGTGCCGATCGCGAGCAGCAACAGCGCCGCGATCCAGAGGAGCACGAAGAGGCCGATGAGTATCCGACAGAGCGTCATTTCCTTGGCTCTACCCCTTACGCTTTCAGCAATCTTCCGCAGGCAGCATCGTGATTTCAGCGAATTTCCCGTCGGAGGTCGTGATCTTCGCGCAGGCACCGGTCGCCCGGTTGAACCAGAAGGTCGTCAGGCCTTCCGATCGTATGGACTCGAAGCCAAGGGCCTGAAGTCCGCCCTCTGCCTGACCCGCAGGCGCGCCGACGAAATCGGTCAGATCGGTCGGACTACCGACTGTCGGCATGCCGCTTTCCTGCGGCGCGCCATCCATCGCACCGCCACCGTCGTCGGCCGTGGCGCTGTCTTCCGTGGACGTCGGAGCGCCCACCTGTTCCACGCTCGCACCGCTGCCGTCATTCGAGACGAGACAACGCCATTCGGCATCATCGACGCTTTTCAGCATGACAAGCGAATTCGCCTCGGAGAACTCGGTGCTCAAAACCGTGCCGCCCATCGCGCCATGCGCCGCGCGCACCGCGTCGATGCAGGCGTCGATTGCCTCTTGGCTGACCTCGGACGGAGTCGCCGCTTGCGTCGCGGCAGGCTCTTGCGCTGCAGCTTTCGGGGCCTCAGACATCGCGCCGCCGCCGTCATCGGCCGTCGCGGTATCTTCTTTCGCAGGCTCCGCGCTCTGCGTCGTCGAGGTGGTCGCCGAGCCGGTCTCCTCGGCCTTGTCCTCCTCTTCCTGACATGCCGAAAGCGCGAAGACGAGCATGGCGCTGAGAACGAGCTTGTTCATTTTGAGGACCTCTCTGAATGCGTTGCGCAACGGGTAACGCGAGCGGCGTGCCGCGAAGTGCAGGAGGATGGCATCTCCCGCTAAGGTCATGCGCCGTCGTCATTCTTAGCATTTGATCACGAAGCGGTGATCTGTGGGAGGGCGGAAATATGCGTTTTGCCGGGCCGGATGAGTTCCGCGGTGAGGGTCCGATCATCCAAGCGCTGCGGCCGCCCCGGTTCCCGTCAGTATAACGACGCGTCGTCGATCAGATGGGCGCGCTGCCCCGCATGGGTGACATGAAAGGTTCCGGGATTGTCGGCCGCAACGAAGCCGATCTTCTCGATTGTGAATTCGTCATTGGCGGGGAAGTCGAAGAAGGAGGTGATATAGTTGAGCGCCCCGATAAACTGCCCGTCCTCCGTCAGAGGCTCCCAGATCGTGACGTTTCCGTTTCCGCGCGCATTCACCGTAAAGCTGAACAGAAGGGCCGCCCCGTCGAGAAAACCCGATTCCAGCAGGTGATCCCGAAGATGCGGCGCGCCGATGCGATTGGAGTAGGTTTCGAAGGACGTTCCCATGAGCTTGAAGGGATCCTGTCCGCGATTGATGAAGGCCTTCTTGCCGGAGGCCGAAATTTCGACGAGCCGCAGGTTCTGATCGAGGAGCGACGCGGGGCGCAGGTCACACCGCACGATCGCGAGGCTTCTGTTGAAGGCTCGCCGCTCCTCATCGCGCTCCAGAAGTGATCTCAGACGTGCGAACGTTGCGGGGCGCGGATTTTCCACTTCGCGCTCCCATCGGCTCACCGTGCCCTGATCGACCCCAAGCCGTTCGCCCAGTTCGCTCTGGGTGATGCCCAAGCGTCGCCGAATATTCCGGATTGTGGGGCCGTCCACTTCGATCTCCTGCCAAGCCGAACCGCAACGCGCTTACCTTACGTTACCCCAAGAAAGTGGATTGGCAAGATTTGTTGGACCGGCATCGCTGAGAAAAGGTTTTGAACACCAAACCGGCGAAGCACGGCATAGACCCTTTTCAATCGCTTCCCTTTATCGACCTCAGCGAGTTCATGCGTCATCTCGTGAAAAGAGCTTATGGAGAAGGACGGAGCCTCTTGTTTCGAAGACCTGTATTCGGGCTGTTAGATCCGTCTCGGTTGCTCAAAGCTTCACTTGCCGAACGCATATTTTCGCCCTCCCTTTTCCCACTTTTCCGTGAACATAATAATCGTGAAAGTGTTCGGCCAAGACCTCTCAAGGGACGTCAATCCAACTGGTTCACCTGAAGCTACGGCATGCCTGGTGTTGGAGATTTGATGCAATTCGAGAGCAACGCCCTCAGCAAACGGAGCTTAATAGGTATGCGTAAAATCTTCTTCTCGGCAGCGGGCGCCCTGTTGGCCGCTCCAGCGTTCGCAGGAGGATTTAGCTACAGTCCGGCCCCGGAGCCGGTTGTCGCGGCCCCAGTCGCGCAAGCCGCCCCCTCATGGGATTGGACCGGCGCATACGTTGGTCTGCAATATGATAAGATTTTCGATGGCACCTACACCGCTGGTGGGACTGACTCAGATGTGAACGGTCAGGTCTACGGAGTTTTTGGCGGTTACAGACATGACTTTGGTCGGTTCGTGCTCGGCGGGGAACTCGACTACATGGTGGGCGAAGGGTCGATTGATGCGCCAGCTCAAATAGGAGGTAAGTTCGACGTCGATGTTGACCACCTTGTCCGCCTGGGATTGGAAGGAGGTTACGATTTCGGACGCTTCCTCCTCTATGGCACGGTTGGCTATGCCGACATCAAGATTACCGATGACACGAATTCTTCGGTTTCCAGCAACGGATACTTTTATGGAGTTGGGGCCGATTATCTCGTTAGCGACAACTTTGTGGTCGGGGCTGAGTTGCTGCAGCATAAGTTCGACGATTTCGGCGGCGTTGCCTCAGGCGATGAGCTGGACCTTCTTACGTTTGGGATAAATATCAGTTACAAGTTCTGAGGATATTTCACAGCGATCGTCTGTGTTGCGGTTGCGCCGTCCGTTATGCCTTCGGGCATCTCAAGAGACCAGAGCGTCTTTGTGCGATCTGGTCACTATTCAACCGTGCAAGCCCAACATGAAATTTTATCCGTAAAGCAGCGATCAGTTTCTTGTTCGGCGCTGAACGAGAAGACAATCGCTCTGGATTAACGATCCTCTATGATCGGCAATATTTTGTTCGCGTCTTTTTCTGAGAATACAGCCGGTGTGATAGTGTCGCGACCGCCTTGCGTATTTTCTGACCGTCGCGACAAACTGGCATCTGCCGGAAGCGGCCATTCGGTTGACGCGCAGCGAAAGACAGCTTCCCGCCCTTTCTGACGACCGGAACACGTTCGAGGAGAGTGCTTCCAGGTGAACTCGGTGCTACGATCGGTGTGAAACAGAGGTCAAAGACGAGTTTCAGGTGCAACATTCGGTGCAACAAATTTCGCCTGCGTCGGTTTCGGCCAATAAAACAAGCCCACTCAGGACTCCTCGGCACCATCCATCATCGGGACGACCGAGAGCTTCGCTGCGCGGATCAGGGCGTCATCTGTCGTCATCGCATCTCTCATCGGGTCTGTCTCGGGGCCGTCTCGATAGCGTCTGTGCCGCCCCCAAGGCGCTGAAATTCCGAAAACTGGGGGAAATGGCGCACCCAGAAGGATTCGAACCTTCGGCCTCTGCCTTCGGAGGGCAAAGACAGTGTGGATGTTCGCGCTGTATTCCCGATTTATACCGCTATTCGTTCACCTTCGGGGCGTTTCGTTTAGCGAGTAACAGTTACGCGTAACAGATTGAAGGGTGAAAAGCCGCGCGAGGTCACCGGAACTTCTTGAAGATCACCCGCGCCCCGTGCTGCAGCGAGATCGTCTGCCCCGGCAGAGCCTCGACACGATCGAACACGGCCTTGCCGTCGACGAAGTTGTCATAGGGCTCGTCAGAGACGATCCGGTCATTCTCATCGCGGACGACGATGCGGTGGGAGACGTGCAGTTTTCCCATCACGCAACCTGAACCAGGGATAACGTCACGATGACCAGCACACCCATGCGCTCGCTCCTATCTTGACTGAAAGACTTCTGGGGCAGTCAGCGGCTTACGGAGATCCGCATCACGCTCAGCATCGATCCGTGACTCATGAGCGGTCTTGCGCCAATCACAATCGATCACCGGCCACCACCACGATATGATCCCGAGCAAGGTAACGCGCCGCTCTGCGATGAACCGACGCTCATGCCAACAACGGTAACCATTGCAAACCTCGACGCGAGCCTCGCGAACTCGATACTCCATCGCCTCGCTCCTTTCTTGGGTGCTGGGCAGGTGGGCGAGCCTTCAATCCGAAGACCTATGACCCGCGGGCAGAGCCCATTCGGCGCCCACCAGCGCAGCACCCACTCCTATCTGGACGCAGCGGGCGGCAGGTTCTCGACCATGTGCCTAACCATCGCGACGGCCTGAGTGAAATTGAGGACGTTGGTGCCCGACGGGTGGCGCCGGAATTCGTGCGGCGTGCCGACATTGCCAACCGGCTCGAAGCTGACCCCGCCGTCAGGGGCAAAATCGTCGGGAATCGGCCAGTTGAGAAACTGCTCCGCCATGTGTCTGATCTGCTCTTCGGTCATGGCCATTTTCCCTATTGCACCTTCCGATTGATCCCGGCGTGACCGGGCTCCATCACGTCTGACTGATCGACCATCATGTGGAGAAAGTCGTCGATCATACGCAGCTCTTCATCTGTCGGCTCGCGATTGAACGCGACCGACAGCGCACGTGGGTTCTCCCCATCTCGCCCAACGCCTCGCACTAGAAGCTTTGCCATCGTCTCGCTCCTATCTGGACTGTCGCGAGTACATCTCGCTTAGCTTCTTCAGAAGTGCATCCTTGGACATCGTGTCCGTGGATAGCACCCCTTCGTCCTCAAAATAGACGCCGCCGAGCTCGTCCTCATGCCAACGCCCAGGGATGACCTCCCCATCGACTTTGACAATGCCACTCGGCTCCAGCACGACCGCCATCTCTTGCTCCTATTTGGATTCGCGAGAGACGAAATCCGCCTCGACAGCAGCGAAAGCCTTTTCGCGCGTCAGATCATCTAAGATGTGGGACTGGTGCTCACCCCAATCTTCATCAGGGGTGCAGTATTCCCATGCCCCATCGCTCTTGCGCGGGCCGATGAAATACGTCCCATGTCGAGTGTCAGCACGATAGTGATCAGGCTGCATGTTGCTGACAGCCTTCCAATTCAGGCCCATACCTTGCTCCTTTTTCAGACCGGCCAGACTCCGGAGATGCTAATCGGCCCGACGCGAAGCACCGGGTCAGCCTCGAGGCCGCGATCCATGTGCGGCCAGTGCCAGATGAAGGGCGTGAGCCCGATCCAGAGATATCGCCATCGCTTCATCACCAGCTCCTTTTTCAGACTGCCAGACCGATCAGAAATCCGATCGATCCGGTAATGATCGCGACCAGAAGGCAAGCGAAGAATACGTCGCCACTCGCCCACGGCTGCGGCGGATGGTATTCGTGACCCCCAAGCCAAACCTGACCACCGATCACGTATTCCCGCCGGCCATCTTCGTTTACGCGATTAAACATCCGCCCTCATGTCGAGTATATAAGACGCCATAAGATCGGGACCGCCTGAAGAGCTGTGCCGATTGCTACCATGATCAAACCATACTTCGCTGCCCGCGAAGACCAGAGCAAGTTCTGGACCATCGGAAGCTGCAGATCTTCTTCGCGTACTCCGCCAGAGTAGCGCGTCAAACCGATATTAATCGCATCATCCTCTCGAAGAATAACCGCCTTCGCTGTCACGCCTGCACCGATTAGGGTTGTGGTGAGCCCCGCGAGAGAAAACAGATCGCCAATCACTTCGTTCATTTTGTCAAAATCCTTTGTTGACTTTTCGAATGTGAGGCAAGTATCGCTGATTCGCAGGTAGCGTGCAAAAGTAGTCAACTCCGGGCCCGGAAGCGGCGCTGATAGGCCGCGTTCGCCGCGAGCTGCACCATCTCCAAGAACTCTGTCAGGTCGTCGCCGTCGACGTAGAGCGCCGCGCCGTTGTCGCGCACCGAATGCACGTAGACCTGCATCCCGGCCTCCCACAGCCCGCGCACAGTCTGCTCTGCCAGCTTGGCAGAGAACCCGACGCAGAGCGGAGTCGCGAAGAACACAGTGTCGCCCTCGGGGCGAAGGAGCCGCATCGCATCGATGAACGCGGCTCGCGCCTCCAGCTTCGCCATCCAGTTCGTCGTGCGCTTCACCTTCGACACGTCATCGAGGATCAGCGCCGAAATATCGTCTCGCCCCAGCATACTCTCGGTGACGCCCCAGGCTCGCGCCCGGGCGACCTGCTCTGTCTTCGACGGGAGCGACGGGTGAACCGTCACCACGGCCCACTTTCCGTTGAAGTGCCCCTCTTCCTTACCCTCGCTCACGCGCTGTGCCTTTCTTACTATTTTCTCACAACGTAGCAAAAGGGCTTGGCGCGGGCAATCCGCTTAGTTATTCTTATATCGTAGTAAAAGAGGGAAAGCAGATGCCCCTGCCCTATGCATCATCGACCGCCGGCCAAGCGCGCGAGAAAGAGATCCGCGACACGCTTCGCAGCGTTGGCGCGAGCGCCGTCGGGTTTATGGTCGATGACGATAGCGATCAGATCATCGCGCAGTTTCGCCTGCACGGGCGCGAGGTCACGACCCCCGTTCGCGTCGGAGCATACGCCGAGGCGTGGAAGCGCGAGAACAAGCGCGGGCCCCGCACCAAGGAATGGGATCACGAAGCGAAGGCGCGCAAGGTCGCAGAGAGCGCCGCTTGGGCGATCCTAGCCGACTGGATCAAGGCGCAGGCGGCGATGATGGCCGCGGGCTTCCTCGATGCCGACGCCGCATTTCTTCCGCACATCCATTTGCCGGACGGTCGGCGCGTGGGTGATGCGATCACCGAGACGGACGGGCCGCTGCGCCTGCCGCCGCCGAAGTCCAACTAACCCGGGAGGGCCGCATGGAGCCACAAGAAGGCCACCGATTGGCGAAGTATCAGCGACCCGGCGTCGTTATTGTCATGGGCCCAGAGCAAGCCAAGGAGGTGCAAATACGACCTCTGCCAGACCATGTACTAAACAACCTACCCGGCGACGCATCCTTCTGGGCACGTGATATGCGGATGCGTCTCGGCTTCGTTCCTTGTCATTGGGCGCGCATGTTCGCGGCATGGGCAAAGATACTGGCGGGTCACGACCCATCAGACGACGAGTGGCGATGGCTTCATGGACCCGCAACTTTGATAGGAGCGCGGGCTTGGCTCAAAAGACTGATCCCAAACGAAAGTGAACAGTCCAGCTAACCCCGGAAAGAAGCATGAAGACACTCTGCCGCATCGCACGAGCGATTGCTGCCTGGCTCTCCCCGCCGAGAGCCACGTGTCCAGGTCAGTGCCCACCCTGCAACGGAGACTGCGACCAAGGCCGCACCTGCCCCGCCCGTTCGGGACCGAAAAGCCACAAACTTTCCTCCAGATTCAATAAATTGTGACAAAGTCGAGAGGCACAGGGTAAAGACGAATTGTGTATTATCACCAATAGGGGACAAAAAACGTGAAGACGATTATCAATGTTGGCATTCTCACCGCAGCTGCAGTCGCAATTGGTGCCTGCGCCAAGCAGCCCGACGAGATCGCGGCGATCCCGATGGAATCGAGCATGTATGCCGGGCAGAGCTGCAGTTCTCTGAGCCAAACGCGGCTGAAGCTTTCTCAGGATCTCGCTAACCTGTCCGCGCAACAGAAAGATGCAGCCAGCGGCGACGCTTTCGGCGTGTTCCTTCTCGGCCTTCCGCTCTCCAGCATGTCTGGCGGTGACAAGGAGGCAGCTATCTCTGTCACCAAGGGCAAGCTCGACGCCATCAATCAGGAGATGGCCCGGAAGCGCTGCAAGATGTGATCCAGAGAGCCATCAGAGACAAGAGAAGCCCTGCGGATCGCGGGGCTTTTTCATTTCTACCGCAGCGAACCTAACGCCAGCGCGCGCCGGCGCTCGCAGTCGATCAGCGCATCCCCGAGTCGCGTGATCGTCACAGCGTCCGCACGTAGCGTCCCGCCTGCCGCCACAAGCGTCTCTGGCGCCGTACACGGAACGCGCGCCGCTGCTGGGACTTCCACGCGGATTTGCGGCAGCGGCTCATTGAGCCCAATGTCCGCGGATTTGGTCGAGCACGCCGCCAGGAAGACCGGGAGCATCAAGACCGGGATCAGAATCGAGCGCATCTAAGAGCCTCCTTTCGGCTGCGGCGCGGGCATCGCGAGCGGTGAGTAGCGCGGACTCGGCCTCGGCCAGCTGGCGCGCCTTGTCATTGGCCTCGGTGATCGCGTGGGCTGTGCGGACGCGTGCAGCCCGGAGAGCGGCTGACGTGGCCTTTGCGGCGTCAGTCTGCATCTGAGCCACCTTCGCGCGGCAGAAGGCGTCACGAACCCACAGGCCAGCGCCGAACGAGGCGGCGAGCAAGGCAATTCCCGCCATCAGCCGCCAGTTCTTAGCGAGCCAGATCATTTCAAACCGGAGAGGCAGAGCTTCCGCTCATCGAGCCGCCGGTTCAGCAAGCCCTGCAGGAAGCGCTCGCCCGATCGCGTCCACTTCGGCAGCTCGTTGCAGGCCGCGCGCCAGTCCCGGGCCCGCAACTTCTTCGCAAGCGTCGATTTCGCGGCATTCCCGAGCCCGACGTTATAGGCCCAGCTCGTGACCGCTGCCTGAACCTCGATCGGCGCCTGCTGCATCGGAGGCGCGATCTGGAGCATCCCGGTATAGAACTCGGCCCAGCGGCTTTGCAGCATGGCCGTGCATTCGGCGTCGGTGTAGGTGTCGCCCGCCTTCACGCCACGCGTCTCGCCATAGCAGACCGTCAGGACGCCGATCACATCGCGATAGGCCGTATTCTCCTTGCCTTCCCACTTAGCCGTGAGAGGAACACCAACGGCCAGCACGGCCGCCATGATCGCCGCTGCCGCTTTCTTGCTGATCGCCCCGCCCTGCTCCGCGAGATAGGCCGCGATCGCCTCGGCCAGCTTCTGCTGCTGGATCAGACGCGATCCACCGGTGACGGCCGCCAGCATCGCGCCGACCATGAGATAGGTCGACGTCTTCAGGTGCAGGTCCTCGGGCGCGAACGTCTCCCAGCCAGCAGCCGCGGCGAGGAAGATCGCGTTCGCGATCGAAAACAGGAACGACCAGGCCTTCGTCGCGATTAGCTTCCACTCAGGAATCATCATTGGGTCACCTCGAAGATGTTGGAATCGATGCACTCACCCCGCTCTCCGACGAGCGGGATGCCTGTCTTCACGAAGACGCAGGTCGTCAGGACGTATTGGCCGGGGATCAGCTGCTGCATGCAGGGCGGCATGGCTCCGGCGGTCCACCAGTCCAGATCGATGGACTCGCGCAGCGCGGCCCCTGCCCGGTAGGGGACGTCCTCGCCGCCGGAGCACATGACCTCATTTTCCGGCACAGATCGCACCGTGGTGACGTAACGGCCATTGAAGTCGCGCAGGATCACCCGACTCGGGGTCACACGGATCGGCGCGCCGAAGTCCGCATCATCGACCTTGACCTCGCTAAGGGCATACCAACGCGAAGCAGGCCAGAGCGCGCGCCAGAAGTAGATCGCACCGACCGTGCAGCCGACGAGAATGCATGCCAGGAGAGCGAGCCCGCCGATCTTGTCGACGAGTGTCCAAGGTTTCGTTTTCCTCATTTCCAGATGCTCCCCTTGATCGTGCTCACCGTGGCGAGGATCGCCCCCAGCGCGAGGAAGATGCGGACGGACCACTTGATGCCCCACGACCCGCTCTCCGCCGCGTTCACCACGCGCGCAGCGCGCTGCAGGAAAGGCGGGGTGCCATCAGGCTCGGGCAACAGCAGCGCCCGGTTAAGCGCTGAAACCTCGTCGCGCAGCTCGGACATCTCCGATCGCAATTCCCGGATCATCGAGTGTTCTTCAGGCGTCACGTCCGCCCCCCTTTCGGCATAAAAAAGCCCGCCTGTGGGGCGGGGTCGTGGTCTGGTTAGATTTCATACTAGCGCCTCTTGCGAGGTATGCTTTCTTGCCTAACGTTACGCGGCTCTGCCCGTCTCGATCCAAAGGCCAATCGCGACGACATATTTCAGCGTGACGCTGTTATTCTGCGCCATTATGAAATTCACGTCTCCTGCGAGCCGCGTATTCGCTGCATTCCGCAGGGTGATCGAGAAGGCGGAGTTGTTAACGATCGTGATGGATTGCCCGTCAACGCCTGAAGAGATTGCCGTGACGGTTGAGGACGCAACTGATGCCGTCGCCGTCAGCAGATAAACGTCATGCGTCGGAACTAAGCCTGACCCAACCGCGAAACCGTTACCAACCGCTTGAGATTTCACACCTGCTGTGAGGCTACCTCCCGAGGCCAGACTGCCACTTGCGGTGATCGGTCCGTTCACGGTCAGTTTATCGTGCGATGTCCCAGGCCCTCTTGTGTTCAAAAACGTGTTTGAAGAACCAGCATCGCTAATTTGAACAGAACCTGCTGCGGTTGAGCCATCTTCTTCTATCCGCACACCGATAAACGTATTATAATTCGAGGTTGCGTCTAGCGAAATGCCGACAATGCCGCTAGCGTCCAGCCCTTCGACTCTGATACCGGAAAAGACGTTATGCTCTGAGGCAACCAGATCAACGATGTTTCCGGCCCCAGTTGTATTGTTCACCAGAACCCCTGAGAAAGAGGCGTAAGCGCAGCCATCCAGCTTGATTAGGCTGTCGATACAGTTCTCCAGATAAACACCTGACACAGAGATATTGTCGGTGGAGGTAAAGTGCAAAGCGATAGAAGCCGTCGCCCCGTCCGTGGTGCGCGCGTTCTCATAAGCGCCTCCCGTGATGGAAACAACCGACGAGACGTTTGTGTATAGCGGATCGCCCTTGCATAGCCGGGAAATACAGCTGACCAGTGTGGTCGCTTGCGTGTGGTCGAGGACAAAACCACGCCCGCAGCTTTCGACCACAACGTTGGAAAGCTTGGCGCCCCACATATTGAAGGACACACCGTTCCAAGTTAGAAAAACACCTGCGCCGTTGCCTGCGGTGCCGAAAGACCGGATATAGCAATCGTTTATCGTAATGCCGCGCGGATTGTTTATTACATGAATGCCATATGTATTGGCGGTCAGATCACCGACGATTTCCAATCCAGATATTTTGACGTGCTGATTGCCGTCTGCGGAGAAAATTCCGCTGCACCCCGTGGCTGTGATCCGCGTTTTAGTACGACCATCGCCGCAAATATCCGTTGCACTAACAACACTAAGCTTGGTCTTAATCAGGTAGTTTCCGGCTGGGATACATATTCTCCCGCCAAGACTAAACGCGGTCTGAAGTGCTGTTGTATCGTCCGTTACGCCATCGCCTTTTGCGCCCCAAGAGCGAACATCGCCGTAAAGCACGTCGAAGTTTCGTCCGCCTGCATTTGTCAGGCCAAGATTTCCACCGGAAGTGACGATTTGATAGATTGCAGCAATGCTCGGAATGGTGAGCGTTGTTCCAACTGGCAGGTCGTCACCGGTGCGAGGATCGGCCAGCATCTCAGCCAGAGAACTGAACTCACGCCGATAGCTGACCCACTGCAATCCGCTCCCCGTCAGGTCACGCACGAGCGATCCATCTGCGGTGTAGGTGCCAGCGGCGACGGTCTTCCCGAGTTCCGGCTTTCCGTTGGTGCCAGCCTCAACGATCACATTGTCATCCACAACGTTAGTCGTGTCGGCCTCTAGAGCTGTGAAGTCAGCGAACCGGCGCGCGTACTGGATGTCAGAAAGAAGATCGACCAGTTCCAGCGGATCAATCTGGTGGCTTGCAGAAGGCGGGTTGCCGCGCACAACCGTGCGGACGGGAAGAGAAGTCATCTTGTTCTCCTAGATCAGATTGTCACGGAAACCGGGCCGCTGCCGGTCGCAGGAAGGGTGCCGTCATCAGCGGGAATGCCAGACGGGTTGATCGGGACGCCCCAATAGTAATAGGTGCCGGTCGCGAGGCCTGTGTCGGTCCAGGCGTCTGCGTTCGACGGGATGCCGTACTCGGTGCGGACCAGCGCGGCGTCTGCGAAGGTCGTCGTCGTGCCGCGATAGATGCGGGTGGCGAAGTAATTCGGATCGTTCGGCGCGGTGAAAGCGACGTCCACGTTGAACCCTGTTGCCGTGGCGTCGAAAGCATCGAGCGCGGCAGGCGCAGTCGTATTCTGCACAACCGTCACCGTCTCGGAGGCAGACCAAGCGCTGACCTTGCCGCCACTTGTGCGGTTGCGGATCTGTGCCTCTATCTGCGCACCGTCAGGAAGGCCGGTTGCCGTGTAGACGGACTGCCCCTGCGGAAGCGTGACCGTCTCCCAATCGCCGCCGCTCTCGCGGAGCTGGATTTGCTGCTGCAGGTCGCTGGACTGCGCGTCCCAGATGTATTTGATCGCGCCACCGCTTTGCACCGAGCCAGTGAACCCTGTCGGGACGCTCACCGTGTCTGCGGTCGCGACTGCGGCGTAATTCGGCGGCGTCGGTTCTTCGGTCGCGGCGTCGAAGTCAAAGTCAGAGGCTTGCGTGCTCGTGCCATTGAGGAAGAACACGCCACCATCGATGCCAAACTCTCCCACCTCGATGACTTCATCCCAGAGCGCAGTCTTGATGCGCACGAACCGCTGCCCGAACAGCTTGAAGCCTGCGCCAGAGAGCGTGATCTGGTAGCTGCGCGCGTATCGCTTCACCTTGGCGATGCGCTTGCAAAGACGCGCCGCCTGATTGTGGCTGGTAGCGGCGTAAATCTTCGGTTCCTCGGTGACGAGCCGTTCAGCTTCGGTAATGACATAAGGCCCGGTGTTCGCCTCACGCCATGCGTTCTTCGGCTCCGTATAGGTCGCGACAACCTCGGTCGGGAGGTCACGCCCCATCGCGCCCTCCGAGACGCTGATCGACAGAATATCATCATCGGTCAGCGTGACAGTTGGCGCCTCGTAGCGACCGACCCTGAACCCGATCTTGCCATCCTCGCGCTCATAGATGAAAGCATCGCAGGCCCCGCAAAGTTGGGCGCGCTGCGTCTCGAAGTCAGTGTCGTCTGTGAATGACCAACCGATTGTCCAGCGCTTCTGCTGAACGCCGTCGCGGTTGGTCACGAGCTGGTCGCAGATGTCAGCCTCGGTCGCCACTTCTGCCCAATCGACGCTGCGCCCCCAGACCTTCGTCAGCCATGCCGCGATGATGAGGGCCGCATTATTCGAGTACCCGTAGCTGTCTGTGCGCGGGTCATAGATCGTATCCATGCCCTTAATGACCGGCGTATAGGCAGGCTCTCTCCCGGTCGGGTAAACCTTCGTAAAGCTCTCCGCGCCTTGGTTGCGCGCCCAGATATGAGCGCCGGTCAGCCCTGCAAAATCATGCGCGGAGGTGATCTCTGGGAAGATCGATACCATGGCCGGATCGGCAGTTTGCCCAGAATGGCCGAGGAAAGGACGGATGCGAACGTTGGAAGAAGTAGTGACAGTTACCCCGCCACCGCCAAAAATACCGCCGTTAAAAACGCTACCACTCTCCGTAGAGAATACATACGGCGCTGTTGTAACTAGCCCATCTGCATCGATCTCAACCTCGCGCTCATCAAGGTAATGGGTCGTCACGCTGTCGCAGCTGTGTGCCGCGAAGATTGGTGTGTAATGGCGCTTCCAGCCTTGTGTACCGGTCACAGGATCATTCGCCCGCGATGCGCCGGTGAAGCCGAGCGGCCCACCGATGCGAGCTTCCCCAAACACCCATTGGAAGTAGCTGATGTCTTGGGCGAAGTTACGGTATATCTGGCTCGGCGAAGGCGACCTAACGGCCCCCATTTTTCCAGCGAGCACGGAAGACAAGTAGGACAGCCCTACCGACAGAAGAACCTGCCCAAGGATGGTGGTCCCGAGGAACGCGCCAACGGCGTAGCCAGCAGCAGTCGCGCCCCCGATAGCAGTAGCAAGGGAGGCCGTGATTGCAGACCCACCGCCGAAGCCAGCGATGAATGCAGTTACAAACGTGCTGACAGGCTCAGCCGCAGCAGGGCGCGGCGTGAGCGCTGTGGACGCCATCAGCGCAGCGGCAAGTAGCTTACCCCTCATAGCCAACACTCCATGCCGCCAGAACGCCCACAAGCTTGCTGTGCAACGTCGTGGTCCCTTCTTCGCCCTTGAACAGCCATGCGTTGTCCGCGACCTTCACGCCCCCAACCGGATGCTTCGTGAAAGGCACGTTGCAGACCGCGATGTCTCCGGGCTGCGGAGCATCGGTGCGCTCCAGCCCTAGCGGCTCAACCTGCGCATCCATGAAGCCGACCGGGTCGGTGAAATATCCCGTGATCCGCTGGCATTCCCCGGCGCTTGAATAGGTCATGCGCCACTTTGCCCCGAGATCGACGCCGCGCACGGCATGGACCCAATCGGCGAGCAGAAATATGCAGTCGCTCTCCCCCCACATGAAAGGAGCCGCCGATTGGCGGTTAGCGAAGACAAACAGTGGTGACATGAAACCTCGTCAGCCGCCGAACAGCGGCTCATCCTGGTAATTGCTGGTTGGCATGAACTCGAGCGACGGGTTGTCATAGCCGAGAAGGCGGGAATGGCCGCGACGATCGAGGATATGGCGCCGCGCCGACTTGCGGTCCTGAAAGCTGCTCTCGAAGCTGAGCGTGATGGAGCGATCGGCGGCGCCTTTTAGCGTGTAGTCGAGTTTCTCCATCGTGCGCGTCATGAAGAGCACCGGCGCTTCTTGCGGTGCTTCCAGATCATCGACGGTGTAGAGCGGCTGAGCGTAGAACTTAATCTCGCGGCCTTCGACGTATTCGATCCCGAGCGCCTTCACCTGCCCGATCAGGTCGTCGCTGTCGGGATCTTGGAAATAGGCGAGCGTGACCTCCCCAGCCGGGGCCGTGCCGCCAATGGACGCCTGCAGCCGTGGCATGGAGAGCAGCACCGAGCCGACCCACCGGTCGCCATTGGTATCGGTGAAAACGCCATCCGTCCCCGGCCAGAAGCGCGCAGGACCGTCAGGCGTGTCGATCTCAGCCAGCAGCAGCCAGCCAATCACGGAGGACCAATCAGGCATTCAGAACCTCCTGCAGCTGCGGCGCAGGCGTTGCGAAGTGCGAGGGACCATAGGTGATCGCCCCCTGCCCTTCGTCGGACAGTTCGAACAGCCCTACGCCAACGCAGCGGATCTCGGCATCATCCGGGATGTCCGTCACGAGGCGCTGAACTCCGACCTCATAATCACCGCCGCCGAGGTCATCGACGTAGGTCACCTGAAACGGCTTCTTGGCATAGCTCATGATCTGGCCCGGGACCGGCGGGAAGTCTGCTGTGTTCACTTTGATCGAGGTCGCGCCTTTGGACGCCGCACCCACGCTGAGGACGGTCGGCACATAGGCCACGCCGCTTCCGGTGCTGAGGTATTGCCCATTCGAGAACGTGAGCCCGGTCGAGCGCGCCGCCAGCGCGGGCATTGCAGCCGTGTTGATGATCTCCACCTGCAGGATTCCGTGACGCCCCTGCAGCTGCGCCATGATGGCCTGCCATGCGCCGATCATGGTTCGCCGCGCTGCGAAGGTGGGCGTCCCGATCCAGCGCGGCTTCTGGTTTACCACCCAAGCGCTATTGCCGCTGATTGACGTTCCATTATCGACGCCGCGCCACTCGATGCGCCAAGTGAATTGCATATCCCGGCGAAGCTTGACTGGGATCGTGATGATCGGACGCGCCATCAGGTCGTGCCTCGCATATCGTATGTTTGGGCGTTGCTGCCGAACTGGCGCTTACTGGTAGCAACGGATGCGGCTGCAGATTGCACCGCGCTCACGCGAATCTTTGCCGCAATTTGGCCGCTGTCTGTGAGCACCAGATCACCGCCTTCGACTTGCACCCTTACCACACCACCGCCGCCACGCAGCGCTGCTTGCGCCTGCGGAACATTGAGAATTGCGCCGTTCGAGGAGGGAACGAAAACTTCTGAATTCGGCGTGTTTTCGTTGACGAGATAGGGCGTGCCAGCAGTCACTGGTCCACCGGAGGCGCGGGCTCCTCCGAACAGCCCGGAAACGAGGCTCCCCAGCAGACCGGATCCACCGCCACCGAGTGGCCCATCACCGAACAGTGCCGCCTGCACCGCTGCCTTCGCAAGAGACTTGGCCAACTCCTCCAGCACGCCAGACAGGTTCTTGCCCTCGACGATCGCGTCGACGAGTCCGCCCTTCAGTGTCTGCTGAGCCTGGTCGAAGAACTGGGCCCGCTCGCGCGCCTGCTCGTATTTTGCGGTCAGCTCACCGATTGCCTGCGCCTGTCGGTCGATCTGCTCGCGCACCGTCTCGCCGGAGCCTGCGACTTGGCTGTCGAGATCGATCCCGCGCTTCTTCGCCTCGTCGAGCAACTTCCACTTGGCTTCGAGAGCTGCAGTTTCGGACTTCGTCTTTCCCAGCAGCTCGATCTGGCGCTCGATATTCTGTAACTCTTCGTCCGATGCGGTGAAGAGTCCGGGCTTTTCCTTCTTCGACTTCCCGCCAGATTTCGGCGGTTTGGTGAGTGCAGCAATCTGAGCGTCAAGGGCCGCTTGCTGGCGAAGCTTGTCCTCGAATTCCTTTAGGCTCGCTGCCGCTTGATCACGGACAATCTTGTCCGAAGAACCAAATGCGGCTGCCTCCTGTAGCCGTTTCTCTTGAACTTTACCGGCGATTTCAGCCTCGGCTTTAGATTTGCCTGCCTTAAGCGCCGCCAAACGAGCGCGATCACCTGAGTTCGAGATATCGAGGCTTGCTATCCCAGATTGAATTTGACCAAGCGCACGGACGGCCGCGGAAAGCTGCGCGACGAGCGCAGAGGCTTCGCTCGCCGCATTCGCGATCGAGTTGGCCGCTCCATCAGCGGCACCTTGCATGTCACCAGCTGCATCACCCGCATCGCGAACGCTGGCATAAAGCGAGCGCGCCTCATCATTCATATTTTCGTATGGTCCGAGAGCGTCCTCAAGTGCGGTGAGCAGCGCCGCCGCTGCATCAGCTTGAGCCTTCGCACCTTCTGCGTTCTGCAGCGCGTCAAGGGCGCCAGCGAGCGCCACCGCCTCGCCTGTCGTGGCCCCAAGCTTTTCTTTCAGATTGTTGATTGCCTCGATCGCGTACCCGCCGATATTCAGACCGCTGGTGAGGTCCAGCAGTCGCGCATTCGGGTTCAGGTTCTCAGCCGATAGCTTGCCGAAGCTTTCGGTGATTGTGTCGATCGACGACTTGAGCTTCTCTGCGGCCTGCACACCATTTATGTCTTCCAGAGCTCGCAGGAACTGACGTGCAGCCTCGGTAGCAGTGCCATATTTCTTCGCGAGATCAGCCGTAGGAATGACCGCCTCTTCGGCGGCCGATCGGTAATCGCTCACGGCCTTCTTGAGCTTCTCGATCTGTTTTTCGAGATCCTCTCCCTTCTCCCCCATGTCGAGGAAATGACCCGCGAGAGGAACGGCGACAGCTGCGACGACGCCGATAACTGCGCCGAGCGCGCCGAAGCCGCTGAGAAGCTGAGGAAGCTGTTGCCCAAGCGCACGCGCGGCACTGGTCCCACCCGAAATCTGAACCGCCAGATCCTGAAACTGATAGCTGACGTTCTGGATGTTTCCGCGCGCCGAATTCGAAAGCCCCTTGAACGACTCGACGGCCTTCTGGTTCGACTTCACAAATCCCTTTGCAGCCTTGTTCTGAGTTTCGAGCACCTTCTTCTCGATACGCGCAAGCTGCTGCAGAAGCCTGTTTTCGCTGACCCCGATCGGGAGTTCCATTCCGGCGGTATTGTCTGCCATCAGAGACCATCCATGATATCGCAGAGAGCGTCGTATTGCTCATCTGTGAGCGGCGGGTTTTCTGAGCCCGCGCCCTTGCCTTGCGCTCTGTTCCAGCCATCGATGCAGGCCGAATATTCCCAAAGCGTCATTTCTTTGACTTGCGCCGGCGAGAATCCGAGGGCGGCCCCGTTTCCGTAGATGCGGGAGAATCTGGGCCGCTCTCCTCCCCCGCTTCCGCCTCCCCCAACGGGTCATGCTCTTTCGCAGCGAGCGAATGTGAGATGATCGTGTAGGACAGGAGGTTCAGTTCTCCGACATCCCCATCCTCGAAAGCTTGGCGGGACTTTCGATGTGCCGTCTCGCGGTCCATCCCACCCCCGATAAGGCCAAGGCGGATGCACGCAATCACCTCGCGCACCTTGACCGGCGCGTAGGTGAGGCTGCCGCGATCTTGGCCCATACGCAGGCGGTAAAACAGATCGAGGACGCCGTCCGAGGTCAGATCGTCTAGCGCCTCAAGCTCGCCGATGCGGAGAAGAAATTCATCCTCTCCGCTCGCGTAGTTCAGCCGGATGGGATCCATCAGGTCACCGCCGTGAAGGTCATCTCACCATCGGAAACGAGAGTGAGACTGACCTGCGCCTTGTTCCCGCGCTCGCCGCTCACCTCGAAGCCTGTGACATGCACCTTGCCTTCCCAGTAGTGGCCGTTGGTCGTGTCATCCGGCTTGCCGACATAGACGCGAGCATTGATGCTATCGGCGCTGTTGAACGCCTCCCACCAGGTGGTCACTGCCTCTGCAGCCAGCACGCCAGAGCCATTGACGCTCATGTCGAGGCTCTCGACGCCACGCTCGATCCACGCAGGAAGCTCAGGATCGTCACAGTCAGGAACGGTAATGTCCTGCGTGTTCTTCGAGAACTGCACGGTGTGGTTGTTGAGCCCGCAGGGGCGCGCGAAGGTGCCGGGCGTCGAGGTTTCGAGTTGGACCGCAACCGTCGAGCCGACATAGGAGGTCGGTTTAGCCATTGTGTGGCTCCTTTGTGATATGCCTTGCCCAAGGGCATCTGACGGGCGACAGGGCTATTCCCTGACTTCCCTGATCCGATCGCCTGCCATTTCGCGGCACGCGCGCGTCAGGCCGCACCGGACATCGCCCGGGCGGAACACCATCACCACGCTCGGGCGTGGCATGAATTCGAAATACTCGATGACGAGCCAGCAGCGCTGCCTAGGCATTGCCGCTCTGCCACGCCTTGCGGATCTGGCGCGTTATCCTTGCTTTCACCCGTGATTTCACCCGCCGCCATGACGGGTTGAAATACGGGTTCGCAGGCATGTTCTTCGTCCCGTGCTCCTGAAGCTTCGCATTCTGGAACTTCACGCCGCGCTCATTCGTCACGATCGTCGTCTGGTCACCAGCCTTGACGAGATAGCCGATGAACTTACTCGATTTTCCCTTGCTGCTCATCACCTGGTCGGCCTTCTCAACGCGGATTGACCGAACAAGCTCGAGCTCATCGCGCGGCGCGGTGGCGCGCATCACATTGGCGGTTTCTTCTGCGCCTTGCTTCGCCGCGGCGTCAGCGGCTTTAATGACCGCAGCGCCATGCTTTCGCAGCTTGGCGATGAGACGATTTGCACCATAGTCAGGCATTGGAGCCCCCATGAAATTTATCACCGCACTCGCTACAGCGATCTTGTTTGCTTCTCCTGCGCTCGCAATCGAGCGGGTTCAGCTCTTCATGTTTCAGGACGCCCTATCCGAAATAGGGCTCTACAAAGGCGATCCGGACGGGCTCAACGGGCCAGGAACGAGAAAAGCAGTTCTTGATTTCTCAAGCCAATATGGCGGCCCGAAGAGCGTTGACGGAGCGTTTAATTTTGCCTTGCAACTTTCGGCGCGAAGCAGAACTCCGATTGAAGACCCTGAATTACTCAAGGATGTGAAAGCCGAAGTGTCGAAAGAGCTTAAAGACCCTGATAGTGCGAAATTTCGAAACATCTTCTCCGTAAAATCTGGTGAAGAGACGATAATCTGCGGCGAGGTCAATGCTCGAAATTCCTACGGCGGATATGCTGGTTATTCTTACTTCTACGGCATGTCATCGGGCGTCTTGGGGTATCTTCAAATAGCCCTTGATGACGCTGGAAAAGCTGAACTCGCGAGAATGAAATGCAGCTTAGCTATTCCAAAGAGGTAGAAGTTTCAGTTTCGTGCTCGATCTTCTTAAGGTGCATATGGGCCCCCTCATTTTTGAGGAGACCCATTTCTCATCAAGCGGCGCGATACGCCTGCAGCGGACCGAAGCTCTCCTGATCGAAGTAGCCGCCGCGTTCATCTTCCTTCCAGTATGTCCGCCCGGCGTTCGCCTCGACGGATAGCGGATGGCGCATGTGGTCGACCGGGCCCCAGTTGCTGCGGAGCGTCACCGATAGGCTGTTGTGATCATCCTCGGCGAATTCCTCGCGGATTAGGTCCAATAGTGCCTCGGCATGCTGCCGGATCTTTTCTTCCCGGCTCAGGGTTTCGGTCGCAACGGCACCGCCTGTCATAAGACTGGCGAGACCGAGGGCTGGCGCGGCGGCGAGTAGCTGACGGCGTCTCATTGCGTCACCTCCTTCGCGATACCGGGCACAAGCTTGGCGAGCCGCGTCAGACCCTTGGCGGTCACGCGCACCTGTTCGGTGACCTTCTCTGACCCATCGGCGCGCAAGACGGTCGTCGTCTTGTGCTCCAGAAGTCCAGCGTTGCATTTCGACTGGTAGCCGAGCCACGTCCCGCCGTTAGGCCGCTTGTAAGTCCAGCCGTTGTGCGAAAGCCATTCGAACAGGTCTTTCGGGCGGACACCGAGCGCCTTTGCGGACTCGGTGATGTTCAGACTCCCTTCTGCCTTTGCTAGCCGGTCATGCGCGGCGACATCCTCGCGCATGTCGGCGATCTGCTGGGCCTGCTGATTCATTGTAGCGTTGGCCTCGATGAGGGCCGCTGCCATGAGTTGCGGGCCGGAAAGCATCGCCGTCGCTTTGATGCGTTGCTCCATCTCGTTGAAGGCTGAGATGAACTTCTCCTTCCACGCTGCCGCCTCTTTCCCGGTGAAGCCCATCACGAGGAAAGAGAACCCATCGCGGGTCATCAGCATCTGGGGGAGCGTTCGCCCTGTGGTATCTACATATTCACTGGGCGCAAAATTGCGCTCAGTGAAGTCGGTGCTGCATTCCAGATTTTTGATAGCCCGCAGCACATCCTTGTGCTGTTTTCCGAACTTCTCCGCGATGATGCGGCTGGTGGTCATCAGGCTCTCGCTCACGAGGCCATTGAAATCTTCCTTACGAGCTGGCATATTCATGCTCTAACCTTTCAGTAGAGAGTTGGGTTGATCAGGTCGCTGGGTGTGTGCAAGCCCCAGCGGCCTTTACTTTTGTGCGGCTTCGTCAGCCTCCACCTGCTTGCGCAGCATCAGGTTCATCTGAGCTGAAACCGAACGGCTCTCTCGAACCGCAATCTCCTTCAGCTTCACCATCACGTCCTTATGGACGTTGAGCTTGAACGGTTGAACTTCGACTTTCATCGTATCTCCTTCCAATGTCCCATCATGAACATAAAATGTAGCCTTGTGTAAAGAACATTTTTTGTAAACCTATGGACCATGAGCGATTCAAGCGTGTCCCAATACAAACTTAATCTTCCAACCGATCTCAAAAATCGGTTGCAAGAGGCGGCCAACCGAAGCGGAAGAAGCCTTTCTTCTGAAATCATTACCCGGCTAGAAGCATCTATCGCGATATCTGATGATGGCGGCCTCGACTTCACCTTGGATGCAATCGAAAACTTCATCGTCGAGGCTGTTATCAGCCAAACTGAAGACCTTGAGGCTAGGGTTAAAATGCTTGAGCGCTTCGTCGATACGACTGACTATTTGAACGACGACTAACCCTCCGTGACCGCCTTGAGCGAAACGATCCCGTGCGCGACCTGCTCGTCAGGATCGCCGATTACGCGCATGTCTTCGACCTCCACGAGGACCAGCGCGACCGGATCGGACAGCACTAGTGCGGCATTGTGGAGCGCCTGCTTCACCGCCGCGCATATCACCTTGGCGCCGCGCTTCGATCCACCTTCCTGCGTCCAAACGTCGATCTGCAGATAGTTCTCTTCACCGTCGATGCATTCCACATCGTCGGTGACCGCCTGCGACGGGCCGAACGTGATGTAGGGATAGACGACGCCATCCGGCGCGTTGTCATATACCCTTGTGCCGACCAGCGCCGAAACGCCAGCATCGGCGATCAGGGCATCATAGACGGAATCCTGCAGGGCTACGTCCGCGCTCATGCCGCCTTCCCTCCCTCGATGACGATAAACACCCACATCGGGTCCGTGATGGCGTCGACCTCGATCACCGCATAGGCCGCGTCGGCCCGGTGAAGGTCGATCATCCGGTAATCCGTCGTGATCGCGCGCGCGGCCGCGCAGGAGCGGATTTTGACCTTGTAGATCGGTCGGCCTTCAAGCCGCGCGGCCTCGACGACTTCGCTGCCGCGCTGATAGATCAGCTTGGCGCGCGTCTGGTGGCGCTCGGTCCAGACGGTCGTAACCACGCCGCCCGCGCCCGCGGTCTCGACGGGCTCCTGAAACTTGACCGATCCGCGAAACCCAGCCGTCATACCATCGTCCACCGATACGGAGCGATGAGAGCCTCGACGCCCATCGGAAGGTCTTTGCTCGCGCTGCGGTCCTCATACCAAGCTGCAGCCAGCGCCTTCACCGCCAGCTTGAGCGTAGAGGGAACGTCAGCCGGGTCGCCGAATCCGCAGGTGAACTCGATCCGGATCGGCGCCGCATTGTCGAACTGGAGCGCCGGGAATGCATAGTCGCTCGAAATGCTCACCAGCGTGCCGGTCGCTACCGGGTGCAGTGTCACCACCGGCCCGGTTTGCTCCGCCCCGTTCTCGTCGTCATAGACGATCGACACTGCGGACACGTCTGGCACCGGCAGAACGAAGGATCGCACCCACGCAGAGGCTGAAACCTGCCACGTCTGCGTCACCAGCGCGCGGCTCAAGACGCCGCGGAATCCGTCGAGACGAGCGACAGCCGCAGAGATGAACCCTGCGATCAGGTCGTCGTCATCCGGAAAGTCCACGACGCATTGCGCCTTGACCTCTGCCAGGGTGACAGGATCGGCCGCAGGCGGCGTGACGAGGATGGGGCGGAACATGTTCTGTTACTTCTTGGCAGGTTTGCCGTAGGGCGTGGGGTCGAGCCCGAGCGCCTTGGCGTCCTCTGCAGTCATCGACTGCCGACCGGCAGCTTTCGCGGACGCCGCCTTTGCTTCCGCGGGCTTCTGTTGCTTTTCATCAGCCATGATTCGCATCTTTCGTTTTGAGGGAAAGGCGGGCCGCTAAGCCCGCCCAAATGGTTTAGGCCGCAGCCATCTGCAGAACCTTGAGGCACTCGGGGTTCACGACACCGCCACCGACGCGCTTCGTGGTGTAGAAGTGCACGTAGGGCTTGTTGGTGAAGGGATCGCGAAGGACGCGAACGCCGGTGCGGTCGACGATCAGATAGCCGCGGCGGAAGTCGCCGAAAGCGATCGGAAGCGACGACAGCGCAATGTCCGGCATGCCGGGCATTTCCGTGACCGGATAGGCCAGGAGCTGCGAGGGCTGACCGACCTGCGAGGACGGCTCCCAGAGCTGACGGCCAGTGCTGTCGCGCAGCTTGCGAACGACACCCATGGTCGTGCGGTTCATCACGAAACGGCTGTTGCCGGTGTAGGCCGACGGCACTGCGTAGATCAGATCCAGCAGTTCGTCTTCGGTAATGGCGCTCCCCGAAGCCGCCGCCTTCGCTTCGATGGCACCCAGCGGATTCGCCGCTGCGTTGGCGCCGCCGGTGACGTAGGTCAGGAAGCCGTTCGGCTTGTTGGTGCCGTTGCCCGAGATGAACGCGAGGCCCTCTTGATACGAGAACTCGGTTTCCACCTCACCCGCGATCCACGCCTCGAGGTTCACCTCGGCATCATCCAGCATCTGCTGCGTTGCAGCAGGGTTCGCGTAGATTTCGCCGGTGGTGAAGGTCATCGAGCCGAAGGTTGCCGTCCCGGTTTCCGGGCGAGCGGCCGCTTCACCAACCCAACCCGATGCGGTGCCGCGCAGATTGAACAGCTTTGTGAAGCCGTTGCCGGAGATCGTCTGGACACCCGCGATCTGACGCATGGCCGAGACTTCGATCAGCTTATCGGTGATCGTGCGATCCCATTCCACGGGAGCCAGATAGCCGCCTTCATCGGCAGCGCCCTTGTTCAGGTTCGCCTGAACCTCGCCCTTGCGGAAGTGCGCGCGGAAAGCATCGGTGTATTCCTGATCCTTCACGCCACCGGCACCACCGCCGTTCGCGGTCATCGCCGCGAGCTTAGCATTGGCCTGATCGACCGCCGCCTGCAGTTCGGACACGCTGGAGTCGATGCGCTGCATCTTCTCCGTGGTCACCACGTCGTCGAACTTCGCGTTGACCTCTTTGTCCTTCTGCGCCTGGGTGGCCTTGAATTCGTGCCAATCCTTCTGGAGGTCGGCAAGAATTTTCGTAACATCACCGCCTGCATCTGCACGAACGGCGACGATCCCGCGCGCCTTGGCGGGAAGCATGTGCTTGGACATGATTGTCTCCTGATTTAGCTCTTGAAGAGGCCCGAAACGAGGGCCGCGATAGCGTCAGCGTCGTGCTTGACGGTCAGGGCAGCGTCGTGCGTGCCCCCTTTTGCATCGGCAAGAAGCGCGCGGCGTTCCGTCCGAGGCATTCCGGTTTTGGCGAGGCGGGCATCGATGCGCCGGGTTGCGTTCACCCCGCTCATGGCCTCCGCTTTTGCCTTGTTCTCGGTCACGGCGTCAGCAGGCAGGAAACCGGTCGAGAGGCCGACCTCGACGGCCTGCTCGCCGTTGAACCACGTTTCGTTGTCCATCCACTCGGCCGCCTTGGCCTTCGAGACGCCGGCGCGATCCGCGTAAAGCGTGGCCATTGCGTCGTCGAACGGCTCCATCGTCGCCGCAGCATCGGCCAGGTCGTGACGGTTGCCCATCGCGATCACCCACGCATTGTGCACCATGAGGAATCCGGCCTTGCCGATCTGGATTTCGTCGCCCGCCATCGCGATGACGGAAGCCGCAGAGGCTGCGAGGCCAAGAATGCGGACGGTCACCTTATTCGGGTGAGCCCGCAGCAGGTTGTAAATGGCGACACCCTCGAAGAAGTCGCCGCCGGGGCTGTTGACCTCTACGATCACGTCTTGCGACCCGATCGCGCGCAGGGCTGCAGCAACGCGCTTCGCGGTCACACCACCGCCGGTCCAGAAGTCCTCGCCGATGACTTCGAGGATCGTAATGGTGTTCTCGCCCTGTGCTTTCGGCGACAGGCCGGCGTTCCAGCGCTCCAGCGCATCTGCGTCTGGCTCAAAGGCGCAGACGGTCGGCAAGCGGCCAGCTTCAATTTCCGGGAGTTTACGAAGGCTCATTTTGTGCCCCTTTCTGTGCGCCCATAGGCTGCGGCAGGTCATTGCGCGGCGGCAGGTCCATCCATTCGCGCGGCTCGTCAGGATGAAGCCACGGCGTGTGGCCTCCAGCGCCAAGACCCTTGGCGAAGAAGTCAGCCTGATCCTTCATCGACCCGCGCAGTAGCCCGCCAGCGTTGAATTTCGCCTCGTATTTATCCGCCTCGGCCTCGGTCAGAAGATCGCGCTCGATCGCCTGCTGCCACGCTTCGAACCACGGGTTGAGCGAGTAGCGGACGAAAAGCTGCCCGAGAACGTCGATCCCAGAGCCCCAAGACGTGTCATCCATCATCAGCAACGGGCGCGGGATGCCGAACACTCGCCCGATTTCCTCGATCTGGTGCTGGCGCTGCTCCAAGCCCTGAGCGTCCTTGCCCGGGGCCTGGAATGACTGCATGTCCATCCCCTCTTCGAGGATCTTCCACTTGTGGGCGTTATCGGCGCCCTCGCCGTCGGCCATGCTTTCCTTGAGGCGGTTGAATGCCTCCTGCGACAGCTTGTCCTTGTGCTTCAGGAACCCGCCGACGATCATGCCCTTCGAGAACATGCGCGCAGCGGAACGTTCCGCCTGCAACGCGAGGCCGATCGCCTCAGCCGCCTGTTTAACCATGGAAAGTCCGGTAAACCCGTCCTCCGAAAGCCCGTAGCGCAGGTGAAAGATGTCCTCCTGCCGGTACTTCACGTCGCCGCCGTTTTTGCGGGTCACGGTGTAGGTCAGCGACCAATCCGGGTTCTGCACCACCTTGCAGTTCGACAGTGGCACGAGCTGGATAATCTTGTTTCCGCTCATCACCTTCAGAGCGAATGCATCTCCTTCGGTGAGCGCTCGCTGCTGCATGATCGAGCGAAACTCGAAGGCGGTCTGCCAGGCGTTCGGCTTGCGGTGCAGCACCCGATGAAGCGGGTGGTCTGCGACCTCCTTCGTGGTCTTGTCCTTCAGGTGAAGGGGAAGCATCCCGATCGAGAATGCCAGAAGCGATACCGATCGCAGCACCGCAGTGTTCTGCAGGGCCCGCTTGGTAGTCACATGCACGCCCGATGCTGACGCGCCGCCCCCACCATTGCGCAGGAATTCGTAGAACGCCGGATCGTTTAGCCCTGAGAAAAGCTGACCTTCGCCGGTCATGGCGCGGGGCGATAGCGCTTCCTTTGTCTGGCCTCCGCTGGCGCGGAATATGTCGAAAATGCCCATGCGCCCCTCAGAAACTCAGAATGCCGCGCGCCTCGTAGACACTGGTCTTGTCTTCCATCGCTGCGGTCGCCGACCCGACGGCCATCGCCAGCGTGACCACGCCGTCAATCCGCCCCCGAGAGCGCGACTTGTCGAACATCCGGTTGCCGAAGCCATCCTCGCGGATGATGGCGTTCTGCGCGCAGATGCTCGTCAGCTTGTTCCGGTCGATCACCACGGTGCCCTTGAGCATGTGATCCTCGAGCTGGGTGATGCTTGTCGGCATGCACAGGAACTTTCCGTCGAAGCTGACGTGATGGCCCTGCTTGTGCCGAACGATCTTCAGGCCTGAGCCCGTCTCCGCCTCGCCTTCGATCCAGTATGCGAAGCCCTCGCGATCGAATGCCTCGCAGAGCTTCTCCAGGTGCGCGCTGTCCACTGCCATGCGCACCACGTCGTGATCCGAACATAGCTTCATGATCCGCGCCGCGACGAAGCTGTAATCGATCACGCGTCCCGGCGTGATCTCGATCAGTCCCGCCGCTTGCAGCTCGCGATATGGTATCGCGTCCGCAGTCGTGCGGTCCTCGATCTCGTATTCCCGCGTCCAATACCAGTTCTTGACGCAGATGCTGTCGCCCTCCCACGCTGCGGAAATGGCGGTCAGGTCGTTCTTCTCCGAAAGGTCCAGCGAAAGGTGGCAGCGACGGCCTTTCATGGCCACCTCATCCACCTCGCCCTGCGCTTCTTCCCAAGCTTGCTGAGAGGTCCAGAACCCAGCCGATCCGACCGGAATCCCGAAATAGAGCCTCTTCGTCGTCAGCTGCGTGCTGATCTGCTGCTTCGCCGTCACGACGAGCGCCCGGATATTGTCGAGCGAGTAAGTGATCCCGAGCGCCGGCAGAGACTTCACCCAGCAGCTCTCGTCATTGAGCGGGTCGTCGTTCTCGTCGACCCGGGCGATATAACCGAACACGCTGTCGTCGGAATATTCGCCGGTCACGACCTTCTGCACGAAGTCGCTGTAGTCCGTCCCTACCTGTTGATCTGCGCTCGGGGTGTTCGTCCCGAGCATCAGAATGCTGTCGCCGTGCTTCTTCGCCACGGCAGCGCGCCACATCTCGATGGCCTTGTTTGACTTCATCTCGTGGACTTCGTCGCCAGCCACGAGGATCGGCTTCGGCCCGGAGACGGAATCCGTATTCGCGAGCGGCTCGATCGACGACCCCGAGGCGGTGTGCTCGACCTTGTAGGCCAGATCACCGGTGCCGCGGATCACGAACGCCAGATCTTCGAGCGTCAGTCCGTCCTTTCCCGGGATGGGCGCCCGCAGCATGCTGTAGACGTCCTTGAACATCACGCGGGCAGTGTTCTTGTCCTGGCCGATGCAATAGACCTCGGCCCGCCTCTTTCCGTAGAATCCGGTGAGGTAAATCGCGATCGCTGCCATGAGCGGCGATTTCGCCTGCCCCTTCCCCGTTTCCAGCCACACGAACCGGAAGCGGATATAACCCTCCGAGGTGCGCCAACCGAAGATCGAGCCAACCGTGAACATGTGCCACGGCAACAGCGTGAACGGCTCGCCCTCTTTCGCCCCTTCCGTCACCGTCAGCATTGCCGGGAAGAACCGGATTGCCCGCTCCGCCTGCTCTACGTCCCAATGCAGCCCGCGCCCAGCACCTTTCTCCAGATCGTCCAGATGGCGCTGGCACTGCGATCGCACAAACTTCCCAGCAACGATTTTCCCAGAGACCACATCGCGCGCATATTGCGTGGTCTGGTCAATGGGCTGTGAGGAACTCATCGGCTGCTGTCTTTCCGCCCCTGCCCTTCGGAGCTTCAGCTTTGGTGCCGACGCTTTCCGGCGTGAGCGTCAGGGCCTTCTCCAGCTTTGCGATCTGATCCGCCATGTTGCGCACCTGCGCCCAGAGCATACTTGCGACCTCTCCGCCGTTCGGGCCTTTCGTTACCGGGCCCTGCGCCACTGCGATCGGATGATAGTGCAGATACTCGACGGTCATCCGCACGAGGCGGTCCACCGTCTTCGCTCGAGCGGTGTTCCAGAGGCCGCGCCCGTCGAGGTCAGCCTTGTATTCCGCCCAGAGCACGCGAGCCTGCTCGGCCATCGCTGATCCCTCGTCGTGGCCCGCGAAAATGTCGCTGTATCTCGGTTGCCGCATAGGTCAGCACTCCCACCCTACTTTTCGCAGGTGATATCTCAAACGCAGGGGTGCGGCGGGTTTCCGGAGGGGCGCTTTTCCAACATTTTACGCCCCCCCCCCCTGGCTCTCCTAGAACAGCCTCAGCTGGCCACCTGCACCATCAGACTTCTCAGCATTGCACTTCCTGCACGTACACTGAGTATTTCGATACGAGTGCTCTCCGCCTTTCGATATCGGATGGATGTGGTCCAGCTCAGGCGCTCTATCGTCGTATGTGCCTCGAAGTGACTTCGGTGTCTTCACTCCGCAAATCTGACACTTCCAGCTATCCCGATCAAAAACAGAAATCGCATCAACACTCTCGACGGTAACTGCGCGCTTCCTCGCCTTTTGCTTCCTTCGAGATGTAGCTCGAAGCTTTAGTTTTGCCTGAGCCTTGCAGCTGCTTGAGCAGAACGAAGATGGTTTTCCGCCAGTGCTTACAGGCTTGAATTCAGATCCACACAAGCTGCAATTAGCAGAGGCAGGCAATGTTGATACTCGCGCAGATATAGTGCGGCTATAACAATCAGCAGAACAGTACATTCTTGAGGCGCGGTCAGAAGTGAACCTTCTACCACACCCTGCGCAATCACTTCGGAACACAATGTGCCTTACGATCCCGCGAGACTGTAGCATCGATCGCCTCTGCGACTGCCAGAAGAGGCCGCATTCCCGTGAGCAGCAAACTCTCTTGATCGACGGCTTGTGAGCAAACCTCTTGCCGCACAATTGGCAAACGGATGTATGCCGTGCTACTTGGCTATTAGCCATCATCGAACCTCGCACGTTCGTTATGGTTAGGGCCGTTGCGGTGTTACCAGCACCACTTCGGCCCGTTTATTTTACCCAGCTCACCACTGCTGGCAAAACCTTTCTTTGGCCTCTGCAATCATATCTGCATCTGGCCAATATGCCGCTTCGATCGAGGCACAATGCCGGTCGTGACACCTTGCGCACACCAGAGCGAGGTTGCTCCGCTCGAACGACAGGTCAGGCCGCAGGCGCCACGGCCTTTTGTGGTCGACCACTGCGGCACGCTTCCCCGTCCGGCCCCTCAGGGTCGGCGGGATCGGCGCGCTGCACATGCGGCACTTGCCGTCTTGCTCGGCGTAGAGGGCGATGGCATGGGCATCGCGCTTGGCGCTGCCAGCTCTGCCCGCGAATGGGTGCGCTGATGCCTTTGCCATCACGTCACCTCGATACGAAGAAACCCGCCGCTGCTTGCGACGGGCCGACCAAATGTCCCTCTAGGAATAGCTTACGCAGTCGCATCCACGGCGCTATTGCGTCCCGAGATGCGCTGTCCCTACGGCGTTCGCTTTCGCTACTAGCGAGGTTGTTTCCGAAGATACACCATCTTGCAGTCATTTCAAGAGCCTGACGCTAGGGCTTGCAGGCGCACCAGCCGATCCACAGAGATCGTCGCCTCGTGGCCGCCGAGGATGCCAATCAGCAGGCGAGCCATGCCCTTGTGCACGTCGACCACGTCGACCACCCAGCCCTGCATCGAGCCGTCCTTGATCTCGACGCGATCACCGGCGCGGACCCGGGCGGCTTCCTCCGCCTCGGCACGCATCTTGGCAATCGCTGCCGGGACGTGCGCCATCTGCGAGAGCGTCGTATCGCTGATCGGCATGGGGCGCCCCTCAATCCCGATCACGCCGCTGATCCAGCGCGACGACTGCAGCACATCCCACTGAGGTTTGCCGGTGAACCGGGCGAAGATGTAGCGCGGTACGAGGCGGGCCTCATACGGCGCTTTCTTCTTCCGGCCGCGCGGGATCCGCCGCCAGCGCGTCTCGCTGGGATACCAGCACTCGATCCCGTGATGCTCGAACCACGCCTTGGCGTTTGGCTCCTTGAGCGGCGGCGTGGTGAACGCGAACCAACGCGGCTGCGCCTCCCCGACCTGCGGGCCCCGACGCTCCGGGAGGTCCACGATCTGCCCGATTTGATATTTCGCGCGCCTGGTCATCATCATCGCCCCTCAGTCCCTTTTCTGGTTTTCATCTCGCTCATCCCCGGCCTGCCCCGGGAAAAACTGCTGCTCGATCTTCCCGATCAGCACGTTGCCGTCCGCGCCCTCGTGCCACTGCCGGATCGCCGACGCGACGGCGCGCTCCAGCGCCTTGCGGTGGACGCCGACCGCGGTGCGGTGCTGGTCGAGGCTACGGCGGCTCGGCTGGGTCACGCGGTCAGCCTCCATTCCCGCCAGCCACCCGGCGGAGGAACGCGGTCTGAGCGTCCTCGACCGATCTACCCGCCCTGCCCTGCCCGCTGGCAGCCTGTGCCGCCTCCTGCATCGGCCCGTCGAAATACCCGAAGCTGCGCGGCACGAAGAACGGATCCTTGTCCTGCTTGCGCTGGATCACCTCGCGGATCACCGCGCACTGCCGATCGACGGATAGGCCCATCTCCGACCATCGCTTGGCGTGCTCCATGTGCGCCACGGTGCCGAGAACGGTTCCGTTTGGCCCGATGCACCCAGACCTGTCTGCACCGATCGCATCGAGGAGCCTCTCGCGGTGGGTGATTTCCTGATCTGATTTCGGATCGCGCGCACGACAATGCGAAGCATTGTTTGGTTCTGGTTCTGGCATACTTTCGTTTGGGTTATCCGAACAAGAACCGCTGGGTTTTGCTAAGTTACTGTTTTCGCTCGTTCTAGGCCTTCCGCCTTTGGCCCCATTCTCGCGGTTTTTCTGAATTATTTTGAGCGTGTTTTGCATCGTTTTTTGCAGTTTTTTCTGCGTGATCTCGCCGTTTCTGATCGTAAGAAGAGGTGCAAGGCGCTCTTTTACCCTGCGCCATTTCGCGCGCGACAGGCCCGTAATTCTGGCGTTGTCCTGGTCATCATCGGGGATGACACCATTGCGCCTCCACATGGCAGCGAGGAGCAATAGGTAGGCGCCATGCTCCTCGGTGGAGAGGTGTGTCGTGTCCGCGAGATAGGCGTCCCAGTAGATCGGCATTGCTGGTGCTTGGCTCATTTCCTTCCCCCTTCGAGCACCGAAAGATTAGGAAACTTGTTGAGGCGATCGGTGTAGCCGCTCTCGATCATGATCCTTCTGACATCACCGAGCAGGCCAGAGACAGTTTCTGGGTCTCCTGACAGGTCATCCCGGCGCAGCGCTTCAGAGAGCGCATCAGCTATTGCGGGAGCGGCTTTGTCACGCGGACCCGCAAGATTGAGAAGCGTTATCAGTAGCGCCGCCCACGTATTTTCGTCTTCACTCATTTGCGGTCGCTCCAGATCAGGTTTAGCGCCACGTTGCAGCGAACGCGGGCCGTTCCGATGTCACCTTGGCGCTGCTTGGCCACGATGATCTCAAGGCGGTTGTGAGCCTTCTCCATGGCGCGCTGCCACAGCTCCAGTTTGTCCTCGTCGTCTGGCTTAGACCGCTCGACGTAGTACTCGTCGCGGTAGCAGAACAGCACCGCGTCGGCGTCCTGCTCCAGCTGCCCGGACTCGCGCAGATCCGAGAGCATCGGGCGCTTGTCGTCCCGCTGTTCAACGCCGCGACTAAGCTGAGACAGAGCGATGACCGGGATGTCGAGAAGACCCGCGAGGCTCTTGAGCGCGATCGACACCTCGGTGATCTGATCGTATCGGCTGCGACCTGGCGCCTTGAGCAGCTGGGCATAGTCGACTATCAGCAGCTTCAGTTTGTCGCCGAGCGCGCGCTTGATCTGGCGGGCGCCGGCCACCATCGCCCCGAGATCCGCATGCTTGCGCTCGAGGAAGTAGATCGGCAGGTTCGCCACGCTCTCCGCACAGCCGCGCAGCGCGTCGACCTGCGTCTCGGTCATGTCGCCCCGGCGCATCTGCTTGTAGCTCGTCGCCCGCCCGCTTTGGGCCGTTGCCTCGGACAGCGCGCGCAGCGCCATCTGCTCCGGGTTCATCTCCAGCGATACGATGCCAACTCCATGCCCGGCGCGCGCGATGTTGAGCGCCATCGACAGCGCGACGGCCGTTTTGCCCATGCTGGGGCGACCGCCGAGAATGATCAGCTCTCCCGGATAGAAGCCCGGGATCAGGTCGTCGAGCTCAGGAATGCCGGTGAAGATCGCGCCGGTTTCCTCGCCGACGTAAGCGGAATTGACCTGCCCCATCGCCTTCACGACTGCGGCCTGCATGCTGACCGGCCCGCGTCGGTCGTCTACCCGGTTGGACGCGATCAGGGCCGCTTCAAGACGCGCCGCAATCTCGTGGGCCGGGTCCTCTCCGCGCGCGATCGCAGCCTGTGCCTCAGACATCGACGCGACGAGATTCCGCTTCGACTTGAGGTCCGCGAGCATGTCGAGATAGCCGCTGATCGATGCGCTTGCTGGCGCTGCCGTTGCGAGGCGCGCGAGATAGCCCGCGCCGCCCAGCGATGCGAGTGCCTCGCTGCCGCGCAATGCGTCGGAAATGGTGACCGGGCTCACAAGCTCACCAGCGCGATCGCGCTCCGCCATGATCCGGTAGACCTCGGCGTGGGTCGGCTCGTGGAACAGATCGGCCCCGCCACGCGATGCAATGCGGCCAATGTGCTGCGGGTTCAGAAGTGCATCGCCGAGAACGGCCTGCTCCCCTTCGATGCTCAGCGGCGCCCGCTCATGTATCGTCGCGACGTTGCTCATCGTCCTTGCTCCTTTCGACCAGCTTGCGCGCCAGTTCTCCAATGCTCTGCCAAGCCATCACTCACCGCCAACCAGCCGGTCGCGCAGCGCGCGGTAGTCGCAGGAATCCAGCGCGACGAGAGGCTCTACATGCACGACAGTTTCTTCGCGGATGCCCCAGCCCTTGCGCACGCTCATTTCCGCGATCTGGCTGTCATCTGCCCACGCGATGCGGTTCAGCCCGTCGCAAATCGCTTTCGCGACGTTATCAACGTCAGGCTTCTGGCAGTGCGGCCGATGCAGATGCTCCGCGCGCTTCTTCTTCGACCAGCTTTTCGCCGGCACAAAGGTTGCGACGATCTCGACGCGCACCGGCCCTTTGATCGGGCACGGGAAGTGCTGCACGGCGATCTCGCCGACCGTGCGCTCGAAGCTTTCGTTTGCCGCTGTATTGAATGTGCGGCGCTGCTTGAAGCTCACGCGGTGGCGCTGCTTAGCGAACGGGCGGCCCGGTATGGTGAAGGTCACGCGCATCAGCACCCCTTCCGCAGCCGCTCATTCGTCACCGCTTCCAGCTTGGCCTGCACGTGCTTGGTCGACTTGTGCTGCCAGCGAAGCTTCCGCGCCTCGTGCATCAGCGCGTCGCGCTCGGCGAGGAGGTCACGGCGGGGCTTGGTGAAGCGGGTGAAGAGCGCTCTGATCATGCGAATAGGTCTCCCTGTCTTCCGTCCTCACGGTCCATCCAGCGGAACGACGGCTCAGGCGCGCTGCCATCGTTGGCGCGACGATCGAACCGGTCCCAAACGAACCAAGCATTTCGTTGTGGCGGGCTACCTTCGCCGGTGAAGTCGAGCTTCCAGCGCATGAGGTAGCAGTAGGTGAATGGGTGGGCGTCGAGCAGCGCGCCAAGGCCATTGGCACGGGCAGCTGGCCAATCCCACGACAGAAGTAGGGCCAGGTAATCCCAGCCCGGCATTTCAAGCGTGTGCCTGAGCCATTCGCCCTTCCCGTCCCTGGCATTGATCAGGTTGTAAGGCGGGTTGGTGATGATCGCGCCAGCTCTGCTCCGAAAGCAGGTGAAATAGTCGGCGGTCCAGCTGTCTTGGCACCCCCGATCGATCAGGTCTGATGCGCAGCACTTCAGCCCTGCTGCGCGAATTTCGCGGACAAGGTGCCCTGCCCCGCACGCTGGCTCCCAGACGCCGCCAGATTTGCGGATACGCTCACCATCGAGATGAAGCAGCGCCCGGATCGCATCTGGCTCGCCCGTAAGGTATGCGTCGTGCGCGCGGCGCTTGTCTTCGCGCACCTTCCTCTGCTCCGGGAAATCAGCGAGAAGCGCTTGACGGCCATCTGACTTCGGCTTCGTCCTCGTGGCACGAAACAGTGATTTCGCAGATGCCGCGCTCATCCTCGATACCCCACCAGTTCCGCGTCACTCAGCAGCCCGCCCCGATGCGCCAACCGCGCCAGATCGCGCTGGGTCATCCCCAGATCGCGGGCGCGCACGGCGACGGTGGACCGCGCGACCCGGTCGTCGCTCTGCCGGTGGATGTGGGCGAACCACGCCCCGGCCAGTTCTTCGCGCGACATCCGCAGGATCGCCTCGCGGCGGTCAGTGGCGTTGCGTTGGATCGTGGCGGCTTGAATGGTCATTCCGCGGCCTCCCGGTGCTTGGCTTCCCACTCAGCCCGGTTCTTTGCCGCGATCTCATGCATCGCGCGGACAGCATCGATCTCCCGGAACTTCGCCATACTGATCTGGCGCGGCCATGACTTGCGCGACGGCAACCCGAGGCGCTTCGCGGTCTTGCGGATTGCGGCCCGAGAGCAGCGGTAGTGCTCGGCCAAGACGGACGAGCTCACATTCGCGAGCCACATGCGCTCGAACTCCGCCTCGTCTTGGACAGCTGCGATGTGACGCTTGCATTTCCCGCGGAACGGAAGGCCGCGTGCCATAGCGCGATTGCGCACGGCTTCGCCGGAGATGCCCCCGAGACGCTGACCGATCTGATCGCGCGTGAGGCTGCGATCCGCCCAGAGGCGACGGAATTCTGCTTCCGAAACGGTAATTCCGCGATTTGCGCTGGCCCCGCTCATTGGGCGGCCTCAGAGCGCCGAAGATAGATCGGATTGATACGGCCGCTCAGGTAGGCGTCGCGGATGAAGCCCGCGTCGAGCCCAGCCATGTCGCAGACGCGGACGAAGTTGCGCGACGGTGCTGCGATCCAGTCATGCGCATCGCGCTGAACGCGCTTCAGCAGGTCCATGCGTGCCGGTGTCATCGTTCGGGTCATGACGCGCGGGTCGAGCGAGAGAGCATCGAGGACGCCCCGATAGACCACGGCTTGCCAGAGGGTGCGCTCTGTCATCACGGCACCTCCACGAAAAGCGAAGTGACGCCGACGAGCATGGCGAACGCGGTGACGTTTAGCGTGAAGCCGATGACTGCGAAGCCGATCATTCCGAGGCCTCCAGCGTTGATTTAATGCTATCGGCGTAAGTCGTCGCCGCCTCGGAAAGACCGTCGATATCAGGGTAGTTGAAAGCGAGAGACCGGAAGCGCCACATGGCTTTTTCAAGCGCCTTCTTGAGTAGCGCATTCTGTTCCATCAATCGCTGGTTCTCGCAGCTGTCCGACACTGCCTGCATGTTCAGCTTGCGGTTCTCAGCTTTGGTGACCGACAGTTCTGTGGATGCTTTCGCAAGCTCCGACGAGAGAACGTATTCCTTGGTGATTCCGGGAGCACCTGTCGTGTCCCACCAGCCATAGACCTCTGCGCCATTCGTTCCGGCCATATGCGCGTGGATGGTTTCCGGGTTGGACTTCATGACACCACCCCGCGCAGCGGAACTGTCTTTTCCAAGCGCGCGAGGATCTCGGCCCGGGCCCGGGTCTGAGCCTCGATGCTCTCGTCGATCTCACGCAGCGCCTTCCGATAGTCCTGCTGAGACGCCGAGTGGGCGGCACGGATGGCTGCTGCCTGAGCCTCTCCGCCCTCCTTCGCGATGACCGCGCAAAGCGAGCTGAGGTCTTCGCCGCCCTCTGCGATCGGGTGAAACACGCCCCCTGCGATTGCCGAGAAGTGTCTGGCAACGTGCTGGGCCGATGCGGGCGACATGCGGGCGAGCCGGTCGAGGTAGTTGACGCCGAGCCCGCCGGGGCGATCCTCGCGGACCTCAGTACCGTAGCTCAGCGTCGAAGGCAGGATGCCGAGGGCATCACTGACCTTCTTGACGCCGCCAGCCGCTTCATAGGCGCGCTGCACTGCGTCTTGGATCGATCCTGCCTCACAAAATCGCATGTGAATTCTCCGATGTCGTGTTCGCTTGGTTGTTGCCACTTCCCGTGCGACCGTCTGAGCATGGAAAGGTGTTGTTCAGTGTCAGTTCAGATCGGGCCGCGAGGCTTAGGACGCGGCCCGGTCGGTTTGCTTGACCCAAGAGGAAGCTTTTATCTCCATCTCGGTCTGGGTCTGGATGGCGAATGCGATCTCAAGCGTCGGCGTTTTCCGCCCGCCTACGATCTCGTTCAGATACGTCCGGGAAATCCCGAGCCTGTCTGCGAACTCACCTTGGGTGATGCCATTTTTGGCGAGATACTCTCGAAGCTGTGTCATGCCGCTTTGTCGCACATAGCGACAATTGAGGCAAGATGAAATGTCGCTATTAACGACACCACATCCCCGAGAAACCGTGCTTTATGGCCTCATGAAGCTGAGGATCAGAGAAATACGGAAGTCCAAGGGGCTTACGCTCGATTTGCTTGCCGAAAAGGCTGGCATTTCGCGTTCCTATCTGAACGAGCTGGAGCTTGGCGCGAAGACTATCAACGTGAACCGCTTGTCGCAGGTAGCAAAGGCCCTCGAAGTGAGCGCCGAAGACCTGATCGTCGTCGAGCGCCCGCCCATAGCCGTGCCAGGTTTCGCTGGAGCTGGCGACGAGGTCGAGCTTGTGGACGCATACGCCAAGGGCGATGGCATGTATCACGTTCCCTGCCCGCCGCAGATCAGCCCCCACGGCGTAGTGGCGCTTGAGGTGCGCGGCGACAGTATGGAGCCCTACTACCAGAACGGATCGATCATCTTCTATTCCCGTGACGTTATGGGTGTGCCGAGCGAGGCAGTTGGCCGCATATGCGTAGCTGAAGACACGGACGGGCGCGTCTGGATCAAGCATGTGAAGCCTGGCGGGGAGCCGGGACTTTACCACCTGATCTCGCTCAATCAGAACGTGGCGCCGATGTATGATCGCAGTCTGAAATGGGCAGCTCCGGTGCGCTTTCACTTGCCGCCGGACATGGTGCAGAGGGCGGCTTGATTTAAGGATTTTCTCTGGAGGTTATTTTGAAGCAGCTCATTTTCGCCCCGATCGCATTTCTATGCCTTTCCGCGTCATCGCCAGCATCTGAGCCCCTGCCTGCTCAGATTAGCAAATGCGCAGGGATCGTGGTCGACGATGAGCGGCTGAAGTGCTTCGACGAGATTGCCACCTCGCAGACGGCCGCAGCGCCCGAAGCCGACGAAGCGCCAACCAGCGAAGCCAACGGTGATCCATCGTCAGTTTTCTACACGCCGGTGAAGCCGGAACCTCGTGACAACTGGTCAGTGTACCAGAAGAAAAACCCTCTGGATGACTCGAAGGTCGTCCAGCTGACGACCCTATCATCTGAGCCGATGCACGATCGCTTCCGGGCGCGCGATCGCGCCTCGCTCGTCTTTAGATGCGAGAGCAACACGACGAACGCTTACATCGTCTTTGGCGGCCTCTTCATGTCTTCGAACTCGGGGCACGGTCGAGTGAACTATCGCGTGGATGACCGCAAGCCGGCTCGCACCAACATGGGCGAGTCGAACGACAACACCGCGCTCGGGCTGTGGAGTGGCGGTCGAGCGATACCGTTCATCAAAGGCCTCATGGGCGCGTCTAAGCTCTACGTGGAAGCGACGCCATTCAGCGAGTCTCGCGTAAGCATGACCTTCGACATCTCGGGGCTCGACGAGGCAATCAAGCCGCTGCGCGAGGCGTGCCACTGGTAAGGGGCTTAGGACCAGATAGAGGGCTCAATGGACGACACTAAGAGTGAAAAATTGCCGGATTTGATTGCATGGCGCATTGTCTCCGTCACGGCGAAGCTGACTCAGGCAATTCAGGCGCTGAACACCGGAGACCATGACGGAGCTTCGAAAGCGATCGAGGAGGCGGTCGATCTGCAGATGGCAATGGTGAAGGAGTGGAATGGTGAGTAACGTTCACGACATATCTGACCAGCTCAACGAGATCAGGCGCTCCTTGCAAAATGGTGGCGGCGGTGGCACCTTTGACCCTATGGAAGAGCGCGTCAGACAGCTGGAATCGGATATGTCCTTCATCAAGGGCAAGCTCGATGACATGCCCACCAAAGACTGGATGAATACCCGCCTCCTGGCCTACGCTGGCGTTTCCGTCGCAGTGATCGGCATCATGATCAAATTCCTCTAAGGAAGCCCCAAGACGCCTACAGTAGCCCCGCCATCGAGCGGGGCTTTTTCATGTCCGCCAGCCAAGCGCTGGCAATGGCAGGATAGCAGGGTAGCGACTCTCCAGCGACAAATTTTGTCGCTATCCGCGACATTTCCTCTTGATCTTTGTGTCGCTATTTGCGACAACATCCTCACACCGCCGCCGAAGCCACCCCAGCAGATCGCGGCAAGATGGAGGATCACAGATGGACGACTTTCGCACCCGCCTCGCTCTAAAGGCTGTCGCAGTTCCGGACTTCATTTCTGACAAGGACGCCTACCAGCCGCACCCTGAGCTTGTGGCTATCTCGAATGCCATTCTGCGCGGTTTCGACCTGGAGCAGATCGCGGACCACGCGTGGCGCTTTCAGGAGCAGCACAAGGCAGAGCTCCCGGTTCACGTCGCGGCCCGGTTCCGCACGATCTACCGCAGGATCGGTCGCCATCTGCACTTCAACAGCTTCGCGGCCTGAGGAGGGTCACAGCAATGAGCATTCACCAGCTCCCGCCAAGCTACGACACATGGCGCCTGACCCCGCCTGACGACCTGCGCCGCAAGCCGCGCTTCGCCCCGAGCGATGTCACCAACCCGCTCTTCATCGACGCCGAGGACATCCAGCTCGACTGGAAAGGCACCTACGACGCCGACACCGGCGCTCTGCTGTCGATCGAGAGTAACGGGCGCCAGATCAGCCCCGAAAATGCGATCAAAGCGCTCGCCTTGATGGGCGAAGACAGCGGCACCTGGTTCGATGACCTCCGCGAAGACCTTCTCGCTGACCTCGTGCAGCAGGCCGCTCAGGACGCCGCCGACGACTACGGCGACTACCGATACGAGCAGCGCCGCGACGACGAATAACTGCCAGCTGCGCGCCTCTGTCCCTACCAGCGCGCGGCCACCTGCCCGGGCCTCAGCCAGCGAGGCTCCTCCCCCAGACCACTGGCGAGGCTCGGGCGCTTTCTTTCGGAGATATGAACCAATGGCAAAGACCGAAGACGAGATCGCCCGCGAAAAAGAGCAGGTGCAGAAGATGATCGGCGCGAAGGGCGCAATGGAGGCCGCTATCAAGCGCATTGAGCGCCTTGAGGCAGCTATCAGCCACGCCGAATGCATCCTCTCTGATATGCGCGGCAAGGTCGGTGAAGGCCTCTATGTGAAGACCTTCTATCACCCTCGAACCCGTGGGGATGGTGAGCAGACGATCAGCCTGCGCGAGCAGATTTCGTATGCGCAAGGCGTTCTGGAGGCCGTGAAATGAGCATCCACCCCACCGATCTGCGCGAAGACCGCTCCGGCCTCGGCCGCATGGCGCCGGCCTATGAGATCCGCAACGAGCCTCTGATGCAGCAGGACATTCGCGCCGAGCAGCGCCGCCAGCGTCGGCTTCTCTTCTGCCTCGCCGTTCTCGCAGTCGTTTCTTTCTCCGCCCTCGCGTGGGCTGACCCTATAGGGCGGCTCGCAGAGTGGCAGCACCAGCAGGAGCAAAGCCAGTGACCCACCAACCCACCCGCATCATCGACGCCAACGGACGCGACATCACGGCCCGCCTCGCTGCGGATGTGTGGGGCTTCCCGGTTGGCGGTCACATCGAACTGTCGCCCGAGGCTGCTCAGCGGCTGGAGCGTGACGCGAAGGAGGAAGTGAAGTGAACATCCTTAGCGCAAGCGATCTTCGGCAGTTGCTGGACTACGACGAGGCCACTGGTCTTCTGTTCTGGAAGCCCCGGCCAGCTTCGATGTTCTCGGATGAAAGGGGCGTTCGACAGCGCGCCTGCGATGGGTGGAATACGAAGTTCGCAGGGAAAGAGGCTTTGAACGGTGCGAAGGCGAGCCATGGCTACAAGTCTGGCGCAATTTACAACCGCCAATATCTCGCGCATCGCGTGATCTTCGTGATGGTCCATGGATATTGGCCGATCGGTGTCGACCACATCAACGGTGACAAGCGCGACAATCGCATCAGCAACCTGCGTGAAGCCGATCCGCAAGCGAATGCGATGAACTGCGGATCATGCAACGCAAAGCGCGGCCTGTTCATCGGCGTCCGAAAGCACGCTGCTGGACGCTGGAGGGCTGAAATCCGTCATCACGGAAAGTCCATCCACGTTGGCATGTACGACAGCGCGATATCTGCAGCTCGTGCCCGTGATGCTGCCGCGCTCAAGCTTCGTGGCGACTTCGCCCGTCTGAATTTCCCGCAGGAGGCAAGCCTATGACCATCAAAGTTTACGACGAGCTCGAGCAAGGCAGCGACGAATGGCTGCAAGCACGTTGCGGCCTGCTCACGGCCAGCGAGGTCAAGCTTATCATCACGCCGAAGCTGGCAGTAGCGAAGAACGAGAAGACACGGGCGCACCTGTATGAGCTTCTCGGGCAGCGCATCACGCGCTACGTCGAGCCGACTTACATCAGCGACGACATGCTGCGCGGCCAGATGGACGAGATTGAGGCGCGACAGCTCTACGACGAGCAGATCGAGAAGACGCACACCGTCGGCTTCATCACGAACGACAAGTGGGGTTTCACCATCGGCTATTCGCCTGACTGGCTCGTCGGAGAGGACGGCGCCGGGGAATGCAAGTCGCGCCGCCAGAAGTACCAGGTGCAGACGATCATCGAGCATGTCCATGACGGAGACAGCACGACGATCCCCACTGACTACCTGCTTCAGTGCCAGACCGGCCTTGCCGTATCTGAGCGCAAATGGATCGACTTCGTGAGCTACCACGGCGGCCTGCCTATGGTCGTGATCCGGCAGTACCCGGACCCGGTGATCCAAGACGCAATCATCAACGCAGCGGGTGAGTTCGAAGCTGAACTGGCTGGGAAGCTCGCAGATTTCCGTGACGCCTTCGGGCGCGACAACGCGCGCATGTTCGACACCGAACGGCGCATTGAACAGGAGATGTTCGTATGAGCGACATGACCTCTGTAATCCAGCCGAAGAGCGACCAGATCAACGCCGACGACCTGATCGGGCGCGAGATCACCATCAAAATCACAGACGTGAAGATCCGCGGCGGTGAAGAGCAGCCGGTTTCGATTGCCTTCGAAGGCAGCCCGAAGGTTTTCCGCCCGTGCAAGTCGATGTCGCGGGTGATGGTGCAAGCTTGGGGCCCTGACGCCAGCAAGTACGTCGGCCGCGCGATGCGCCTTTACCGCGACCCTGATGTGAAGTGGGGCGGCATGGCTGTCGGTGGAATCCGGATCCGCGCGATGAGCCACATCGAAAAGCCGATCTCGATGCCGCTCACTGCCTCCAAGGGCTCGCGCAAGCTTTTCACCGTGCAGCCGCTCAAGATCGATGAGCCGCGGCCCGAGGTTGATGTCGACGAGGCGCAGAAGGCAGCTCGGGCAGCCGCTCGCAAGGGAACTGATGATTTCCGCGAGTGGTGGACCTCTGATGCAGGTAAGCCCTGCCAGTCGGCAGCCAAGGCCATCATGGATGAGCTGAAAGAGATCAGCACGAAAGCCGACGCGGAAATGGATGACGACCCCTTCGGCCTGCCGCCGACCGATACCGAAAACACCCCCACCGAAGACGACCTGCGCCGCGCAGAGGAAGAAGCGCGCGCGGCTGGCGGGTTCGGCAGCCAGGAGAATGACTGATGAGCGAAGAAAAATGGAAGTGGTGGGTCGGCCATGACGATGAGCGCTTCCATACCGAGTGCGATACCCGCGAAGAGGCGGTCTACATCGCCTCCGAAGAGCAAGACGGCGGCCACATCGTCGAGGCCATGAAGCCAGCGAATATCAAGATCAGCCGATACTTCGACGGCCACATGTTCGCCGAGGAAGCGGAAGATCGCGCCTATGAAGACCACGGCGACCCAGAGGGTGACACCGAGGTTTTCCCGATCACACCGGAGCAGCGCAACGACCTTCAGGAGATGGTGAGGGCGGCAATGGATGCATGGCAGGAGAAGCACGGCCTGACCTTCACCGGCTTCCAGTTCGCCGCTTCTCGGAACCACGAATACGTCCCGGCAAAGCCAGAGATCGACGATCAAGAGGAGAACGACTGATGCCCAACGACGCCGCCTACAACGCAAACGCTGAGGAGCTTCGGCAATTTCTAGAGCAGATCGAAGCCGGTGAGGCCGAGAAGAAGGACGCCGCAGAGCAGATCAAGGACATCTACTCGGAGGCAAAGGCGAGAGGCTACGATTCCGCCGTGCTGCGCAAGATCGTCGCCCTGCGCAAGCGCGACAAGGATGATGTGGCCGAGGAAGAGGCGATCCTCGAGCTTTACAAGTCCGCGCTGGGGATGGGCTGATGGCGGATATCACGCAATGCGACGGCTACAAGAGCCTGCGCGCCGCGGTCGACAAAGACTATGCGAAGGACCGGTACTATCAGAAAGGCGGGCGCCCGTTCCACGATTACCAGGCAAAGTTTGACTGGACGGTCGAGAGGGCCAAGCACTACGGCGACGCGCTTGGCATGGATCCCGCCGACGTACTGAACGCGTGGGAAAAGGGCCGCGATTACTGGTACATGAACTACTACCAAGACGCGAACCAACCAAAGATCGATGCCGACCACGTCCGGGTGTTTGATACGGTCGCCCAACTGAAGGAGTCCATCGGAAGCCCTCGTTTCCGGTGCCCGGCATGCGGCGGCATTTCGAGCGATGCCTACACCTGCGACAGCGGAATCGAGCGCGAAGGTAAACCCTGCGACTGGAAGGCTTACGGGCTCTTTGGGGCGCTCGGCAAAGGCACCTTTGTCTACGTGAAAGAGAAGCTGGCCGTACAGAGCATATTCATGCCGGTGGCATGGGAAGACGACGCCGCTGCGCAGCCCGCATGAACCACGCCGCGCACCTGATCCGAACGGGGCAGCATGGCCCAGCAGTCGCTGATGACGCGGCGGTGGTGCGCGGGAAACGCATTCGGACCGCCAATCAGCGAAACCTGCGGCCTGCCCGGTCGAGATAAGGGCGAAAGGAGAAAATGTGATGGATGGAGCACTGAACATCGAGCCGACCGGGCTGCGCATTCTGATCGGATGCGAGACGAGCGGCGTCATGCGGCGCGCCTTCTCGGCGCTCGGGCATGAGGCTTGGTCCTGTGATCTGCTCCCGGCAGACGATGGGAGCAATCACCATATCCGCGGCGACGTGCGCGATCACCTGGACAATGGTTGGGATATGCTCATCGTCGCGCACCCTCCCTGTACCCGCCTGTGCAACAGCGGCGTGCGCTGGCTTCACGTTCCGCCGCCCGGTCGCACGGTCGAGGATATGTGGCGCGAGCTTGACGAAGGAGTCGACCTGTTCGCCGCTTGTTGGAACGCGCCGATCGATCGCGTCGCCGTCGAAAACCCGGTGATGCACAAGCACGCTCGCGCGAGGCTTCCTGCCGACATCCCACGCCCTCAGATCGTGCAGCCGTGGTGGTTCGGTGAGCCGTTCTTCAAGGCGACTGGCTTCTACCTCCGCGGATTGCCTGCGCTGGAAGCGACGAACCGGCTATCTCCGCCGAAGGCAGGGACGGAAGACCACAAGCGCTGGTCAGCGGTTCACCGCGCGCCGCCCGGGCCGGATCGCTGGAAATTCCGCAGCAGAACATTCGAGGGCGTGGCCGCAGCATGCGCCGAGCAGTGGACCGCCGCAGCAATGGAAGGAGGCCAAAGATGCGTAGCCTTCTAGCCGCTGGCATCATGGCGATCGCAGGTATGGGCCACAATCTTCCGCCCGTCACCGTGCAAATGCCCTACGCCGAACGGATGCAGATCGAGCACCGCATCAAGCGCGCCGAGAACAAGAAGCTGTGGCAGAAGATCCGCCGCAAGCGGAAGTGGTCGCAGCGTACCCGCTACCACAAACTTAGCTGGTCGCAGCGCAAGGGGCGGCTTTTCAAGGGGCATAGACCATGAGTGAGCTCAAACCACCGATGCGCATTCCTGGCCTGTCTCCGTTCGTCTGCACCTATTACCGTGACGGACGGCCATTCGGCATCACCCTCTACGGCGACACGGAGGAAAGCGTGATCGAGAACAACTGCGACGTGCTGGATGGCCTACGCGTGGACGGCGTGCTTGAGGGGACGATTGAATTGGGAGGCGAGTGATGGGTGAACCAAAGCAAGATACTAAGGCATGCAACCTTTCATCTATGAGCGAAGATAAGCGAGAGGCGCTCTTCCTGGAGCACGAGATCGGCGTGAAGCTCAGCAAGCTTTTCGAGGACTTCCTTCGCTCGATTTCGGCAGTGAACTCGGAGCCGTATGCCGACCAGATTGACTCAACGCTCTGGCAGGTGATCGGCGCGATCGCTCGCCTCAACGAGATTGATGATCACAATGAAAGGTCTCGCGATTTCATCCGCACCGCCATCGAAAGAGCCCGTTCGAACTTCGTGTGTGAGAACGATGGATCATGCCGCGATTCAGAGTTCGTGAGCAGCATAGACGAATTGATTTCGTCGAGCGCCAAGGTTCTCGCCGAAAGGATATCGGGGTCGAAGACCCAGCACAGCAAAGCGCTGCAGCGTGTGCTCGAGAGGCATTCTGATGCTAGCGATGCAAAGGAAAGGTTGCTCAATGCCTAACCAGCTCATCACCATCGACGCGGCGGCCGAAGAGCTTGGCATTCCAAAAGCCAGCCTGCGCACCGCTGCCGAGGAGCACGGCTTCATCGTGCGCATGGGGCGCGCTATCAGACTCGAACGCGACAGCCTTGCGGAGTTGATCAGGAAATGCCGAGACCAGCGAAAGGCCCGCGCCTCCACAAGTTCACCCACCGCCCGCACTGGTACATCCGCGATACCGGACAGCCAGACCGGTCAACGGGCTGCACGAGCCGCGCAGACGCTGAAAAAGCGCTCGCAGCCTACATCGCCACAAAAGGGCGGTCAGGTTACGCCGCTGAACCGGGGGCAATAACGCTTTCTGAGATCCTCGCGGTCTATGCGGAGGAGTACGCGGTAACGGTGGCCGACCCGGAGCGTATCGGTTACGCGATCGAGGCCCTTCTGCCGTTCTGGGGCGCGCTCAAGGCGTCTCACGTCAAGGGAGAGACCTGCCGGCGCTATGCAAAGACCCGCCGCACGACTCGCGGCTGCCCGGAGGGCGAGAGCAGACCGGTTGCCACCTCGACTGTGCGCCGAGAGCTTGGGACGCTGCAGGCAGCTCTGAATTACTGCCACCATGAGGGCATCATCACCACAGCGCCGGTCGTCACGCTACCGGAGGCGCCAGAGCCACGGGAGCGGTATCTGACGCGCCAGGAGGCTGCCAAGCTGCTCAGAGCCGCCCATCGAGGTCACAAGGCCTCGCACATCGCGCGCTTCATCCTGATCGGGCTTTACACCGGGACGCGAAAAGACGCGATCCTGCGGATGGGATTCAAGGCAAACACGATCGGCGGGTGGTTCGACCTTGATAACGGCATCATGTATCGCAAGGGCGAAGGCGAGCGATCCACGAATAAGCGCCGCACCCCTGCCCCGATCCCGCGCAAGCTTCTCGGCCACCTGCGCCGCTGGCACGCCTCCGGCTCTGTCTGGGCCGTAGAGTACCAGGGCGCTCGCGTCGGCGACATCAAGCGTGGCTTCGCCAACGCCGTGAAGACGGCCAAGCTGGAGAAGGTCACGCCTCACACACTCAAGCATACCGCGATCACCTGGGCGCTTCAGGGCGGCGCGGACAAGTGGCAGGTCTCTGGATACTTCGCCACCAGCGTCGAGACGATCGAGAAAGTCTACGGCCACCACGCACCGGACCACATGGAATCGGCGAAAAACGCCATGGACGGCGTGTCAAGAACCGGAAACCGTTACAAGTAACAGAAACTACCCGGCAAAATGGCCCTACGAAGCTTCGAAAATGTCAGTGATTGTTGGCGCACCCAGAAGGATTCGAACCTTCGGCCTCTGCCTTCGGAGGGCAGCGCTCTATCCAGCTGAGCTATGGGTGCCTGAAGCGGCGTATAAAGAAGGAGCGCGCGGCTCGCAACTGGGAAATCGGCTTACCGCGCGGCGAGCGCGTCGTCGAGCACGCCTGCCAGCACATCGCGCGGCACATCCGACGTCACGAAAGCCTCCCCGATGCCGCGCGCGAGAATGAAGCGCAGTTTGCCATCGAGCACTTTCTTGTCCTGCGCCATCAGGTCGATCAGCGCGTCGCGCCCCGGCAAATCGCCTTCGATATCGGCCAGATCGGTCTTCATCCCCATGTCGCGCAGATGCGCACGCACGCGGCTCGGGGCCTCTTGCGAACACAGGCCGAGGCGCTGGCTGAGCTCGAACGCCATGGCGCAGCCGATCGCCACGCCCTCGCCATGCAGGAGGCGGTCGGAATAGCCTGTCGCGGCCTCCAGCGCGTGGCAGAACGTGTGGCCAAGGTTGAGGAGTGCGCGATCGCCCTCCTCCGTCTCGTCGCGCGCCACGATCTCGGCCTTCATCTCGACCGAGCGTTTCACAGCATGCAGGCGCTTTTCCATGTCGCCTTGCCCCATCGCGGGGGCGTTGGCCTCGAGCCAGTCGAAGAAATCCGCATCGCCCAGAAGGCCGTATTTCACCACCTCGCCATAGCCCGCGAGGAAATCGCGCGGCTCGAGCGTGCCGAGCACGTCGAGATCGGCCAGCACCAGCGAGGGCTGATGGAAGGCGCCGATCAGGTTCTTGCCCTGCGGCGCGTTGATCCCGGTCTTGCCGCCCACGGAACTGTCGACCTGCGCAAGAAGCGAAGTCGGGATTTGCACGAAGCGCACGCCCCGGCGCAGCACGGCGGCCGCAAACCCCACCAGATCGCCGATCACGCCGCCGCCCAAAGCGATGACGATATCCTTGCGCTCGACCTTCTGCTCCAGCAGCCATTCGACGGTGCGGGTGAATTGCGGCCAGCTCTTCGTACCCTCGCCCGGCGGCAGGGTCAGCGAGACCATCTCGATATCGCCAAGACCGCGGCGCAGGGTTGCGAGATGCAGATCGGCCACCGTCTGATCGGCGACGACGGCCACGCGCGGACGGCGCAGCAACGGTGCGATCTCGGTGCCTGCGTTTTCCAAGAGCCCGGTGCCGATGCGCACCTCGTAGGAACGCTCGCCCAGCTCGACCGGCACGATCTCACGCATCTTTCACCTCTTCGATCAATCCATCCACCTCGCGCAGATGGCTCACCACCTTGCGCGCCATCCCCAGCACCGAGAGGCCCGGTTCGGCCTCCACCACGATTTGGGCCTTCTCGTAATGCGGAAGGCGCGCCGTGAGCAGGTCGCTCAGCGTCCGTTTCGGGTCGGCTGTGCGCAGCAGGGGCCGCGTGTTCTTGTGGCGCACGCGATTCCACAGGATCTCCAGATCCGCCTTCAGCCAGACCGACACGCCCAGCCGGTTGATCAACTCGCGGTTCTTTTCCGACAGGAAAGCCCCGCCTCCGGTGGAGATGACGCCGGGCGGCCCCATCAGCAGCCGCTCCAGCACTTCCGATTCGCGGGCGCGGAAGAACGGCTCGCCATCGCGGGCGAAAATTTCGGCCACGGTCATCTGGGCGGCGCGTTCGATTTCGTGGTCGCTGTCGAGAAACGGCGAATCGAGCATCTTGGACAGCGCGGTACCAACGGCGGTCTTTCCAGACCCCATCATGCCCACGAGCACGACGGAGCGCGTCAGATGGCCCACTTTCCCGGTTTCGCCTTCCACTGCGCCCCCTGCCTCGCCTCGCCTGCGGTATTCCTGCCCTGTCAATCCCGGCGGGGCGGACAAGGCTTGCCATCGGCGGAGCCTTGCACAATCGTGACGCAGGACCCCTTGAATGGCGTGAACTTCCCTGAAATGCCATATATGATCAACGCGAAACCGCAACCAAGAACGGCCCGCCCGCCGAGAGACACGATCTGGGACGGGCCGCGACAGACGGCAGAAAAGAGAGATTATGGGGCGCATCTTCAAGCTTATCGTCATCCTTCTGGTGCTTGGCGCGATCGGCGTGATCGGCTTTGCTTACTTGGGCGACATGAGCCCCGACAGCCAGGAACAGCGTATCGAGGTCACCCTGCCCGACGGCACGGGTGCCGCGGCGGGCGCGGGTAGTTCCGATGCGAGCACCAAGACGGGTACCGATGCCGGGACCGACGGAGATACTGCGAGTGGCAACTGATCGCCGTCCGGCGATCCTCGGCCTGATCTGGCTGAGCGGTTTCGCGCTTGGCGGTCTCGTGGCGGATCCGGCCGCCGCGCAATCGACGACGCCGGTGGATGCCTCCGCGACGACCGGCCGCCCGATGTCCGCAATCGACTGGCTTTCACATTCGCTGGCCACCACGCCGCGCGGCGGCCCGACCTCTTCGCAAGCTCCGGTCACCGGCGCGGGCGGGATCGAGGATATCGCGGTGCTCTCGCTCGATGCGCCCTCCGCCGACAGCCTAGGGCTTCTGACCTCGGATCGCACCGGATTGCCGCGCGATCTCTGGGGCAAGACGCCCGAGCCGGAACTGGCGCAGGCGCTGCGGGCAATGCCGCTCGATCAGCTGCCCGCGCTGCAGGGCTTGAGCCTGACGCTTCTGCTGGCGGAACTGAATCCGCCCCAGATCGAGACGCCGGCGCAACGCAACCAGCTCTTCCTCGCCCGGATCGACCGGCTGTTGGACATGGGTGCGCTGGAACAGGCGAATGCCCTTCTGGGACAGGCAGGCACGGCGAGCCCCGAGATTTTCCGCCGCAGCTTCGACGTGGCGCTGCTTCTCGGGCAGGAAAACCGCGCCTGCAAGATCATCGAGCGCACTCCCGGCATTGCACCATCCTACGCGGCGCGGGTGTTCTGTCTGGCGCGCAACGGGCAATGGGACACGGCCGAGCTGACCTATGGCACCGGCAGTGCGCTGGGGCAGATCCCGGCAGAGGACCAGTCGCTGCTGGAGCAATTCCTCGATCCGGCGCTGGCCGAGGAGGCCGGCGATGCGCCGCCGCCCGATCACGTCACGCCCTTGGCTTTCAAGATGATGGAGGCGATCGGTCAGCCGCTGCCTACTGCGACGCTGCCGCTGGCCTTCGCACAGGCGGATCTGACCGAGAATAACGGCTGGAAGTCGCAATTGGAGGCCGCCGAGCGGCTGGCCCGCGCGGGTGTGCTCGACCCGAACCAGTTGCTGGGGCTCTATACCGAGCGCAAGGCAGCCGCGTCTGGCGCGCTCTGGGATCGCGTGTCGGCGGTGAGCGCGCTGGATGATGCGTTGGAGAGCGGCAAAGCCGATGCGATCGCGACCGCCCTGCCCGCCGCCTATGATGCGATGGCCCCGGAAGACCTGGTCCCGGTGCTGGGCACCCTGTTCGGCGACCGGCTCGCGGGCATGGACCTGCCGGGCCGCGCCGGGCGCATCGCCTATGAGCTGAGCCTGCTCACCCCGAATTACGAAGAGAACGCCCTGAAATCGGCGCCGCAGTCACCGCGGGCCAAGCTGCTCAAGGCGCTCGCTGCGGGCGATACCGGAACCGCGCCTGCGACCGGGGCCCGCGATCAGGTGCTTAAATCCGTCTTCGATGCGTCCCCCGCTGCGCCGCCTGCTCGCTACGAGAGCTTGCTGCCCGACCAGCTGGGCCTCGCCCTGATCGAAGCGATCGGCGATGTAAGCGAGGGATCGAAAGGCGATTACCCGCGGCTTCGGGAGGGTCTGAGCCTACTACGGCTCGCCGGGCTGGAAACCGTCGCCCGGCGCGCCGCGATCGAGATGATCGTACTCGGAGACACCCCGTGACCGGCCCCGGTTCAGACGCGCCGCCCGATCCGCAATGGCTGCCGATCTTCCTCGACGCTCAGGCCGCCGAAGCGGGCGCAGCGCGCAACACGATCCTGAGTTACGGGCGTGATCTCAATGACTTCGCGGGGTTTCTTCAGGCAAAAGGGCTTAGCTACGCCAGCCTCACCCGCGCCGATATCGAGACCTACCTGATCCGCTGCGAGGCAGAGGGTCTGGCGAAATCGACCCGCGCGCGCAGACTCTCCGCGATCCGGCAGCTTTACCGCTTCGCCTATGAGGAAGGCTGGCGCGCGGACAATCCGGCGATCCGCATCTCCGGCCCCGGGCGCGCGCAGCGCCTGCCCAAGACGCTGAGCCTCGAGGAGGTGGAGGCTCTGCTGGAGGCTGCCCGCGATCAGGGCCGCTCGCAAAAGGACCAGATCCGCAATCGCTGCCTGATGGAACTGCTCTACGCGACCGGGATGCGGGTGTCCGAGCTGGTCTCCCTGCCCGTTTCCTCCGCGCGCGGCGACCCCCGGATGCTACTCGTGCGCGGCAAGGGCGACAAGGAGAGGATGGTGCCGCTCTCGCCCCCCGCTCGCGAGGCGCTTGCCGACTGGCTTAGCGCACGCGACGAGGCCGAGGAACAGGCGCGCATCGAACACCGCGCGCCGCCCTCGCGCTACCTTTTCCCGTCGGGCGGCAAGGAAGGTCACCTCACGCGACAGGGCTTTCACAAGCTCTTGAAGGATATCGCGGTCAAGGCCGGGGTGAGCCCCGCCAAGGTCACGCCCCACGTCTTGCGCCACGCCTTCGCTACCCATCTTCTGCAAGGCGGTGCCGATCTGCGGGCGATTCAGATGCTTCTGGGGCACGCGGACCTGTCGACCACGGAGATCTACACCCATGTGCTCGACGAACGGCTCAAGGAGCTGGTGCTGACCCATCACCCGCTGGCGAAACCGCGCGGCAAAAGTGACGGCACCGCTTGAATGCGTCCTGCCCGCGCCCCATAACCTGACACCATGGAAAACACTCTCGATTTTGCCTTCTGGCTCACCGCCGGTTCGATCATTCTGCTGCTGGCGCTCTCGGCCTTCTTCTCGGGCTCGGAAACCGCACTGACCGCGGCCAGCCGCGCGAAGCTGCGCGCGCAGGCCGACAAGGGCGAAAGTGGCGCGCAGACCGCGCTGGAGGTCACCGAGGATAGCGAGCGTCTGATCGGCGCGATCCTGCTGGGCAACAACGTGGTCAACATCCTCTCGGCCTCGCTGGCGACCGCGCTGCTTACGCGGGTCTTCGGGCAATCGGGCGTGGCGCTTGCGACGCTGGTGATGACGGTGCTGGTGCTGGTCTTCTCGGAAGTCCTGCCCAAGACCTACGCAATCACCCTGCCGGAGAAAGTCGCCTCGAAAGTCGCGGGCCCGATCCGCGTCGTGACCCTCGTCCTCGCCCCGATCGTCGCCATCGTGCGGATGATCGTGCGCGGCATCCTCTATGCATTCGGGATGCGGACCGACAAGAACACCCATATGTTCTCGATCCACGAGGAAATCGCGGGCGCGCTGGCGCTGGGGCAATCCGAGGGCACGGTGGACAAGGAAGATCGCGACCGCTTGCTGGGCGCGCTCGACCTTGGCAATCGCACGGTCGAAGAGATCATGCTCCACCGGAGCCAGATCGAGATGATCGACATCGAGGAAGACCCCGATGCGATCCTCACGGCGGTGCTGTCTTCACCTCATACCCGGCTGCCGCTCTATCGCGGCGAGCGCGAGAACGTGGTGGGCGTGATCCACTCGAAAGACCTGCTGCGCGCGGTCGAGAAAGTCGTGCGCGGGGGCGACGGGACGCTGGAGAGCGTGGCCGATCTCGACATCTCCAAAGTGATGATGAAGCCCTATTTCGTCCCCGAGACGACGCCCCTCGACGAACAGATGCAGGAGTTCCTGAAACGTCGCACCCATTTCGCGCTGGTGGTGGACGAATATGGCGATCTGCGCGGTCTGCTGACGCTGGAGGACATCCTCGAGGAAATCGTCGGCGAGATCACCGACGAGTTCGATCCCAAGTCCGAGAAACGCCTGAAACCGACCGAGAACGGCGATTACATCGTCGACGGCGCGATGACGATCCGCGACCTGAACCGCGAGACCGACTGGACGCTGCCCGATGACGAGGCCAACACCGTCGCCGGTCTGGTGATCCACGAGGCGCAGACCATCCCGACCGAGGGTCAGGTCTTTTCCTTCCACGGCTTCCGCTTCGAGGTCGCGGGCCGCAAGGACAACCGGATCACCCGGCTGAAGATCCGGCCACTGATCCCGGGAGGCTATCCGGAGAGCTGAGCGGCGATGTCGAAGAAGCAACACGCGCGATAAACAACCGTTGCGCAAGCTGCCCTCTTGCCAAGCGCGAAAACGCGTCCTAATGCCATCGGCATGACAGACCATCAGCGCCTCCTCATCATCGACTTCGGTTCTCAAGTCACGCAGCTGATTGCGCGGCGGCTTCGCGAGCTGAATGTTTATTGCGAAATCCATCCCTATCAGAACGTCACCGACGCCTTCCTGAAAAAGTTCGCCCCGAAAGCGATCATCTTCTCGGGCGGGCCGGATTCGGTCACGCGAGAGGGCTCTCCGCGGCCGCCGAAATCGGCCTATGAGCTTGGGGTGCCGATCCTCGGCATCTGCTACGGCCAGCAGGTGATGATGCAGGATCTGGGCGGCCTGGTGGAGGCCAAGCACGGCTCCGCCGAATTCGGGCGCGCCTATGTGACGCCGACCGAGACGCGGATCGATCTGCTCACCGGCTGGTTCATGGATGGCGCGGGCCGCGAGCAGGTCTGGATGAGCCATGGCGACCATGTCAGCCGCATCGCGCCGGGCTTCGAGGTCTATGGCACTTCCCCGGGCGCACCTTACGCGATTACCGCCGATCTGAGCCGTCGGTTCTATGCGGTGCAGTTCCACCCGGAGGTGCATCACACGCCCAACGGCAAGACGCTGTATGAGAACTTCGTGCGCGACGCGGGCTTCACCGGCGACTGGACGATGGATGCCTATCGCGACGAGGCGATCAAGCAGATCCGCGAGCAGGTCGGCGACAGCCATGTGATCTGCGGCCTGTCGGGCGGCGTCGACAGCTCGGTCACCGCGATCCTGCTCCACGAGGCGATCGGCGATCAGCTGACCTGCGTCTTCGTGGATCACGGGCTGCTGCGGCATAACGAGGCCGAAGAAGTGGTCACGATGTTCCGCGACCATTACAATATCAAGCTGATCCATGCCGACGAGAGCGAGCTGTTCCTCGGCGAGTTGGAAGGCGTCACCGACCCTGAAGTGAAGCGCAAGACGATCGGGCGCCTCTTCATCGACGTGTTTCAGAAATACGCGGGCGAGATCGAGAACGCGGAATTCCTCGCGCAGGGCACGCTCTATCCCGATGTCATTGAATCGGTGAGCTTCTCGGGCGGCCCTTCCGTCACGATCAAGTCGCACCACAACGTCGGCGGTCTGCCCGAGAAGATGGGCCTGAAACTGGTCGAGCCGCTGCGCGAGCTGTTCAAGGACGAGGTTCGCGCGCTCGGTCACGAGCTGGGTCTGCCGGCGTCGTTCATCGGTCGCCACCCCTTCCCCGGCCCCGGCCTCGCGATCCGCTGCCCCGGCGAGATCACCCGCGACAAGCTGGAAATCCTGCGCAAGGCCGACGCGGTCTATATCGACCAGATCCGCAAGCACGGGCTTTATGACGAGATCTGGCAGGCTTTCGTCGCGATCCTGCCGGTGCGCACCGTCGGCGTGATGGGCGACGGGCGGACCTATGATTACGCCTGCGCCCTACGCGCGGTGACGAGCGTTGATGGCATGACCGCGGATTACTACCCGTTCAGCCACGAATTCCTCGGAGAGACCGCGACGCGGATCATCAACGAGGTGAAAGGCATCAACCGGGTGACCTACGACATCACCTCGAAGCCCCCCGGCACGATCGAGTGGGAGTGAGCCGCGGCGGCCCCCTCTGGGGCCGCAAATTCCTTCCAGTGGAAGGAATTAAGCTGCGAACGCCCGAGGCCCCCGTCCGAGGGCTGATGCCCGCGTCCGAAAGGCGCGGGCCTTTTCTTTTTGGGGAGACAAAGATGGTCGTCAAACTAACCGGGCGCCTGATCTGCGCCGATGCTGCCGAGGTCGGGATCGTTCGTGCCCATCTGCCCGAGCACATCGCGCTCACCCGTGCCGAGCCGGGATGCGAGATGTTCGAAGTCAGGCAAGGAGCCGATCCGCTGGTCTTCACGGTCTCGGAACGCTTCACCGACCGGGACGCGTTCGAGGCGCATCAGGCGCGGGTGCAGGCTTCGGAATGGGGCCGCGCGACCCAGGGGATCGCGCGGGATTATCAGATCGAGGAAGACTGAGCCGTTACAGGAAAGCGTCGGGCACTTCTGCCTTCTTTCGTGCGACATAAGCCGCCAACGCCTCGGCGATGCTCGGATCCATGGCGGGCTGCTGATACTCGCTGAGCATCTTCTCGACCCGCTTCGTCGCGAGCGCCATCGTGTCGGGTGCGCCCTGCTCTTCCCAGGTCTCGAAGGGACGGTAATCGAGCAGCTGCGTGCGCCAGAACGCGTCCTTGAAATTGGCCTGCGTATGGGCGCAGCCGAGATAGTGACCGCCCGGGCCAACCTCGCGGATCGCGTCCATCGCCTGCCCGTTTTCCGAGGCGTCGACGCCCTGCGCCAGACGATGGAGGACGCCCAGTTGATCGGCATCCATCACGAATTTTTCATAGGACGACACCAACCCGCCTTCGAGCCAACCGCAGGCATGGAGCATGAAGTTCACGCCCGCATAGAGGCCGTTATTGAGCGTGTTGGCGCTCTCGTACGCGGCCTGCGCATCGGGCAGTTTCGAGCCGGTGAAGCCGCCAGCCGAGCGGTAAGGAAGGTTGAGACGGCGTGCGAGTTGGCCCGCACCAAGCGTGATCAGCGAGGCTTCCGGCGTGCCGAACGTGGGTGCGCCCGAGTTCATGTCGATCGAGGTCACGAACGCGCCGAAGATCACCGGCGCGCCGGGACGGATCAGCTGGGAATAGGCCACGCCCGCCAGCACCTCGGCCAGCACCTGCGTCAGCGTGCCCGCGACCGAGACCGGCGCCATCGCGCCGCCCACGATGAAGGGCGAGATGATGCAGGCCTGATTGTTGCGGGCGTAGATTTCCAGCGCGCCCATCATCGTGTTGTCGAAGGTCAACGGCGAGTTGATGTTGATGAGCGAGGTCATCACCGGGTTATTGTCGACGAACTCCTCGCCGAAGAGGATCTTCGACATCTCGACGCTGTCCTCGGCGCGCGAAGGTTCGGTAACAGAGCCCATATAGGGCTTGTCCGACAGCGTCATATGGGCGTGGAGCATGTCGAGGTGACGTTTGTTCACCGCCACATCGGTCGGCTCACAGACGGTGCCGCCGGAATGGTGGAGCCATTTCGACATGTATCCGAGCTTCACGAAGTTCCGGAAATCCGCGATCGTCGCGTAGCGGCGACCGCCTTGCGCGTCGCGCACGAAGGGAGGGCCATAGACCGGGGCCAGCACGAGGTTGCGGCCGCCGATCTCGACATTGCGCTCGGGGTTGCGGGCGTGCTGGGTGAATTGCGACGGCGCGGTCGCGCAGAGCTTGCGGGCCAGACCGCGCGGGATGCGCACGCGTTCGCCTTCGATCGAGGCGCCGGCCTCGCGCCAACGCTCCAGTGCTTCGGGGTTTTCGACGAAGTTCACGCCGATCTCTTCGAGCACGGTTTCCGCATTATGCTCGATGATCTCGAGGGCTTCCTCGTTCAGGATTTCCATGTCGGGAATATTGCGCGTGATGAAGCGCGAGAACTCCACCTTCACGGCCGTGCGCTCGGCCCGACGGGCCGCCCCGCCACCACCGCGCGCGCGACGCCCTACACGTTCACCCAAATCCGAATCGGCCATGATTGCCTCCGCCCGTTTATCTCACCTCAAACTAACGGGCAGAGGGATACGCGATGGCCTGTTTGCGTCCGTCAGCGGTAGAGAAGCGACTGACCGTCCGCGAAGAGGTGTACCTTGGACGGATCCGCGCCGAGCTTAATCTCGCTGTGGCGACGGTCGTGATGGATGCCGGGCAGTTTCGCGATGATCGGCTCATGACTGCCCTCCGCCTCGAAGTAAAGCAGCGTCACCTCGCCCAGAGCTTCGACGATATCGACCTTTCCGGTGTAGATCCCCTCGCCCTCGACGGGCTCGAAATCCTCGGGGCGCACGCCGATATTGACCCGGCGCGACAGGTCTTCCGGACGGGTCGCGATGGTGGATCGCGCGATGCCGCCACCATCGAGTTTCACCGTGGTCATCTCACCCGTCTCGGTGATCTCGCCCGACAGCAGGTTCATCGCAGGCGAGCCGATGAATTGTGCGACGAACTCGTTTTGCGGCTTCTCGTATAGCTCCAGCGGCGTGCCGACCTGCGCGATCCCCTTGTTGGCCAGAACCACGATCCGCGTCGCGAGCGTCATCGCCTCGACCTGATCGTGGGTGACGTAAATCATCGTGCGATCGGGCATCGCCTCTTTCAGCTGGGCGATCTCGATCCGGGTCGCGACGCGCAGCGCCGCATCGAGGTTCGAGAGCGGCTCGTCGAAGAGATACACCTTCGGGTCGCGCACGATGGCGCGCCCGATGGCTACGCGCTGCCGCTGACCACCCGAGAGCGCCTTCGGCAAACGGTCGAGATAATCGGTCAGTTGCAGCATCTTCGCGGCCTTCTCGACGGCGGCGTTGATCTCTTCCTTCGACTGTTTCGCGATCTTCAGGGCGAAGGCCATGTTGTCGCGCACCGTCATGTGCGGATAGAGCGCATAGGACTGGAAGACCATCGCGATGCCGCGGTTCGAGGGCGGCACGTCGTTCATCCGTACCCCGTCGATCTCGAGCGTCCCGCCCGTGATCTTCTCCAGCCCCGCGATCATCCGCAGAAGTGTCGATTTCCCGCAGCCCGAGGGGCCCACGAAGACGATCAGCTCTCCGGCCTTGATGTCGAGGTTGATGTCCTTGAGGACCGACACCTCGCCATAGCTTTTCGCGACGTTTTCCAGTTTGAGTTCGGCCATTGTCTCCCCCTCAAGCCCCGTGTTCGTCGAGGCGCAGAATGCTCGGCTGCCACGGGCCGAGATGCAAAGTGTGATCGGGCATCGGGCGGATCGAGCCCAGCTCGCCCCCGACCGTCACCCAGTTGCCCGGCGGAACGGTGGCGTTCACCGGATGATCGGACAGGTTGAAATAGCACAGGATCGTCTCCTCCTCGTTCCTGCGCGTGAAGACCAGCAGGTCGCCGGAGCAATACATATCCTCCATCGCACCGGTCCGAAGCACGTCGTGATTGCGACGGAACGCGATCGCGCGGCGGTAATGGTGCAGTAGCGAGGCCGGGTCGTGCTCGGCCACATCGGTCGCGATATTCTGGTGCGTGGTCGGCACCGGAAGCCACGGGCGCGCCTGCGAGAAGCCCGCATAGGCGGCGTCGCGCTCCCAGACCATCGGGGTCCGGCAGCCGTCGCGGCCTTTGAACTCGGGCCAGAACTCCTTGCCGTAGGGGTCTTGCAGATCTTCGAAGGACAGTTCCGCTTCGTGCAGCCCAAGTTCCTCGCCCTGATAGAGACAGAGCGATCCGCGCAGGCACATCATCAGCGTCGTATAGAGCCGTGCCGAGGCGGGCGTCAGGTTCCAGCGAGAAATATGGCGCTCCACGTCGTGGTTCGAGTAGGCCCAGCAGACCCAGCCGTCCTTGGCGACCGCATCGACCTTGTCGAACACGGATTTGATGAACTCCGCCTTGAGCGGCTCGTGCCCCGACAGAAGCTCGAACGCGTAGGACATCTGCATCTTGTCCGCGCCGGAGGTGTATTCGCCAAGGATCTCCAGCCCGCGCTGGCTGTCGCCCACTTCGCCGACGGCTGCGGCGTTGTAATTGTTCATCAGCGTCCGGAGCTTGCGCAGGAAGCGCAGGTTCTCGGGGTTGTTCTTGTCGTAGATGTGGCGCTGGTGATTATAGGGGTTCACCTTGGGCGCGGTCTGATCGTTACGCTCTTCCGGCGGCAGCGGCGGGTTATCGCGCAGCTCGTCGTCATGCATGTAGAAATTGATCGTGTCGAGGCGGAAGCCATCGACGCCGCGCTCCAGCCAGAACTGCGCCACGTTGAGCAATTCCTGCGTCACTTCCGGATTGTGGAAGTTCAGATCGGGCTGCTCCACGAGGAAGTTGTGCATGTAATACTGCTCGCGCCGGCTGTCCCAATGCCAGCCCGGCCCGCCGAAAATCGACAGCCAGTTATTGGGCGGCGTGCCATCGGGCTTGGGATCGGCCCAGACATACCAGTCGGCCTTGGGGTTATCCCGGCTCGACCGGCTTTCCTGAAACCACGGGTGCTGATCGGAGGTATGGCTCAGCACCAGATCGATCATCACCTTCAGACCCAGCGCATGGGCCGTCGCGATCACCTGGTCGAAATCGGCAAGGCTGCCGAACATCGGATCGACATCGGTGTAATCGCTGACGTCATAGCCGAAATCCTTCATCGGAGAGGTGAAGAAAGGCGAAATCCAGACCGCGTCCGCCCCGAGGCTCGCGACATGCGGCAGGCGTCTGACGATCCCGAGAAGATCGCCGATGCCGTCGCCATTGCTGTCTTGAAAGCTGCGCGGATAGATCTGGTAGATCACTGCTCCGCGCCACCAGTCTTCTTTCTTTGTAAGGGTTTTCATCAACCACCTTTAACCGAACCCGCCAGCAGACCGCGGACGAGATATTTCTGCATTGCGAAGAACACCAGGAGCGGCACGGCGATCGAGATGAAGGCGGCGGACGCCAGAATACCCCAATCGCCGCCGCGCGACCCCAGAAGGTCGTCGGCGATCTTCACGGTCATCACCTTCGACGCGTCATTGGCCGGAAGGAAGACTTTCGCGACAAGTAGGTCGTTCCAGACCCAGAGGAACTGGAAGATTGCAAAAGAAGCGAGCGCCGGGAATGACAAAGGCAGCACGATTTTCATGAAGATCTGGAAATCTGTCGCCCCGTCGACCTTCGCGCTCTCGATGATGTCACGCGGCAGACCCACCATGTAATTCCTGAGCAGGTAGATCGCGAGCGGCAAGCCGAAGCCGGTATGGGCCAGCCATATCCCGAGGAAGCTTTGCCCGATGCCGATCTCCTGATGGAGCCGCAGAAGCGGCACCAACGCGAGCTGCAGTGGCACGACCAGAAGGCCCACGACGGCCGCGATCAACAGACCGCGGCCCGGGAACTCCATCCAGGCCAGCGCATAGGCCGCGAAAGCCGCGACGAGGATCGGGATGATCGTCGCCGGGATCGTCACCGTCAGCGTGTTCATGAAGGCCTGCCCCATGCCGTCGGAGAACAGCACGTTGCGATAATTGGCCAGCGTGAAGGCGGGCGGCATCTCGGCCACGAAATAGACCCGCGGGCCCGAGCCCTCGAAGCTCGTCTTCGACGTGGCCTTGTAGGTGCCGTCCTTGGCGACGCTCAGCGTGCCGCCATCGCCGGTATCGACCGTCTCGCCCGCCTTGTAGGCGCCCGGCTTGATGCCCGAGGTGCCGAAGGCGGTGATCGTCGTGCCCGGTTTCAGGTCATTCGCGTTCTGCCCGTTATTGAGCAGATCGCCCTCGAGCACGTAGAGCCCGTCGACCTGTTTCTCACCGTCGGCCGGGATGCGGTCGCGGAAGGCTTTCTCGACCGAGAATGCCGCGTCCCACCAGCCCGACTGACTGATCTGGTCCGTCGTCCGGAAGGAGCTGACCAGGAGCCCCACCGTCGGCACGAGCCAAAGCACCACCATGAAGACGACCGAGAGTTGCACCGCCCATGTCAGGCGCGATTTCTGTCCTGCGATAGCGGCCATCAGCGCGTCTCCCTACGGGCTTGAATGATGTTCCAGATCATCACCGGCAGCACGATGATCATGATGACGAAGGCCACAGCCGTCGCGCGCCCGTCGTCGCGGAACATGTATTGCATCATGTAGCTGGGCAGGATCTGGGTGCCGAAATTCCCGCCCGTCGTTGCGTAGACGATGTCGAAGACCTTGAGCACGAGGATCGTGATCGTGGTCCAGACCACGACGATCGTCGGCATGATCTGAGGCACCTTGATCTTGAAGAACAGCTGGAACGGGTTTGCCCCGTCGAGCACCGCGGCTTCGATCGTCTCCTCGGGGATCCCGCGCAGCGCGGCCGACAGGATCACCATCGCGAAGCCGGTCTGGATCCAGATCAGGATCACCATCAGGAAGAAGTTGTTCCAGAACGGCACCTGCAACGGGTCGAGCGGCTGCATGTGGAAGGCCACGCGGATCGCGTTGATCATCCCGATATCGGGGTTCACCGCATAGACGAATTTCCAGATCAGCGAAGCACCCACGAAAGAGATCGCCATCGGCATGAAGATCAGCGATTTCGCGATGTTACCCCACTTGATGCGGTCGGTGAGCTGCGCGGCCAGCAGACCGAGGAAGGTCGCGAGCGCAGGCACGACAAGCACCCAGAGGAAGTTGTTGAACACGGCCTGACGGAAGCTCGCATCCATCGCGAGCCGCTCGTAATTGCCAAGGCCGATGAAGGTCCCGCCATCGCGGTTGAACAGCGAGCGCCAGAACGAGCCCACCACCGGATAGGCGAGATACAGACCGAGCGCGAAGATCGCCGGGAACAGGAACAGCCAGGGGCGGACCATGTTCGCGCGGTTGATGTTGCGCCCCGGATCGGCGCCTTTCGGCGGGAAGATGACTCGGTCGAGGACGATGTTGGCGGCGTAGAAATAGGCCACACAACCGCCCACCCCGAGCGCGATCGTTATCAGCCCCTGCAAGATCGGTGACATCAGGTCCCTCCCCGAACCGGCGTGTGAAGATGCAAACGCCCCCGGAAAAACGCTCCGGGGGCGCAGGCGTTGGTTACTTCTGGATGCTGTCCCAGCGCTTCTGGACCGCGTCGGCGGCCTCTTGCGCGGTCTCGTCACCGGTCGTGTAGGCGACCATCGCCTTCCAGAACGCATCGGTACCGATCTCGCCCGGCATCTGGTCCGACCCGTCGAAGCGGAAGGTCGTGGCGTCCAGCAGGATCGAGTTCATGTGACGCTGCACGTCATTGGCGAAGGCCGCCGGATTGACGTTCTTGTTCGGCGTCAGGAAGCCCGATTGCGCCATCCAGATTTCCGAGGCGATCGGCGTCTCGAGGAACTTGATGAAGGCCTCGGCAGCCTTGGAGTCCTTGGTGATGCCGAACATCGTGCCCGCGCCGAGAACCGGTTTACCCAGATCCTTGTCTGCATAGGCCGGGAAGTAGAAGAAGTTCACGTCCTGACCGACTTTGGTCCCTTCGGGGAAGAAGGTCGGGATGAAGCTCGCCTGCTTGTGCATGTAGCATTTCGGCGGGAAGTCGAAGAGACCCTTCGGGCTGTCGCGGAAGTCGGTGGTGGCCACCGCCTGCTCGCCGCCTTCGGCGAAACCGGGGGTCTTGGCGAACCAACCGTAATCCTTGATCGCCTCGACGACCTTGGGATCGTTGAACTTCAGCTTGTTGGTGACCCAATCGTCATAGGTCTCGGGCGACTGCGTGCGCAGCATGATATCCTCGACCCAGTCGGTCGCGGGCCAGCCGGTCGCCGCCCCCGAACCCAGACCGATACACCACGGCGTGCCGCCATCGGCCTTGATCTGCTCGGTCAGCGCCTTCAGATCCTCCATGGTCTCAGGCACCTTGTAGCCCGCTTCCTTGAAGTTCTCCGGCACGTACCAGACGAGCGATTTCAGGTCCGCCTTGAACGGGAAGGTGAAGGTCTGCGCCTCGCCATCCTTGTTCTTGTAGGTGGACAGATCCTCCCAGGATTTTCCGGCGGCGTAATTGTTCTTGATCCAGTCGCCCGTCCCGTCGGGCATCGGCGTCAGGTATCCCTGGCGGGCCATGTCCGATGCGAGACCCGGCTGCGGGAACACCGCGATATTCGGGGGCGTGCCGGCCTTGGCGGCGATCACGATATCCTGCTCGAAGCTCTCCGACCCCGAGTAGTTCACCTTGGCCCCGGTCGCGGCTTCGAAATAAGCCAGAACGCTCTCAAAGAGCGCCTTGTCATTGCCGGTCCACGGGCCGGTGATCGTCAGCGTCTCGCCGCTCAGATCGGTGTCGCTCTTGAATTGGTCATAGCTTTGCCAGTCGAACTTGTCGCCGTCGCTGCCCGGCGCGAATTTGAGATCCTGCGCGTTAGCGAGCCCGGCCGACAGCGCCAGCGCCGCGATCCCAAGCATCAGATGTTTGGTCATGAAATCCTCCCGGTGTGTCGCGCTTTTCGGCTTGGCGACTCGCCCTACCCAAAGCGCTTTGGACGTCTGCGACCGTTTCAGAGCCTCGCAGCGATGTCAACAAAACGCGCTCTCGTCGTGTTCAAATATACTCTATATCGTCGTTGGTTGCGCGCAGCTACACGCCGCGGCGCAGCAGGAGGAACGCCGCGCGCGCAGCATTGACGGCATGCGAGGCTAAGCCTAGTCTCGCCTCCAATCCAAAGCGGTTTGGCTTTTAGAACCCGATATGAATCTCAAGACCTTGGCACAGGAACTGGGGCTGTCCCCCACCACGGTGAGCCGCGCGCTCAATGGCTATCCGGAAGTTTCGGAAGCCACGCGCCGCCGCGTGCGCGAAGCTGCCGAGGCCGCGAACTACCACCCCAATACGCAGGCGAAACGGCTTGCGACGGGACGGACGATGGCGATCGGTCACATCATCCCGATCTCGGATCGGCACGAGATCGTGAACCCGGTCTTCGCCGATTTCATCGCTGGCGCGGGTGAAGTCTATGCGCAGCGGGGCTACGACATGGTCATGACGATCGTGCCCGACGATTCCGAGGCCCGCGCCTATGCCGAACTGCGCTCGAAAGGCAATGTCGACGGCGTGCTGATCCACGCGCCGAAAGTCGGGGATCACCGGATCGAGATGCTCGACGCGCTGGGACTGCCTTACGTTCTGCACGGGCGGGTCAGCGGATCGGATTCCGCCTTCAGCTGGGTCGACGTGAACAACAAGCGCGCCTTCGAGCGGGCCACGAATTTCCTGCTCGATCTGGGTCATCGGCGGATCGCGCTGATCAACGGCATCAAAGAGATGGATTTCGCCTGCAGGCGTCGACGCGGCTACGAGGCGGCGCTCCGGGCGCGCGGCCTTCCGGTCGATCCCGACCTGATCGTCGAGGGCGAGATGACCGAGGCACAGGGCCATGATGCGGCGCGCGAGATGTTGCAATGGCCCGACCCGCCGACCGCCTTCCTGACCGCCTCGCTGCTCTCAGCGATGGGGGCGCGACGCGGCATCGAAGAGGCCGGGCTGGTGATGGGGCGCGATGTCTCAATCGTGACCCATGACGACGAGCTGGGCTACCTGAGAAACGGCACGGCGGAAGAGCCGATCTTCACCGCGACGCGCTCGTCGGTGCGCGAGGCGGGACGACGCTGCGCGGCGCTGCTGATCGAGCAGATCGAGAGCGGCGACCGCAGACCGCGCCACGAACTGATGGAGGCGGTTCTGGTTCTCGGCCAGTCCACCGGACCCGTCCCCGCACAATGAGGCGCGCCGCGCCCGAATTGAAACCAATTTTACACACAGGATGAAGATGCTTCCGAAACGCTCTGATTTTCCTGCCGATTTCCAGTTCGGCGTTGCCACCTCCTCCTACCAGATCGAGGGCCATTCCTTCGGTGGCGCAGGCCCGACCCACTGGGACACATTCGCCGCCACACCGGGCAATGTCGTGCGCGCCGAGAATGGCGCCGTGGCCTGCGATCACTACCACCGCTGGGAAGAAGACCTCGACCTGATCGCCAATGCAGGATTCGACATCTACCGCTTCTCGACCTCCTGGGCGCGCGTGATGCCCGAAGGGCGCGGCCCGGTGAATCGCGAGGGTCTGGATTTCTACGACCGGCTGGTCGACGGGATGCTGGAGCGCGGGCTGAAACCGGCGCTCACGCTCTATCACTGGGAGCTGCCCGCGCCGCTCGCCGACAAGGGTGGTTGGCGCAACCGCGATATCGCCTCCTGGTTCGCCGACTTCACGCAGGTCATCGCGGATCGTCTGGGCGACCGGATCTGGTCCGCCGCCCCGATCAACGAGCCTTGGTGCGTCAGTTGGCTGAGCCACTTCCTCGGCCATCACGCGCCGGGCCTGCGCGACATTCGCGCGACGGCGCATGCGATGCATCACGTTCTGCTCGCCCATGGCAAGTCGACGCGTGTGATGCGCGCGCACGGGATGAAGAACCTCGGCGCGGTATGCAATCTGGAATACCCGATCCCCGCCGATGACAGCCCCGAGGCCGCCGCCGCTGCAGATCTCTATGATGCCTATTACAACCGCTTCTTCGTTGAGGGCATCTTCAAGGGCCGTTACCCCGAGCAGGTGATGGAAGCCTTCGCGCCGCACATGCCGCATAACTGGGAAGACGATTTCGCTCTGATCGGCGAGAAGCTCGACTGGCTGGGGCTCAATTACTACACCTGCAAGCGCATCGCGCCCACCGAGGGCCCGTGGCCCGCGCATCACGAGGTCGACGGCCCGCTGCCGAAAACCGCGATGGGCTGGGAGATCTATCCCGAGGGGCTCTATCAGTTCCTGACCCGTCTCTCGCGCGAATATACCGGTGACCTGCCGCTCTACGTGACCGAGAACGGCATGGCCGCGCCCGACGTGGTCGAGGATGGCAAGGTCGAGGACCCGCATCGCATCGCCTATTACAGCGAGCACCTCGCCGCCGTGCAGCGCGCGATCGCCGGGGGCACCCCCGTGAAGGGCTATATCGGCTGGTCACTGATGGACAATTACGAATGGGCCTTGGGCTACGAGAAACGCTTCGGGCTCGTCCACGTGGACTTCGACAGCTTGCAGCGCACCCCGAAAGCGTCCTATCTGGCGTGGAAAGACGCATTGGGGAGCCGCGGATGAGCGATCAAATCACCCTGCTGGCCGATATCGGCGGCACCAATACCCGGGTCGCGATGGCCCGCGACGGCAAGCTGATCCATTCAACGATCCGTCGTTATCCCAATCTGGGCCGCGGTGCGCTGGAGGAGATTCTCGCTGAATATATCCGCGACGAGGATTGCGGTCCCATTGCGGGTGCCTGCGTGGCCGCCGCCGGCCCGGTGCGCGACGACGTAGCCGAGATGACCAATCTCGCCTGGATAATCCGTGCCGACAATATCGCGCGCCTGACCGGGACGGATCAGGTCTTCGTGCTCAACGATCTGCAGGCGCAGGGTCATGCGCTGGGAAGTCTCGCCGAGGATGCCGTGCGTCCGATCCTGCCCGGGTTGCCCGCGAAGGAAGGCTCCGCGCGGCTGGTGGTCGGCATAGGCACCGGCTTCAACGCGGCTCCCGTGCACGAGGGCCCCGGCGGCCGCGTCGTCCCCCCTTCCGAGGCCGGACACACCACCTTGCCGATCGAGACCGAGGCCGATTTCGCGCTCAAGACCTATCTCGATGCGAAACATGATTTCGCCAGTGTCGAGCATGTCGTGTCGGGCCGCGGTCTGGAACGTCTCTACGCCTATCTCCGGGGAGAGGAAGACGCGACCACGTCCGGGCAGGAAATCCTCGAAGCGATCACCCGTGGCGAGGAGAAAGCCGTCGCGGCGGGGCAATTGTTCGTTCAGATGCTGGGCCGTGTCGTGGGTGATCTGGCGCTGACCCACCTGCCCTTCGGCGGCATCTACCTGATCGGTGGCGCGGCGCGCGGCGTCGTGCCGTGGCTCGAGGAATTCGGCTTCGCCGAAGCGATGCAGGCCAAGGGCCGCTTCTCGGAGTTCCTGCGCGCCTTCCCGGTCTATGTGATCGAAGACGATTACGCAGCGCTGCAGGGCTGCGCCTCCTATCTTTCTTCGCGGATGTCGCGATAGGCGCGGTTCCGTCAAGCCTATTTTAACGGCTTGGGCTTAGACCTCTTTCACGGATGTGTTTGAAAGAGGTTGCCGATGCGTACGCCCTGCCTTCGTGACTTTCCGGTGGCGCCATGACTGCGCTTACCCTGCCCGACCGGATCGATCTTGCGACCGTGCGCTCGCTGCATGAGTCGCTGACATGCGTGGCGACGCAGGACGTCGCGCTAGATGCCTCCAACGTGACCCATCTCGGGGCGCTTGGGCTACAGCTGCTGGTGTCCGCGGCGAAAACCGCACGAAGCGCGGGCCACCGCCTCGAGATCACGTCGAGCTCCGAGGCATTCGACAGCGCGCTCGCCCGGTTCGGCCTCTCGCGCGCCGATCTGCAACATCAGCCGGATGCGGAGGCCGTATGACCCTGAAAGTCCTCGCGGTCGACGACAGCCGCACCATTCGCGACATGCTCAAACTCACCCTCGAACACGCCGGGATGGAGCTTTATCTCGCCGAAGACGGCGTGCACGGGCTGGAGGTTCTCGACGGGCTGGAGCCTGACGCGATCATCTCCGACATCAACATGCCGCGCCTAGACGGGTTCGGCTTCATCGAGGCTGTGCGCGGCCAGGAACGCCACCGCGCCACCCCGATCCTCGTCCTCACCACCGAATCCGCGGCAGAACTGAAAGCCCGCGCCCGCGCCGCCGGGGCGACCGGCTGGATCGTGAAGCCTTTCGACCCGACCAAGCTGGTCAAGGCGCTCAACATGGTTGCCGGATAAGGAGCACGACATGTCCGACCCGATGGCAGAAATCAAAGCGTCCTTCTTCATCGAATGCGAAGAGCTGCTCGAAAGCCTGCAAGACGCGCTCTCCGACCTCGACGAAGGGGCCGACGATGGCGAAACGATCAACGTCGTCTTTCGGGCGGTCCATTCGATCAAGGGCGGCGCCGGCGCCTTCGGCCTCGATGCGCTGGTCGCTTTCGCCCATCGCTTCGAAACCGTGCTGGACGAACTGCGCTCCGGAAGGCTCGCCCTCACGCCCGAAGCGGTGAAACTATTCTTTCAGGCGGCCGATTTGCTCACCGACGAGATCCATGCTGCCCGCGAAGGCTCACCTGAACCCGCAACCGCCGAGGCCTGCCTGCAGTCTCTCGAAGCGCTTTTGGGCGAGAGCGGGGCAGAGCGCGTGGCGGAAGCGGAAGACGATGAGGTTTCAGATTTCCAACCGATGGGTCTTGCGCTCGATCTCGACTTCGATTTCGCGCCGGTGGAGGCACCTCCGTCGGGCTTCAACCTGGAGTTCCGCCCGGATACCGCTCTCTACGCCTCTGGCAACGAACCGCTCCAACTCCTGCGAGCCCTTTCCGATATTGCAGATATCTCCGTCGTGACCGACACGACTGCGGTCCCGTCGCTCGACGCGCTCGACGCCGAGGAGAACAATCTCGGCTGGTCGGTACAGATCACCGGGGATATCGGAGAAGACGAAATTCGCGAGGTCTTCGAATTCGTCGAAGATGTCTGTCAGCTCGATATCTCCCCGACACTAGAAACACCCGAAGTGCCCCCCGCGGGGCTCCCCGCCATCGATAGCGAACTGCGCGAATACGCCCACGAAGAGGAAGACGACGGCCAAGATCTTGAATCGGAGGCGCAGAGTTCGGAAAACGCCGCCCCTCCCCGAGCGGAAGAGGGAGCCGAGGCCGCGCCCGCAGCCCCCTCGCGCAAGGCCGATCCGTCCCCCACCGGGCATCAATCTGAGACTGCGAAGCCAACCGCTGCGCAGCCCGCAGCCGCCGCCACCCCCGCGCCGGCCGCCGAACACGGTGCCACAGTGCGCGTCGACATCGAGCGTATCGATCGTCTGGTGAACCTTGTCGGCGAATTGGTGATCAACCAAGCGATGCTCGCCCAATCCGTCGCCGAAGCCGGGCTTCCGCCCAACTCAGCCGTAAATACTGGGCTCGAAGCTTTCATGATGCTCACTCGCGACATCCAGGACAGCGTAATGATGATCCGCGCCCAGCCGGTCAAACCGCTGTTCCAGCGAATGGCCAGGATCGTTCGCGAGGCCTCCTCGGCAATCGGAAAGGATGTCCGCCTCAAGACCGAAGGGGAGACCACCGAGGTCGACAAGACCGTCATCGAACGCCTCGCCGATCCACTCACCCACATGATCCGCAACGCCGTCGATCATGGTCTCGAAGCCCCGGACACGCGCGTGGCCGCAGGCAAACCACGCGAAGGCATCGTCACCCTCTCGGCCCACCATCGCTCCGGCCGGGTCGTCATAGAAGTCAGCGATGACGGCGGCGGCATCAACCGCAAGAAAGTCTTCGGCAAAGCCGTCGAAAAAGGCCTGATCGCCGCCGATGCCCAACTCTCGGACAGCGAAATCGACAACCTGCTCTTCCTACCCGGCTTCTCCACCGCCGATCAGGTTTCGGCGCTTTCAGGTCGGGGAGTCGGCATGGACGTCGTCAAAAGCTCGATTCAATCCCTCGGCGGTCGAATCTCGATCACCTCCGCCCCCGGCAAAGGCAGCTGCTTTTCGATTTCCCTGCCGCTGACACTCGCCGTGCTCGACGGCATGGTCGTCAATGTGGCCGGAGAAACCCTCGTCGTACCTCTCTCGTCGATCCTTGAAACGGCCACGCTAACGAGTGAAGACATCCGCGCACTCGGGCCATCGACCAATGTGATCCACCTGCGCGGTGCCTTCGTGCCCCTTTTCGATCTCGGCGCGGAACTCGGATACCGAGACCCGAAGAACTCCTATAGCGGAGATGTCGTCCTGCTCACAGCGCAGGAAGACGGCGCCCGATCCGCACTTGTCGTCGATTCAATACTCGAGCAACGGCAGGTGGTGATCAAAGGCCTCCAGCAGTCCTACGGTCACATTCCGGGCGTCGCTGCGGCGACAATCCTCGGCGATGGTCAGATCGCGCTCATTCTCGACCCTGCCGATCTCGTGCAAACCGCCTCGGGCAACACCCGCGCCATCGATCTCTCACTCGCAGGATAAGCCATGACCGAAGACATTTCGTCCAAATCTGAAGCCGCCGAAGTCGAGCTCCTCTCCTTCCGTCTGGGCGAAGAGGAATACAGCGTCGACATCATGTCGGTCCGCGAGATCCGCGGTTGGACCCGCGCCACCCCACTGCCCCACGCGCCCACCTTCGTACGCGGCGTGATCAACTTGCGTGGCACGGTTCTGCCCGTTGTAGATCTTTCCGTTCGCCTGGGAATGGAACCGGTCGCAGGCGATGCTCGCAACGTGATAATCGTCGTTCAGGTCGGCGGGCAAACTGCAGGACTCCTCGTCGACGCGGTCTCCGACATCCTCGCCCTCCCCCGGTCGGAGATGCAACCTCCGCCCGATCTCAACGCCGACATCTCGCAACGCTACATTTCGGCGCTCACGATCGTCGAAGGCCGAATGATCCGGATCCTCGACCTCACGTCCGTACTCCCGCAAGAGGCGATCGAGGCCGCATGAACGCTCCGCAGTCCACATTGGGGCAAGTCGCGCCAACAGAGGCGGAGTTTAGCGCGATCGCACAGCTCCTTTCCGACACGACGGGCATTGTGCTCGCGCCCGGCAAAACCTCGATGGTCCAAAGCCGTCTTGCTAAACGGCTCAGGGCCTTGGGGCTCGCAACCTACAAGGACTATATTGCGCTCGTGAGCTCCGAGGGGGGGCGAGACGAATGCCGTCGCATGGTTTCGGCTCTCACGACGAATGTCACCCATTTCTTCCGTGAGAACCACCACTTCGAGACACTGCGCCAAGTAGTGCTCCCCCCCCTCCTGGAAGAAGCCCGCCGCGGAGGCCGCGTTCGTCTGTGGTCAGCGGGATCCTCGAACGGTCAAGAAGCCTACTCGATCGCCATGACAATCGCCGAGCTCGCTCCCGATTTCGCGACCCTGAACCTGCGTATTCTTGCAACCGACATCGATCCTCTCATGATCGAACAGGGCGCGAAGGGGAGCTATCCCGCAGCTGCGCTTGAGGCGGTGCCTGAGAAACTGCGCAAAAAATATTTTCGACAGGAAGGCGAAGATTATCAAGTTGATCCGAATCTTCGCGGTCTTGTGCAGTTCCGTGAACTCAATCTCCACGACCGCTGGCCAATGCGCGGAAAATTCGACGTGATCTTTTGTCGCAACGTCGTCATCTACTTCGCGCCGGCAGCGCAGGCCCTACTCTGGGAGCGGTTCGAAGAACAGCTGACACCAGGGGGATACCTCTTTGTTGGCCATTCTGAACGGGTAACGGACGGGAAACACTCGAATCTCCGAACCGCAGGCGTCACGACCTATCAACTGACTAATCGAACCAGCAGGATCTGACTTCATGGCATTGAGAGACCAATTGCGTATCCTCGTGGTCGACGACATGTCGACGAGTCGAGGTCTCATTATGCAAGCGCTCGACGCGATGGGTATTCGACAGGTCGGATACGCGACCGACGGTCAAAGCGCACTTCAGAGCCTCGAAGCCAAGCCCGTTCATCTTGTGATCTCTGACTACAACATGCCCGGAATGGACGGCTTGCAGTTCCTTCAGGCAATGCGAAAGAACGCACGCACGAAGGGGCTAGGATTTATCCTGATCACCGGACGAGCCGATCGCGAAATCATCGAGACTGGCCGACGTCTTGGGATGAACAACTTCATCAAGAAACCATTCACCCCGCCCGAACTGAAAGCGTGTATCGAAGCTGTCGTGGGACGTTTGTAATGCGGCAATACGCCCGCCAACTCCCAGTCAGAGACATCACCGCACGCGTCGGGCGAGAATTGGAAACGCTCGCTCGCTTGTCGGTTTCACTCCAGAAAACGCTTTCAGCAAGCGGGATTGACGGCGATCTCTCGCCGCATATCGTTCGTGAGATTCAAAGCATTGATTTCATAAGTCAATCTCTTGAAGACCTCGGGGCTTTCGTCAACAAGCTCTCTGAGCAGATATCGCCCGACCTCGCCTGCGACGCAGACACGGTTTTTGCCTCACTTCGGCTTCAAGACCTTGCAGCAGCTCTCGATCCCGAGCATTTTGCCGAGTTTCAAAAACGCGCCACTGACGGTGACGTCAGTTGGTTTTGAAGTAGCTGAGCTTCCGAATACAATTTGAGACTCGATTAAGCCATGCCCGAACTACGAAGGAAGGCAACGTGTTTTTCATCCGACGTACTAGAACAACTCGATGTCGAGAGACGGCGCTGGTGCAATCTCGCGTTCAAGAACCTCTGCATCCCCGAGCAGCTTCTGGCGCGCTCGCCCGGTGTCAGGCCAAAACACTATCCGACGCGCTTGCGAGCCCCCTAGGCTTTGGCTGACACAGGGGATACCCTCCTTGGCGAGGAACTCGATTGAAAACTTGCTGTTCTTCAATCCGATATCCGATAGTCCATTGACCATGCGCGCGCCACCGAAGAGCTTCGCGCAAAGGTCACCACGTTGCGCACCCTGCTTGATAAGTTCATTTATCAGCAGTTCCATTGCGTTCACACCAAAGCTCGCCGCTTGAAAAGTTGAGCCGGTGGTATCTGGCAAGAGAAAGTGATTCATTCCGCCAACACGCGCTTTCCCATCGTAAAGACAGCAGGCCACACAGGAACCAAGGATGGTCGTGATAGATTGCGCTCCCGCTCCTGCGACAAGAAACTCACCTTGCGAAATGTGGATTGGCCGACCTGAAGCAACGGCGCTCATGTACCACCCACCTTGCCTTCCGGCGCGGAAATCTGAGCAGATCTAGTCAGAATTTCTTGCGAAATCTCTTCCAGCGGAACCGAATAGGACGCGGCTCCAAGTTCAAGAGCAGCACGCGGCATTCCAAAAACGATCGATGTCGCTTCATCTTGGGCGAAACAATGTGCTCCAGCTCTGCGAAGTTGCAACATTCCCTCCGCCCCGTCCCTTCCCATACCGGTGAGCAAAACAGCGACCGCCTTCGCCGCTATCTCGACCGCAGATTCGAATAGCACATCCACTGACGGGCGATGCCCGTTTCGCTTCTCGCTCTCGATCAATGCGAGTTCAGGAGCTTTCGCGTTTCGAACCGTGAGATGCGTTGCGCCACCAGGCGCGAGATAAACATGACCTTGCTCAAGAGACGTCCCCGTCATGCCGAGGCGAACGTTTGGCGCTATCATGCGATCGAGTCGTTCGGCGAAGCTCGCTAGGAAGCTTTCCGGCATATGTTGCGCGATGAGGGTGGGAGGGCAATTCCCGGGAAACCCTTTCAGTATCGTCTCAAGCGCGTCGACACCACCGGTCGAGGAACCGATAAGCACGATTTGACCGTCCCACCGAAAGTTTCGCGCGGGTGTAATCGCGGCGCGATCACGCGCTCTTTGAGGTAGTCGCGCGTTCGCACTTGCGAGAAGAATTTCCGGAAGCACTTCGAAACTTCTTTCGAGATTACCGAACCGAGGCTTTCCAACGCAGTCAATCGCTCCGAGGGCGAGCGCTTCGATTGCCGCACGCGATCCTTTATGTGTTTCTGTCGACACCATGACCACGGGGATCGGCCGTAAACGCATGAGGCGTTCGAGGAAAACGAGACCGCTCATTCGCGGCATCTCGACATCGAGTGTGATCACATCGGGCAAAAGCATTTTTATTTTTTCGCGCGCCTCGAACGCGTCTGCCGCCTCGCCGACCACGACAAGCCGCCGGTCCGTCGCGAGGCGCGCCCGAATAAGCTTACGCATCGTAGCGGAGTCATCGACGATGAGAACCCGTTTGGCGGAAGCAAAATCATCCGGCATCAGTTTTCCCTCGAGCGTACTCAAAATTCTTCCCAGTCTTCGGCTGCAAAGCTGGCGGCGCGCGGCGTCGTGTCGCCGACCGCGCGCGAAAGCTCGACGTTCCCGTCTTTTTCGTTCGATGTTACTTGCGACAACTCGGAGCGCTCGCGCGCAGGCGGCGAGAGTGACTGCGTATTGACTGTAAATTGCGCTGTGATGTCGCGCAGTGAAGTCGCGTTTGTGGTCAAGGCGTGGCTCGCCGCTGTGGTTTCTTCGAACATTGCAGCGTTTTGTTGGGTCACCTGGTCGAGCTGATTGACCGCGGTATTGATCTCCTTGAGTCCTTCCGCCTGTTCACGCGCGCCGCCCGCTATTTCTGAAACGCGCGTTGAAATGTCCATCACCGCGCCGAGAATACCCTCGAGGGCGCGACCGGTTTCATGGACGAGGCCGACGCCGCGCGTAACCTGTTCGCTCGACGCGGTGATCAGGGCATCGATCTCGCGAGCGGCCTCCGAAGAGCGCTGCGCGAGGGCACGCACCTCTGAGGCGACGACGGCGAAGCCGCGCCCCGCTTCACCCGCGCGCGCAGCTTCGACGCCGGCATTAAGTGCGAGAAGGTTGGTCTGGAACGCGATTTCGTCGATCACGCCGATGATTTTGGAAATCTGAAGCGAGCTGGTTTCGATCTCGCCCATAGCTTGAATTGCCTGTTTCACCACTTCGCCCGATGTCTCGGCGCTATTACGGGCCTCGGAGACCACGCGATCCGTTTCGGCCACCCCTTGCGCCGAGGTTGTGACAGACGATGACAATTCATCGAGCGCGGCAGCCGTTTCTTCGAGCGTGGCGGCCTGTTGTTCGGTTCTGCGACTGAGATCGTCAGAAGCCGACGCGATCTCACGGGCCTCGGTATCGATCGCCGCCGCGTTGTCTATCACGGTTTCGATTGCTGCAGCGAGATTTCGCGCTGCAGCATTGAAGTCATTGCGCAGCGCCTCGTATTCCTCGGTGAACTCCATGTCGAGAGTCAGGCTCAGGTCGCCGCGCGAGAGGGCGGCAAGGCCGACCTGCAAGGACTCGACCACCGATTTCTGCGCCTCCAGCATTGCAAGGTTGCGGTTCTGCGCGGCGGTGAGAGCGGTCTCTGCCGCAGTCACGTCATTCGCCATGAGAAAAATCTTCATCAAGCGACCGGCTTTGTCCGAGATCCCATTCAGCGTGCCGTCGAGCAGGTAGGCATCTCCCTCCGGGGCGCGCATCGTGAAGCGGGCGATCACGGACTGCCCGGCAGCGACCGTGGGCCAAGGATCGCTGCCATCGATAGGGCTCAGCCATTCCTTCAGCGGCTGCCCTGTCAGGTTTTGCGCCTGCGCTCCAAGGAGCGTCTGCATATTTGCGTTCATTCGCGTCACCAAGCCCGCAGGATCCGTTTCGCAAACGAGTTGGCCACGCTCGATGGCCGAAACGAGCGCATCCTTCATGCGACGCTCGGTGACATCTTGCCATTCGACGACAAAACCGGCCTGATTGCCGTCGGCATCGACAAAATTGGTGACGTCGACTCCGAAACGGCCATCACCGACCTTGATATCGACATGAAGCGGCAATTTGCCGGGATCATCGAGCAGCGCACGCGCGTGATGCCGCTCCGCATGGAAGTCGTCCATCGACCGGCCGACGAGACCGTCGGGATCAAGGTCGGGACTGACGACGCGAAACTCCTTGATCCGGGATGCGACCAGTTCTACCAGCGCACGGTTGACATGCGTGATGCGGAAATCCTGATCGACGATCATCAGCGCGGCGGAGGCATTCGCAAAGGCTGCGCCTTGTCGGGTCGCCTCGCGCTGGATGGCTTCGGCACGATCGAGCTCATCGCGCAGGTTGCTCAGCGCCGAGGCGATCGCGCCGACCTCGTCGCCGCGACGGGTCTGCACGATCTCACCGGTGTAATCCCCTTCGCTAATCTTGCGAATGGACTTCGCGAGTCCTTTAAGGGGATTGGAGACAGATCGCGCCATCGAGGTCGACAGCGCCGCAAGCAGAAGGATGAGCCAGGACGCATTGAAAAGCATCGAGCGGGCGAGCGACGTAGCTGGCGCGAAAAGCTCTGCCCTGTCCTGTTCCACGACCGCCCAATAGGGTTCATCGAACAGGGTGAGCGCCAATGTTCGTTCGATTGCCGGGTGCCCCGAAAGCGAAGTCACTTCATCCTGCCCCTGTTTCACGGCATTCAGGGTCGGCTCGGGCAAAGCCTCCCCCGGCTTCGGTGCGGCGTCAGGAAAGCGAAGGTCGCTCATCAGCCGACCTTCCGCATCGATCAGGAACCCCTCACCGGTCTCGCCCATGCCGCGCGGGTTGGCCATGATCTGCCCAAGCTGTGTCATGGGCTTTTGCAAGACCACCGCTCCGAGGTTGAGGCCGGTGCCGCTGCGCACGGGGCGCGCTGCGAAAAACCGCCCCTCGCCGGCGTTGAAATGCGGCGGAGGCACGGCGACGGTGCTTGCCGACACCATGCGCCGCGGCGCGTTCAACCAGTCCAAAGCCTTTGTCGCGGCCTCCTTCAGGCCGGCGGGCTCGTCCCTGAGGGGGTGGCCGATCGCGGCGTGATCACGAACCGCGAAGACGATGCGACCGTCGCGATCGACCAGATAAAGATCGTCCAATCCATGCTCAGCAAAAATCTGTTCGATCACAGGGCCATAGCGGTCCTGCAGCAGGCGGTAGTCCCGCAGAGGGCCGCTCATTTCGCCCGCGGACGCGCCGGCCTCGGCCGTCCCGTTTCTCAAACTATCGATCGCCGCGGAGTCGAGGTTGTCAACGCTTCTTGTGAACTCGTAAAGCGCCCGGGCCGTGTCGGGATTGGCCGAGATCGTGCGCGTGTTGGAAGCAAGCCGCTGCGCCCAGTCTTCCACCAGCGCCGCGCGCGCCTCGAGCGTCCGCCCGAGACGCTGCCTCCCCTCGCTTTCCAGCAACCCGTGCGCGGTGCGATAGGCAGAAATTCCCATGATCGTCAGTGCGACCATTGCGATCGCCACCAGCATCAGCGGTAACTTCAATCCGAGTTTGAGATTGTCGAAAAAGCGCATCAACGTCCTCCGGCGAACTGCGGCAGCGACCCGACAGATCGGGGCAATCGCGGTCACCATCCGGCGAAGAGTTGAAGATTCCTCTAACTTCGGAAAATTTCCTGCGCTCTACGATGCAGACGCGCTCAGACACCAAGCAAGGCGGCGCGCAGAAGGCCCGAGCGACGCCGGAATTCCGACAGCACCAATGCGCCCGGCGCGAGCGGGTCATCTGAGCCGTGCGCGCGCGCGAGGACGGCTCTCGCCTGCCATCCCGGTAGAAGCGCGGCCTTGGCGGCGCCGAGCCGGAGCTTGCGCGCGGGCTCGAGGCGCGCCTGCCCCTCGGCCGCGAGCTGGCGCAAGGTCGCAGCGTCGGGCGCAGCAAGTGGCGGACGACCGCGCGCAGCTAGGTCGGGCCAAGCCTGCAGAAGCGCCGCCAGCCCGGCGCCCGCGCCGAAACTGCGCACCGCGATCTCGGCCTCATTCGGCGCGCCGAGCGCCTCGGCAGCGGCCCAGTACAGCGCTCCGGCGGTCTGGTCGAGATAGGCCCAAAGGCTTGAAACATCGCCGAAAGGTTCGGGCCAACAGTCGGCGCGTCGAGCCTCGGCGGCAGCAATCAGATGGCGGGCGGGCGCTGCGACCGACACCAGCGCGGGGCCGATCTCGTGCGGGGGCTCCCGCTCTTCGGACAGCGCCTCGAGGGCATCGACCCACCATTGCAGTCGCATCTCGGCGACCATCGGCTCTGACGAAGCCCAGGGCGCGCGCGCGATCTCGAGATTGGCGGCGTAAAGCGGCCAGAGGCGGTCGCGCAGTTCGGCGGGCGCGGCCATCGTCGCGGCGAAGCGATCGGGATCGCCCTGGCGCACGGCCTCGGCTGACGCTTGCAGGGAGGCGGCCAGATCGCTCATGCCGGATGCGCCCCGTCGCGCAGCAGTTTCCAGATCATCGCGTCGAGGAGCGCCTCGAAACTCGCGTCGACTATGTTCGGCGACACGCCCACGGTGGACCAGCGCTGGCCTGCGCCGTCTTCGCTGTCGATGATGACGCGGGTCACGGCCTCGGTGCCGCCTTGGGTGATACGGACCCGGAAATCGACCAGTTTCATGTCGTCGATGAGGTTCTGATAGGGGCCCAGATCCTTCGACAGAGCTTTCGAGAGTGCGTTCACCGGGCCGCGGTCATGGCCCTGCTCGTCCATACTTTCCGAGACCGAGAGCATCTTCTTGCCGCCGACCTTGACCACCACGACGGCTTCCGAAATCGAAACCATCTTGTCGTAGCGGTTCTTCCGACGCTCCACCGTGACCTTGTAGCGCTTCACCTCGAAGAAATTCGGCAGCTGCCCCAGTTCGGCACGCGCGAGCAGCTCGAAACTCGCCTGCGCGCCGTCATAGGCATAGCCCTGATCCTCGCGCTCCTTGATCAGATCGAGGATACGCGCGAGGCGCGGATCGTCCTTTTCGACCTCGATCCCCATCCCCTTGAGCCGCGCGCGCAGGTTCGATTGGCCCGCCTGGTTGGACATCGGGATCAGCCGTGTATTCCCCACCACAGCCGGATCGATATGCTCGTAAGTGTCTGGATTCTTGAGGATTGCCGAAGCGTGCAGACCAGCCTTGTGAGTAAAGGCCGAGGCGCCGACATAGGGCGCCGAGCGCAGCGGCACCCGGTTCAGGATATCGTCGAGCTTGCGCGAGAGCTTGGTGATCCCTCGCAGGCTCTCATGGCTGATGCCAGTGTCGAGCGTCGACGCGTAAGGCTCTTTCAAGAGCAGCGTCGGGATCAGCGTGATCAGGTTCGCGTTGCCGCAGCGCTCGCCCAGACCGTTGAGCGTGCCTTGGATCTGGCGCGCACCGGCCTCGACCGCGGCGAGGCTACCCGCCACGGCGTTGCCGGTATCGTCATGGCAATGGATGCCGAGACGGTCGCCGGGAATGCCCGCCGCGATCACCGCCTCGACGATCTTGCCGATCTCGCCCGGCAGCGTGCCGCCATTGGTGTCGCAAAGCACGATCCAGCGCGCGCCCGCCTCATGGGCCGCGCGGCAGCACTCCAGCGCATAGTCCGGGTTCGCCTTGTAGCCGTCGAAGAAATGCTCCGCATCGAACAGCGCCTCGCGGCCTTGCGCCACCATATGCGCGACCGAGGCGCGGATATTCTCTAGGTTCTCCTCCAGCGTGATCCCTAGCGCGGTGGTGACGTGGTAGTCATGCGTCTTGCCGACGAGGCAGACGGCGGGCGTATTCGCGTTCATCACGCCCGCCAGCACGTCGTCATTCGCGGCCGAGCGCCCTGCCCGCTTGGTCATCCCGAAAGCCGTGAAGGTCGCCCGCGTCTCGGGCCGCGCTTCGAAGAAATCGCTGTCGGTCGGGTTCGCCCCGGGCCAGCCGCCTTCGATATAATCGATGCCGATTGCGTCGAGCGCCTTGGCGATCTCGATCTTCTCAGGCACCGAGAACTGGACGCCCGCCGATTGCTGCCCATCGCGGAGCGTGGTGTCGTAGAGATAGAGGCGGGATTTGGTCATTGGTTGTCTCCGTTGGAGCCGAGGTTCGCCCGACGGCACGCCGGGCCGCGCCCGACCCGCCCCCCAGGGCGGGCGCGACTGCGCCCTCCTTCGGGTCCGGCGCGCCCCTTGTCACTGTAGCCGCGCGCCATCACAGGCCTTCCAACTTGGACAAATCAACCTCCAGGCCGAATTCCCACTCCGTTTTGTCTTTCGAATCTTTCAAAATAATCCCTGCCCTTGAGAGGCCATCTCGGATTTCATCCGCTCGCTTAAAATCACGATCAGCTTTTGCTTGAGTTCGAAGCAGAACGAGTTCGTCAATTCGACGTGCCGACATCTCGTTCGTTCCGACATACAATTCATCAGACTTCACGTAGCGAGGCTTTGCCCAATCGCCCATCCCATCGTCAAGCAGGCCGAGCATCGCAGCGGAAGCCTTCAGAACTGCTGGATCATCGATTTGATGCAGCGCCGCGATGGCACCCGCCGTGTTAAGATCGTCGGCGAGCGCAGCGATCACCTCCGGCGCCGCCTCGGGTGAAGGTGTGACCCCATCAACAGCTGTCCGCCACTTGCGCAGGGTCGCAGCCGCCGCCCGCGCCTTCTCCGCCGTCCAGTCCATCGGCTTCGTATAATGCGTCTGCAGGAACACAAACCGGATCACCTCGCCGGGAATGCCCTTCTCGCCGTCATGGCCGTCGAGCAGATCCCGCACGGTGAAGAAATTGCCCAAGCTCTTGGACATCTTCTTGCCCTCGACCTGTAGCATCTCGTTATGCAGCCAGTAATTCGCGAAAGAGCCCTCGGGATGCGCGCAGCAGCTTTGCGCGATCTCGTTCTCATGGTGCGGGAATTGCAGGTCGATGCCGCCGCCATGGATGTCGAACGACGCACCCAGCAGCTCGTAAGACATGGCCGAGCATTCGATATGCCAGCCCGGACGGCCTCGGCCCCACGGGCTATCCCAGCCCGGCAGCCCCTCGTCGGAGGGCTTCCAGAGCACGAAATCCATCGGGTCTTCCTTGAACGGCGCAACCTCGACCCGAGCCCCCGCCATCATGTCATCGACAGTCCGACCCGACAGCGCGCCATAGTCCTTGTAGCTGCGCACCCGGAACAGCACATGGCCCTCGGCGGCATAGGCGTGACCGTCTTCGATCAGCGTCTCGATCATCGCGATCATCGCGCCAATGTAGTCGGTCGCGCGCGGCTCCCGATCCGGACGCAACGCGCCGAGCGCATCCATGTCGGCATGATACCAGCCGATGGTCTCCTCGGTCCGCGCGCGGATCAGTTCTTCCAGCGACCCTTCGGCCCCGGCCTCCTTGCGCGCCAGCGCCGTCGCGTTGATCTTGTCATCCACATCCGTGAAATTGCGCACATAGGTGACGTGCTCCGGCCCGTAGACGTGGCGCAGCAGTCGGTAGAGCACGTCGAACACCACGACGGGCCGCGCATTGCCGAGATGGGCGCGGTCGTAAACGGTCGGCCCGCAGAGATACATCCGCACGTTCTTCGCATCGATGGGATGGAAATCCTCGACCTTCCGGGTCAGGGAATTGCGCAAACGGATCTGGGTCATAAGTCCTCGCAAAGGGTCGGCGGCACCTGCCGGCGGGCTTACAAGGTCATGTCGTTTTTGGAAAGAGAAGACCGGCCCGCGTGACGATGTCAGCGGATAATGCAGCAGATGATGATGGTCTTCGTGATCATGGCGAGAAGATAAGCCGTCGCCCGCCCAAAGGTCCAGAGCAAAATTGGGCGCGCCCAAAAAGCGAAAAGGGGCAGCCGCAGCCGCTCCTTTTCGGACTTCCGATCAGCGATTTACGCGACGATCTTCACTTGAACTCGACGTCGTCCATCGCCTCGACGATCACCAGATCGCGTTCGGCTGCGCCTTCGGCATGGGCCAGCGCCGCCTGATAGTCGTCGGAGCGGTAGCAGGTTTCGGCCGCCTCCAGCGAGGGGAACCAGGCAACCACGTTGCGCGCCCGGTCATTGCCTTCGAGCTGCACGTAGCGCGCACCGCGAGCGAGGAAGCGCCCGCCATGCTTCGCGATCGCGGGCCCCGCGCCTTCGGCATATTTGCCATACGCCTCGGCGTCTTTCACGGTTACATGGGCGATCCAGAATGCGCCTGCCATCAAAGTTCCTCCAACAAAGTTTTCACGGCCGCAACGGCCTCCTCGGCTTTCGATGGATCGGCCCCGCCGGCTTGCGCCATATCGGGACGGCCACCGCCGCCTTTCCCACCAAGAGCCTGCGCCGCGGCCTTCACCAGATCGACCGCGCTCACACGCTCGGTCAGGTCCTTCGTCACGCCAGCCGCCACGGCCGCCTTGCCGCCCGCATCCGCGACGACGAGGATCACGCCGGAACCGACCTTGTCCTTCAACTCGTCCACGATGCCGGGAAGGTCCTTGCCGGTCACGCCGGACACCACTTGAGGCACGAACTTCAAGCCATTGATTTCACTTACGTCCGGGCCGCCGGAAGCACCACCGCCCATCGCAAGTTCGCGACGCAGCTGCGCGATCTCGTTGGCCTGCGCCTTGCGCTCGTCGAGGATCGCCTGCAGACGCCCGAGCACATCCTGCTCGGAGGTCTTGATCAGCCCTTCGATCTCGGTGAGCAGCTTGTCGCGGCGGCGCAGTTCGGCCATCGCGATATCGCCGGTCAGCGCCTCGATCCGGCGCACGCCAGACGACGACGCGCCTTCGCTCGTCAGCACGAAAGTACCGATATCCCCGGTGCGCTTCACATGGGTGCCGCCGCACAGCTCGAGCGAATAGATATTGCCGGTCGTACCTTTGCCGGAATTGGCCAGTTCGCCCATCGAGACGACGCGCACCTCGTCGCCGTATTTCTCGCCAAACAGCGCCTGCGCGCCCAGGTCGCGAGCATCATCCGGCGTCATGATCCGGGTGTCGACCGGCGTATTTTGGCGAATGAATTCATTCACTTCGCGCTCGATCTTCGCGATTTCCTCCGGGCTGAGCGCCTTGTTGTGCGAGAAGTCGAAGCGCAGACGATCCTCGGCATTGAGCGAGCCGCGTTGGGCCACGTGATCGCCCAGCGTGCGGCGCAGCGCCTCGTGCAGCAGGTGCGTGGCCGAGTGGTTCGCCCGGATCGCGCTGCGGCGGGCGTGGTCGACTTCCAGCTTCGCGCCCTGCCCCTTGGCAATCTCGCCTTCGGTCACACGCGCGAAATGGATGAAGACGCCTGCGACTTTCTTGGTGTCGGTAACCTCGGCTTTACCTGTGTCGGTCACGATCCAGCCACGATCGCCGATCTGGCCGCCGCTTTCAGCGTAGAACGGGGTCTGGTTGACCACGACCTGAACCTCGCCGGTCGCTGTGTCGATCTCGGCACCGTCGGTTACCAACGCGGTGATCTGCCCCTCGGCAGTCTCGGTGTCATAGCCGAGGAATTCGGTCGCGCCGAGTTTCTCGGACAAATCGAACCAGATCGCGGCATTGGTGGCTTCACCCGTGCCGGACCAGCTGGCGCGCGCCTTCGCCTTCTGCTCTTCCATCGCGGAGTCGAACCCTTCGGTGTCGACCTCGCGATCCCGCTCGCGCAGAGCGTCCTGCGTCAGATCGAGCGGGAAGCCGAACGTGTCATAGAGTTTGAACGCGGTCTCGCCCGGCAGTTTCTGCCCCTCGGGGAGGTCCAGAAGCGCCTCGTCGAGCAGCTTGAGCCCGCGATCGAGCGTGGTCTTGAAGCGGGTTTCCTCGCCCAGAAGGGTCTCTTCGATCAGTGCCTGCGCCCGGCCAAGCTCGGGGTAAGCCGCGCCCATCTCCCGGATCAGCGAGGGGACAAGACGGTGCATCACCGGATCCTTCGCGCCCAGCAGGTGCGCGTGACGCATCGCGCGGCGCATGATCCGGCGCAGGACGTAACCACGCCCGTCCGCCGAGGGCATCACGCCATCCGCGATCAGGAACGAGGTCGAACGCAGGTGATCCGCGATCACGCGGTGATGCACGTTGCCCGGCCCGTCCGGCGCGCCATCCGTCGCGTTGGCCGAGGCCTCGATCAGGTGGCGCATCAAGTCAGTGTCGTAATTGTCGTGTTTGCCCTGCAGCAGCGCGCCGATCCGCTCGAGCCCCATGCCGGTGTCGATCGACTGCATGTCGAGCGCGCGCATCGAGCCGTCCTCGAACTGCTCGTTCTGCATGAAAACGAGGTTCCAGATCTCGATGAAGCGGTCGCCATCTTCCTCGGGCGAGCCGGGCGGGCCGCCCCAGATGTGATCGCCGTGATCGAAGAAAATCTCGGTGCAGGGACCGCACGGTCCGGTCGGGCCCATCTGCCAGAAATTGTCCGAGGTCGGAATGCGGATGATCCGCTCGTCCGGCAGACCCGCGACTTTCTTCCACATCTCCGCCGCCTCGTCATCGGTATGGTAAACCGTGACCAGCAGCTTTTCTTTCGGAATATCGAAATCCTTGGTCAGCAGCTCCCAGGCGAAGGGGATCGCGCCTTCCTTGAAATAGTCGCCGAAGGAAAAATTCCCCAGCATTTCGAAGAAGGTATGGTGGCGCGCAGTGTAGCCGACATTGTCGAGGTCGTTATGCTTGCCCCCGGCGCGCACACATTTCTGCGCAGTCGTCGCCCGGTTGTAGTCACGCTTCTCCACCCCGGTGAAGCAGTTCTTGAACTGCACCATGCCGGAATTGGTGAACATCAGCGTCGGGTCGTTGCGCGGAACGAGGGGCGAGCTGTCAACGACCCGGTGGCCGTTGCGCTCGAAGTAATTGAGGAAAGTGGAGCGGATTTCGTTAAGGCTGGGCATAGTGTCCTGTCTCGCCTGATCGGGCTTGTTCGCTCCCGTTTAACGCCCGCCCTTCCCCCTGTCCAGCAATCGGAAAAGGCCGGGAGTTTGCGCTCCCGGCCTTTGCAAGAATTCGCGGTGAAGATCAGTCTTCGGTCAGCGCGTCGTCTTCGGACAGATTGTCGAATTCGAGCCCGTGGCTGGCGCGGATTTTATCCTCGATCTCGTAGGCGACATCGGGATGTTCGCGCAGGAAGGTTTTCGCGTTTTCACGGCCCTGCCCGATCCGCTCGTCCCCGTAGGAATACCAGGCGCCGGCCTTGTCGACGACCCCCGCCTTGACGCCCAGATCGACCAGTTCGCCCATCTTCGAGATACCCTCGCCATACATGATGTCGAACTCGACCTGCTTGAACGGCGGGGCGACCTTGTTCTTGACCACTTTCACGCGGGTCTGGTTGCCCACCACCTCGTCGCGATCCTTGATCGAGCCGATGCGGCGGATGTCGAGGCGCACGGAGGCGTAGAATTTCAGCGCGTTGCCGCCCGAGGTCGTTTCCGGCGAGCCGAACATCACGCCGATCTTCATCCGGATCTGGTTGATGAAGATCACCATGCAATTCGAGCGCCCGATCGACGCGGTCAGCTTACGCATCGCCTGGCTCATCAGGCGGGCCTGCGCGCCCACGGTGTGGTCGCCCATATCGCCTTCGATCTCGGCCTTCGGCGTGAGCGCCGCGACCGAGTCGACCACCACGAGGCTGACCGCGCCGGAGCGTACCAGCGTATCGACGATTTCCAGCGCCTGTTCGCCCGTGTCGGGCTGCGAGATCAGCAGCTCGTCGAGATCGACTCCGAGCTTGCGTGCATAATGCGGGTCGAGCGCGTGTTCGGCGTCGACGAAAGCGCAGACGCCGCCCTTCTTCTGCTCTTCCGCGATCGCGTGGAGCGTCAGCGTCGTCTTGCCCGAGCTTTCAGGCCCATAAATTTCGACGATCCGGCCTTTCGGAAGACCGCCGATCCCGAGCGCGATATCCAGACCGAGCGAGCCGGTCGACGTCGCTTCGATTTCCCGAGCGGGCGTCTCGCCGCCGAGCTTCATGATCGAGCCTTTGCCGAACTGCCGCTCGATCTGCGCCAGCGCCGAGTCGAGCGCCTTCTGCTTGTCTGCCTTGGGAGATTTATCCATGTCGAAAAGCTTCGCTACTGCCATTTGTCCGCTTCCTTATTTCACAGCGACGGCCGGTCGGCAATGCGACGCCCTCGCGCGGATGTTCACCTCATGTTCTGTTTGCACTATGCGCACGAAACATGAACATTACAATAAAATTCTGATAGCCCTACTGAACCGCATTTACCCTTAAGAAACGGTTTACCGACGCGAACCGAATGATTATCACCGGCGGAGTTAGGAGCTAGACCCGCCAAGATGCTGATTTTCTGGACACAAAAACTCGTCTTTCTGGCCACGCCGAAAGCGGGCTCCTCGGCGGTCGAAACCGCTCTGGAGTCCCTCGCCGATGTCGCGCTGACACGTCCGGCGGTTCTCAAACACGCCTCCGCCCGCAATTTCCGGGACCATCTCGAGCCGCTTCTTGCCGCGAAAACCGATGCGAGCTTTACCACGGTCGCGCTGATGCGCGAGCCGCTCGACTGGCTGCGTTCGCTCTATCGCTTTCGGCTGCGCGACTTGATCGAGGAGAGCGACATCTCCGCCGGCTATTCCTTCGACCAGTTCGCGCGCGATTATATCGACGATCCGCGCGCCGGGTTCAGCGACGTGCCCAGTCAGTCCGCTTTCCTGTGCGACGACGATGGCAACACGCTGGTCGACCGGATTTTTCCCTATGAGCGGATCGAGGATTTCGTCCATTTCCTCGAAGATCGGCTCGGTTTCGCGATAACCCTGCCGCGGGTGAACGTGCCGCCAGCAGTCGAGACCGGGCTCGCCCCCGAGACCGAGGAGGCGCTGCGGACCGCGATGCAGGAAGATCTCGCGCTCTACGATCGGGTCACCCGCGCCTTAGCGTGAGAGGAGCTCCTGCACAGTCGCGGTCAATTCGCCAAGCGAGAAAGGTTTCGGCAGGAAGACCGAGTCGGGCACCGGCGAGCTGCCGTTCTGGAACACCTCCTCGGCATAGCCCGACATGAAGACCGTGCGCGTGCCCGGCCGCGCCTCGAGCGCCTGCCTCACCCAGCTTGGCCCGTCGAGACCGGGCATGATCACATCGGTGACGAAGATATCCACCTTCAGCTCCGAGTCTTCCAGCAATTCCAACGCCTCTTCGGCGCTCTCAGCCTCGAGCACGGTGTAGCCGCGCAGCTGGAGCGCGCGCGAGGCGAAGGCGCGAACCGGCGGTTCATCCTCGACGAGAAGTACGGTCGCGTCACCGGCGATGACGTGGCTGTCAGGGACGGAGGTTTGTGCGATCTCCACCTTGGGCGCGATGGTCGATGCTGCGGCGCGTGGCGGCACCGGCGCCTTTGTCGCAGGCTCGAGCTCGGGCGCGGGTTCGGCCGATTGCGACACCTCGGCCTCCTCCGCCAAGTCATAGGCGGGCAGCAGGATCGTGAAGCTCGTCCCCGTGCCAATGACGGAATCGCAGAAAATGTAGCCCCCGGTCTGCTTCACGATGCCATAGGCGGTGGAGAGGCCGAGCCCGGTCCCCTCGCCCGTGCGTTTCGTGGTGAAGAAAGGTTCGAAAATCTTGCCTAGCTTGTCGGCGGGGATCCCGGAGCCGGTATCGGTGACCTTGATCGCAACATAATCGCCCTTGGGCACCGTGACGCGGTCCCGCGGGCGGTTCTCGGCCAGGTGGAACGCTTCGGTCTCGATCCGGATTTCGCCGCCGCCGGGCATCGCGTCGCGCGCATTCACCACGAGATTCATGATGACCTGTTCGAGCTGCCGCTTATCCGCACGCACCCGTCCGGCATCACATTCGTGCCTGACGCTCAGCGCGACCTTCTCGCCGACCAACCGGTTGAGCAGATGGGTCAGGTCTGACAGCGTGTCGCGCAGATCGAGGGTTTCGGGTTTCAGCGTCTGCTTTCGGGAGAAGGCGAGTAGCTGGCCGACGAGCGCCGCGGCGCGATTGGCGTTCTGACTGATCTGGTCAAGATCGGCGTAATCGCCATCTCCCTTGTCATGGCGCAGCATCAGCAAGTCGCAATGCCCCGAGATCGCCGTGAGCAGGTTGTTGAAATCATGCGCCACCCCGCCCGCGAGCTGGCCGATCGCCTGCATCTTCTGGCTTTGCACGAATTGCGCCTCGAGCGTCTTGAGCTGCGTCGCGTCGGACAGCACCGCCAGCAGCCCCGCGCGTCCGTTTTCCACGATCCGCGACAGGGTGACCTGCAGGAAGACCTCCTTGTCGCCGCGTCGGGCGCGCAGCACTTCGGGACGGCCATCGGCACGACCGGCGAGGGCATCGTTCACCCAATCCGAGACCGGACGGCCGAGCCCTTCGAGCAAGTCCGACAGACGGGACTGCGGCTCGATCCGGCCCAACAGGCCGCGCGCCGCGCGATTGGCCGCGCGCACCCGGCCATGTGCGGAAAGACGCAGCATCGCGACGGGCAGCGCCTCGAAATTCGCGCCCTCCTCTGCCGAGCGCGGTCCGGGGATCGGGAGCAGATAGACCTCGGATCGTCCTCCTGCGCCTTGAAGCTGCGCCACGACTGCCGTGACCGGGCCATCCTGCCCCTTGATCTCATGCTCCTCGCCCGAGCGCAGCGGAAGATCGGTGAAGATGCGGTCGAGAGACCGCACCCGCTCTCCGACGAGCCGCCTCAGCGCTTCGTTCATGAACAGAATCGTGCCGCCCTTGGAGACGGTGAGCATCGGCAGGCTGATCGTTTCCGCACCGCGCCCGCCAATCGCCCTCTCGGCCATGTCTTCGAGACGCCACAGAAAATCGCCAGAGCCGATGCGGTGCACCGAGAGTCGCAGATGGCCGCGCCGGGTCACCAGATCCTCACGCGCGGCCCCCTTCGCCTCCGCCTTGCTCTGCAATCGACGCAGCACCGCGCCCGGATCGGCGAAAAGTTCCGCAAGGGTTCGGGCCAGCCCCTGCCCGCCGCGAGAGCCGAACCGGTCCAGCGCGGCGCGGTTTTGATAGCCGATCTCGCCCTCCGGGTCCGTGGTGAAGCTGGGCGCGGCGTCATGGGCGACGAAATTCGCGATCGTTTCCTGCTGCCGCGCCCGTCGCCTTCGCTCCTGCGCCAAGGCGAGCCGCAACCAGCCCGCCGTGATCACGAGCGTGCCGGCGACGGAAAACATGGCCCAGGTCACAACCTCGTCGGGCATCACGAAGGCAACCGCAGCCGCGATCCCTGCAGCAAGCAGCAGATAAACCGCACCTGGCGCCAGCGCGGCCATCGTCTTCGAGAGTGGCTGCAGCATCAATTCGTTCCGCCCCACACTCTCCTCCCTGCCTGACGTCTCGGTCCCATAGCGCGGCAAAAAACTTAAAACCCAATTAACGAGACTAGACTTTCAGCGAACGCGCGAGTCAATCACGCGACCGTGAGAAGGCGAGCGCCAGTTCGGGAAACTCAAAGCTGGAGATGGGCCACGAAAAACCCGTCGCCACCCGAGAGCGGCGTGATCTGGCGCTGCGACAGCACCTCGCAGCCGTGGCGCATGGCGAAATTGGCGATTTGCGCGCCATTCTCGACCGTAAGCAGCGAGCAGGTCATGTAGACGAGGCGGCCGCCGGGGGCGACAAAGCCGCGCGCGGCGTCGAGGATTTCGCTCTGCAAGGCGACCAGTTCCGACAGCCGCGCGGCGCTCAGACGCCATTTCGCATCCGGCGTGCGTCGCCACGTTCCCGAGCCCGAGCATGGCGCGTCGACCAGAACCAGATCGTAGCCCGTCCCCGGATCCCCCGGCGCGCGCAGGGACACCTTCGCCCCGGCCCGTTTCGCGCGCGCGGGCAAATCGCGCATTCGGCCCGCATCGATGTCATGCGCTGCGATCAGCGCCTCCGGACAGGCTGCCGCCAGCGCCAGCGACTTGCCGCCACCGCCCGCGCAATAATCGAGCACACGCTCCCCGGGCCCGAGCGGCACCGACGCGATCGCCGCTTGCGAGGCCGCGTCCTGCAACTCCACCAGACCGTCCTTGTAAGCCGCTGCCTGCTGAATGCGCCGCGCCCCCGCGCCGAGTTCCAGCGCGGTCGCGGCCAGCGGGTGCGGCGTGGCTTCGATCCCGTCCTTCGCGAGCGCCGCGATCGCACGGTCGCGGTCCGTCTTGGCAAGATTGACGCGGAGGAAAACCGGTGCGCGGGCGCGCATCGCCTCGGAGATGGCGTCAAAATCCGCACCAAGATCGGAAGCGAGCTGATCACGCAGCCAATCGGGCCAGTCCAGCTGGGCAATATCGTCGGGCAAGGCATGGGTCAGCGCGGCGCGCTCGGCTTCGGACAAGGGGTCAGGCGCAAAGCCCTCCCCGGTGAAGATCGTCGCGGGATCGACGCCTTGCAGGCGCAGCAACCCGGCGACGAGCGCGCGTCCCCCGGCCCCGCCTCCGCCAAGCGCTGCGCTTGCCTTGCAGCGCAGCACGTCGAAGACGTGATCGCGGATCGCCGCGCGATCCTTTGAACCCGCGAAACGGTGACTGCGCGCCCAGTTGGTCAGCGCGCGCTCGGCCACCTCGCCCGACTGGATGCGGTCGAGAATATCGATGGCGGCGGCATAGCGCGCGGCTGGCGTCATGGGCGGGCTCCGAGGCGGGCTGTGATCTGGCCCGGTTCTAGGCGCGCCGGCTGGGCGGCGCAATGCCACGCGACAAAGACCGCTCCCGGGTCACACGCTCGTAGAATCTTGCTGTTAAACCTTAATTTATTGATCGTAACCCACTTTTTGCCACATTTACGCCGCGACAACTCCCTTTTTCTCCCTAAGGAACATGTAAAAGGACGTTTTCATCCACGGGGTATCCCTCCTTGAA
>NZ_QFBB01000035.1:0-1037 GCF_003122275.1 Thioclava sp. NG1 | reverse complement strand
GCGCGCATCGAAGAGGCCAAGGGCCCGAAGTGTTTCTGTGTGTTCCATGCCCTCTTATCAGGCAGACAGAAGCGGGCTTCTTTGCTGTGGCTCAAACTAAACGCGCGACGACGCAGCCGGTGACCGCACAGGTCCCCTCGTTCGACCGTGAAAGTGACAGAAGGGCATCGAGTCATCTTGTGTGCGGTAATTGGTATTTACAATGCGCATTCAAATAGTGCAGTGAGAGATTATGGCGGCGAAGGTTGAAGCCAATTGAGTTGTGACGGGCCGAAGGCTCTTGCAAAGGTCTTGCTGAATGACGGATCAAACCCAAACTGCATTGGACGATTTGCCCGGCGATCTTTTGATGTGGGTTCTCATTATCAGCGAATTGTTGGTTTTCGGGGCCGGGTTAATCGTTTTCTTGTCGGTGCGGATCACGGATCCGACGGGCTTTGCCGAAGCGCAGAATGCGCTGGACCGGACTGCCGCTGCGACCAACACGATTATCTTGCTGACGAGCGGCTTTTTCGCCGCCCTGGCGTTGAATCTGAGGCAATCGCGCAGGCGTGGCGGCGCACGCGTTTCTCTTGTGTGTGCCGCTTTGCTCGGCGCGGCATTTCTCTGGATCAAGGGCGCCGAATTCGCGTCCAAGGCCGCGCAAGGCATTGTCTGGGACACGCATCCTTTCTTCAATTTCTACTTCCTGCTGACCGGATTTCACGCCGCGCATGTCGCAGCCGGCGTCATCCTGTTGCTGCTGGTGGCGTGGCGCGATCATGTGGGAAATATCGAGGATGCGACCGCGTTCTGGCACATGGTCGATCTGATCTGGGTGCTGCTCTTTCCAGTGGTCTATCTCCTGCAATGACACGCCGGTCCCTCTATATCGCGCTTGGCACGCTTGTTCTCCTCACCCTTGGCTCGTCCTTGCTTTCATTCTCGGGGGTCTGGGCCAAGTGGCCAGTGGCGGCAGCGGTGGTCGTGATGGCACTTGCCTGGCAAAAGGCGCGGATCATCCTCGGAAAATATCTGGGATTGGTGCAGGCGCCCGC
>NZ_QFBB01000011.1:0-137530 GCF_003122275.1 Thioclava sp. NG1 | reverse complement strand
GTGCCTGACGGAAATGGCCACGCGCTTCGCGCCATTCGCAAGGCTTACGGGAAAGCGCATCAGCATTGCACAGGAAGGTCGACCGTTAACACGGATGATCGCTTCGGTTCTCGATCAGTACGTGCCCGAGGGGGTGCGCTATTCGCGCGCCTCCTGAACACGGCGCGTCTGATGGAGGAGCGCGCCTTCAGCACGGTGTCACGCTAGACTACTCGCCGCCTGCAACAAGAAGCGGAGCTTGCGGGGGAGCGAGGGACAGATCGTCGTGCTTCTTTCCCGCGGGAAATCGCTGGTCAGGACTTCGAATGTGTCGTTGCGAGGTCGCGCGGAGCCGCAACGGGTGCGTGTGAGGGAAAAGTGCCGCGTGACAGGATCGTGCCGTTCTCATCGACAACGAGGCGTAGAGCGCGACCGCCAAAGTAGAAGGTCAGCCGCCACCGCCCGGCATCTTCGTCGACACCGGCCTCGCATTTGCTTGTGACCTCGCCGTCGCGGAGTTTCGCGAGAACATCGGATGGTGGGAGGCCGAAAGCGCGTCCAACGAGTTCTGCGTCGACCGTGAAACCCTCAGTGGTGAAAGACACGTTACGCATCGCTATCTCCTTTCAGACCGCAGATGGAACAGTGGCCGGCAAGGCGATGTCTGCCAGCGTCGAACGATCGAGTTCTGCCAAAAACGCGGTCTCTGCGGCGCGGAGTCTACCCTTCAGGCCGCAGACGGGGGTAATGCAGCACGCGCCGTCAGGCGAAAAACATTCGACAATGGCCTGGTCCTGCTCGAGAAGCCGCACGAGGTCTCCAAGAACGATCTCGTGGGCGGGGCGGCCGAGCATTGCGCCGCCACCGGTCCCGCGCCGCGTGGTCACGAAGCCGTGCCGGGCCAGGCGCTGAATGACCTTATTCAGGTGGTGACGAGAGATACCGAACTCATCGGCGATCTCGGCTGTCGAGAAGGCACGCTCCGGCGCGCTGGCCATCCGCATCAGCGCTCGGAGTCCGAAATCTGTGAAACTGGTCAGGCGCATATGGTGCCTCCAACAAACAAGCATCAGAAATACTTGTTATAGGCTCAGGCCCGATCGCGCAATGATCTTCGTATCAAGTCAGTCATATTCAGGTGCGACCCTCGGTTCCGTCGATCCAGTATCGATGGTCAGCGAGCGACAATCGTCACGCGATCAGCCTTGCGGCACCGCGGCCCGCCGCGCTGCGCGGGCAGCCATGCTGTTTCGCACTGAACGTCTAGTTCTATCCCGCGCGAATTGCGAACAGGCCTGTGCGGGAGGAGTACCCAGCTTGCCATAGGCGCGCTTGCGGTAGGTAATCACTGTGGAGTGGGTGATGCCGAGCTCCAGCACGATAGCCTCGAATTTGCGGCCAGAGAGGATACCAAGGCAGACGGCGAGCTCGCAGTAGCTAAGCACCGTAAGCGGGGCCGGGACGCCGGTTTCGAGGGCGCGCTCGAAATGCAGCAGGGCGAGCGGCCGGGCCAGTCGGGCAAGCTCCGGATCGCAGACGTCGCCCTCCGCGTCGACCGCATAGAAGCTGACGAAGAGACGCAATGGCTCGTCTACGGCGAGCACCGTGGTCTCCGCTTTGAGCCGCGGCCGTTGACCGGGCGATCTCTATTCCAATGTCGTGGACGAACGAACGTCCCGCTTATAGAAAAGTTAGCTCGCAATCCCGTTAGAAAACAAGAGCACCATATATGCTGCATAGGCGGCCAACATCAGCGCACCCCACAGGCGTCCAATCTTCTTAGTAGCGAACAGTAAGCCCAGCAGTATGAGAGACGATGCCAGCATGACTGGCGTGTCGATCTCGCGAAAGCGCGTGCTGACTTCGATCGGCTGGATCACGACCGTGACGCCGAGGATCGCGACGATGTTGAAGATGTTCGAGCCGATTACATTGCCGAGCACCACATCGGGGTGACGCCGGATCGCCGCGACTATACTGGTGGCTAGCTCGGGAAGCGACGTTCCGATGGCCACGAGCGATAGACCGATTACCGCGTCGGGCACCCCGAACTCGCGGGCGAAGTTTACTGCCCCTTCGACCAGTAAGTCCGCTCCGAACACGAGAGCGGCAATGCCAATAATGACCAAGAGCGGCGCAAGCCAAGGTCGCGGTAGCGGAATGTCTTCGAACTCCTCAGCTTCATGTCGAAATGCCGTTGCCTGGCGGTTGCGTTTTTCCAGCCAGTAGCTGGAAAAGAGGTAACCTGCGAGGACGAGAAGCATTGCGATACCTTCGATCTGAGTGATGATTTCACCCTGAACAAGAGCGTAGGCCGCCAGCGAAACAAGTGTTGCGACCAGCGCCTCGCGCACAGCTGTTCGCGCCCAACCGAGGATCGGTGTGATAACTGCTGCCACGCCGACAATGAGCAGAATGTTCGCGATGTTCGAGCCTACGACGTTACCCAAAGCAATCTCGGGCGCGCCGTCTATGGCTGCGTTCACGGAAACAAGCAGTTCCGGTGTCGACGTGCCGAAACCGACGATGATCAGACCGATTAAAAGCTTTGAGATGCCGAGGCGCTCGGCAATTGCGACGGAGCCGCGCACGAGCCCTTCGCCGCCGACAAAAAGAAGAACAAGGCCGGCAGCCACGAGGAGGAGGTCATGCAACATTTCTATTTCTGTCCCAAAGTTGTGCTCGCCTAAGTAGACGTTTCGCCATGATTTAGTGCGCCGGATACAGGGAAAGAATAGGAAGGCTGCATATTCACGAGCGGACCGGTCGGTATTCCGCCAAAGTGTCTTGATCCGGTGACCTGCCCTGTCGCAAATTCCTCAAGTAGTGTAGGGTCTGCGCCGACTCTGAAGGAGCAGACAAATTCGGCCGCCTCATCAGCAGTTTCGAGCGCCGCTCGCGCCGGAAATTCTGAAGCATGCGCTGTAGATATGCCCCCCACACAAATCTTGTAACGAGCTGCACGGCGATGCCCACCACTCGGTGGTGATCGACGAGCCACTCCATCTTTTCCTCTTGATCAGCCTATCATGTCAGCCTGGCAGCAACGCGGAAAGCACGCGAACGGGTCCGACGATAGGCGGGGACCCCAAGCGGGTAGCGCTCACGGTCCATACCAGTCATTGGCCGGCCTCCTGACCGCCGCGACGCGGCGTCTCCAAACCTGCCGTTCATTTCAAAGAACAGCGATTGTGCAAGTCGGGCAACCGCGCAGCGGACGGAGCAGAGGTTCGTTTCCAGATTTTCGGCTTGCTCTCTACGAGACGCACCAAGCCCATAGAGCAATTGACCGAGGTCGGGTGCGCCGTCCGGGACAGTTATTGTGACCTTCAGATCAGCTACATCTCGAGCCCGATGTCAGCGCGCAAATTGGTAAGCTGGTAGCCGCGGAAGCCGCACACACGGGCTATCTCGATCGTGATCGGGAGCGAGACGACATGACCAAAGAAGGGTCCTCCCCTAAAGTGATTGTAAAGAAGAGTTGGCTTGCTCAGGATCAAAGCGGCGGTCCAGGGATCCACTACCGTAGCGACGCTCCAGAACAGAGGCTCAGACATGGAGACCCAGAAGGATCATCATCGCCTCGAAGCAATCGCTATGGCCACGAAGCGAATGCTGTTGCCGTTGGTCGCACTATCGCTGGGTGTCGGCGGAATAGCCTATCTTACCGGTCGGTCGGATCTGACAGATGTGACATGGGCCGCCGGCACCGTGGTCGCGCTCTTAGCGCTTGTCCTCTCGATCGGCGCGCGTATCAGGCGAGGAGAACTTGGCCTCGACCTTATTGCCGCACTGGCGATGGGGGGGGCACTTCTGCTCGGTGAGCACCTGGCGGGTATAATCATCGCTGTGATGTTCACGGGGGGAGAGGCGCTCGAGGACCTCGCCCAACGTCGCGCGCAGCGTGAGTTGACCGCCCTGCTGAGCCGTCTGCCGCGCACGGCAGCACGATATCGGGATGGTGGCGTCGAAGAAGTATCAATCGAGGATATTCAGATCGGGGATCGCCTCCTTGTTCGGCATGGTGAGTGTGTGCCAACTGACGGAACAGTCGTCATGGGGTCCGCATTGCTCGATGAGTCAGCGGTTACAGGCGAGGCCATTCCAGTTCATCGCAGAGTGGCTCAGACGGTGCTGAGCGGTTCCATAAATTCTGGCAATCCCTTCGACCTCAAGGTCTCGGCCGCGGCGGATCAGAGCACCTATGCCGGGATCGTGCGACTGGTGCGAGAGGCACAGAAGTCGAAGGCACCCATCGCCCGGATGGCCGATCGGTTCGCGCTCGCTTTCCTCCCGCTGACACTTGCGCTCGCCGGCGCCGCGTGGATCGTAAGCGGAAACCCTGACCGGGCACTCGCGGTTCTCGTCGTAGCGACGCCCTGTCCGCTAATCTTGGCGGTGCCAGTTGCCATCATTTCCGGGGTCTCGCGCTGCGCTGCTAAAGGGGTTCTCGTCAAGGGGGGCGGCGCTCTCGAAACACTGGCGCGTGTCCGCACGGTCCTATTCGACAAGACCGGCACGGTGACCGCAGGCAGCAACCGCCTCGTCGATTTGAAGGTGCCGCATGACGCGAACCCCAAGGAGATCCTGCGTCTTGCAGCCTCTGTGGACCAGGGATCCCAACATGTGATCGCAGAAGCGCTCGTCGCCGCCGCTCGGGAGCGCGGGCTCGAACTCGTGGCGCCTTCGGTGGTGAGGGAAGTTCCCGGAGCGGGAGTCGAGGGTCAGATCGGCGGTAGGCACATCGTTGTCGGCGGTTGGGATTTCGTAGCCGGACAGGTGACGCAGTCCGACTTCAGAACAGAACTCGACCGATGGATTCGGCGATCGGGGACTGTAAGCGTTCTTGTCGCGATAGACGGCGAGATCGCTGGCGCCTTTCTATTTGCAGACGAAGTCCGACCAGAAGCCGGAACCGTTCTACGTCGACTGCGCGATACAGGGACAGAAAGAATCGTTCTTGCAACTGGGGACCGCTCAGACCTCGCGGCGAATGTAGCCTCTTTCCTTGGCGTGGATTATGTCGTCTCCGAGATGGAGCCGGCTGACAAGATCCGGATCGTCGAGGCCGAGCGCGCGACGCGTGGCCCGGTCATGATGGTCGGGGATGGTGTCAACGACGCGCCGGCCTTGGCCGCTGCCGATATCGGGGTCGCTATGGGGGCAAGAGGCGCGGCGGCGTCCTCCGAGGCAGCCGATGTGGTCATCCTGTTGGATCGCCTGGACCGCCTTGCAAGTGCAATAGCCATTGCCCGCCGATCTCGACAAATTGCACTGCAGAGCGTCTACGCCGGAATGGGAATGTCCGGGGCGGCAATGGTTGTCGCGGCCCTCGGGTATCTCACGCCGGTGCAGGGTGCCATCCTTCAGGAGGCAATCGATGTCGCAGTCATTTTGAATGCCCTGCGTGCACTTGGCCCTCCGATCCGGGATCGCCTTACGAAAGCGCAGATTCCTGCCAAGATGCTATCCAAGCTTGAGGAAGAGCATCGGGAGCTAGCGGACGTTCTCGAGACCATCAATGCAGTCGCTGATGGTTCGCGGCATTCAACTGCCGCGGAACTGCGGCGCGATCTTGAGGCGCTCGAACACATGCTCAGCGAAAGGCTATTGCCACATGAAATGCACGACGATCGAGAAATTTATGCGAGTATTCGCAGAAATTCCGATGATCACGACGCTCTGGCAGGCATGAGCCGAACCCACATGGAAATGAACAGGATGGTCCAGGATCTTCGAAAAATGCGCGAGGTCCTGGGGCGGACCGAACCTGACGACGGGGATCGCTACGAGCTTCAGCGTCTGCTACATGGCTTTGCCGCAGTCGTGAAGCTGCACTTTGCCCAAGAAGAGGAAATCTACCGCTCGCTTGAGTCGCGCTGAGTCCACAATAGCCCCCGACCAACTTCATGGCATTTGGGTCGGACGCCCTGAATGGAGTCCTGACGCGCCTCTCGAACTGGCGTGGAGGGCTTTAAGCGAGCACGCCCGGACGTGCGGGCAATTTCCTCGACTTTCAGTGGTGATGGTCCGGCTCTTCCATTCTGAAACGCCGCTGCCCCGCCCGGGCGCGGTGGCTTGGCCTCAAGCTACATGTCGATGTCGCGATCGCGGGCGGCCCCACGCAGCCAGACGCCGGGTAGGGCTGGCGCCCAGAAACGCGTCGTTGTCTGTTTCGACTTGCTTGGCGTCAGCCGCGGTCAAATTTGTTGGCAGGTCTCGCAATCGCTGATGCAAGCGCACCGCTACTTGAGACAGCTGCGCAGAACGGAGGAGAAATCCTCAACGCCTCTTCTTCGCTCGTCCTCGTCGTCCACACCAAGCACATGGTGCTGGAGATGCTCGTCAATTAGTTCGTGGGTGAGGCCGGCCATGGCGCACCGAACGGACGAGACCAGGTGCAGGATCTCCCCACAGTCCTTCTCCTCGTTGATGGCGCGCTCAATTGCTTCCATCTGCCCGCGCATCCGCCGGATGCGTCCGAGAACTTTCGTCTTTTCGCCGGTCAGATCACTCATCTCGTCAGTCTTGCGTAGGATAGGGGGTATAGGTATCTGCGCTGTGTTTGCTTGTAGTGCCAAGAGTTGCCCTTCACGGCGTTTTGCTCGATTACCAAGCTGAGCCCCAGCTTCAGGTTGGGGCATCGTCAATCCACGAGGCCACAAATGTCCACGACCATCAAACTCGCGATCGGCAGCATCGTCGTCGGCGTGATCGTGCTGGCGATCAAGACATTCGCATGGTGGATTACCGGATCGGTTGCGCTCTTTTCAGACGCACTCGAGAGCACAGTCAACGTGGCGACGGCAATCGCGGCGCTCATCGCGATCCGCGTTGCGGCGCGTCCCGCGGACGCGACGCATCCCTACGGTCACGACAAGGCCGAATTCTTCAGCGCCGTTTTAGAAGGTGTGATGATCATCGTCGCCGCCCTGCTTATCCTGCGCGAAGCGTATTTCGGGTTCCTGAACCCGACCCCCCTCGATCTACCTATTGAGGGCCTGCTTGTGAACAGTGGGGCAACCGCCATCAACGCGGTCTGGGCTTGGATACTTGTCTCACGCGGCAAGGTCGAAAAGTCACCCGCCCTCATCGCTGACGGCAGGCACCTCTTCACCGATGTTGTGACCTCCGGAGGAGTGGCTGTTGGAGTGCTCCTGGCGACCGTTTCGGGCTGGTGGATTCTTGATCCCCTGATGGCAACCGGTGTTGCCATCAATATCCTCTGGTCGGGGTGGAAGATCGTGAAGGAGTCCCTGAGCGGGTTGATGGACGAGGCAGTGCCGCAAGGCACGCTCGAGACCGTGCGCGAGATTATCGCCAAAGAAGCCGATGGGGCGCTGGAAGCCCATGATCTACGCACCAGACATGCCGGAAGTGCAACTTTCATTGACTTCCATCTTGTGGTCCCTGGTGAAACCACAGTGTTCAATGCGCACGAGATCTGTGATCGCGTAGAGGCCGCTTTGAAGGAGAACGTGCCAGGCGCGATGATCACCATTCATGTAGAGCCAGAGCACAAGCAGAAGCACTCGGGAATCGTCGTTTTGGATTGAAGTTGTATGGGTCACTCCTTCAACCTTTTCGCGGATCGCACCGAGTTTTTTGAGTTTTTGTCGCACTCAGTATGGCCACAACAGTGACGTGCGAGACGCGCTCCGCAGAAATCGTTGAAATCGACTTTACCAGCGAAGTCTTCGTGGTCAGCCCTGTCCCGTCTTCCAATCCTTGTTGCTGTAGCTCTAAACAATCCGCCATGTAGCGATGCAGAAATTGGTCTGCGCGTCACGCGTTTGAATGTCGGCTTCTGTCTGAATGGCCCGACGGACTTGCGATCGCAGCGAACGTCCGGTTTCCGCCCAAAAAAACGTCTGGCACATCCCCGTCAAACCCAAAGTGGCAGAGCATCGATTGCCGGGCGCATCAGGTTGGGTGGGGTCGGCTTGTGGTAAGTCTTCTCGTGAATATCGCGCCCTTCATGGCCCACGATGTCGCGAATGATCTTATCGTCGATTGCCGCGTGTTCGAGCGCGTTCTGAACGTAGTGGCGGAAGCTGTGGAAAGATAGCGCCGCGCCATCGGCACCCAGCGTATCATCGATGATTTGTCTCATCCGACGCCCGAGTTTCTTGCCGTGCTTGCCACTCTTCGGTTCCCGAAGGTCCGGAAACAGATCAGGGTGCCCGGCACGCTTCATCTTCGTCACATGGTCGAGAAACCCGAGCTCGATCAGGCGCACATGGATCGGCACGGTGCGACAAGAGGAGAGCGTTTTGACACGGCGCTGCTCGGTCTCACGGATAGAAATGCAAGGAATGCCGTCGACCTCGATGATGTCCTCGGGCGACAAGCCTGCGATCTCTTCGCGCCGTGCCCCGGTAACCGCGCCGATCAGAGGGCACCAATAGATGCCGTTGCGATAGATCGTCTTGCCCGGACGTGTCTGGAAGTATTCTGTCTCAGAGCCCGTCCAGACCGGGTTTTGGAACAGCGCCTCGAGTTGGAGTGGGGTGAATGCATCCTTCTTCTCGCTCTCGCGCACAGTTTCTTTACGGCGCAGCTTGCTCGGATCGAGGCGTGGGTCGATCAAGAAGCCCTCATCGGCGGCCCAGGTCGCGACCTGACCGAGATGATCGAGGTGCCGATTGATCGTGCCGGTCGAGAGGCCCACCTGATCGGCGGGCAGGGCGGCAGCACGCGCCATAACCTCGTCGCGGGTCGCGGTGCGATCCTTCGGGCTCTTCCCCCAGCTTTTCGGAATTTTCAAGAGCGCGGCACGGAAGGCGGTCGCATCAGCCTGGCGGACCCGCCGGATATCCGTGATCCCGGTGAGAAGCGTAAACAAATCGCCAAAACTACGATATTGGCGCAGCGTCTTCTCTTCGATACCTTCCTCGCGTTTCATCGTGATCAAGCGCTCGATCACACCGTCGAGCGAGGGATCAAGAGCAGGGTCTTGGGCAGGCTGCGACACCACAGAGGGCGTTCGCGCCGCATTTTCTGGAGGGAAATTAGGCGCCGCGCAATGCGGTTCGGGCCCCAGCAGGTCGGACGGTGTCTGGGCGGCCAAGTCATCGGCCAGGGCCTCGATCGGCTCAAGAGCTGTATCGTTGCCGGCCCACGCGGCCCGCTTGCCAGAAATCAGTAGGCTCATGAGGGTTACCACCTCAAAGGCAGAACTTGCCGGACGCCCGGTCAGATCCTGAAACTCCCTTGCGATGATACGCCTGCGGCTATCGCTGGCAAGGTCGCGGCGATACAGGTCGATCGTCGACCTCAACAGATCAGAAGCACCTTCGGGTGCCTCAGCATTCAGTCCCGACCGTGCCAGATATGCCCAAGCGTCCCGCGCGGCCTCGTTTTGGCGCAAATCATCGAGCGGATCGAGGGAGTCGAACCGGCGCAGCAATTGCAGCTTTTCGATCTTCGCCCGCTCGCGCTTGATTACATCCGCCAGCCAGGCGCGCGCCTCCTGAGGCGAGATCTCGGTCCTGATGATGCCATCCATGAATGTGTCGCTCTTCGCACTAATCTTACGGGCTAAGATAATCGCAACACGGCGATCCGTCGTCCCCAAGGAGAGCTTCAGGTCGACGAATTTTGTGGAAAACACCCGGATCCGACGGCGCCATTGATAGGCGGTGCCGCGACGGGAGAGATGAGGTTGGCCGTGCATGGTCTTGCGTCGTCCTTGTTTCGGACGGACCTACGCAAAACGCGGGTGATGGAACACCCGTATGCCACACCTACGAAGCCATGAAAGGCTTTTTGTAGCTAAATCAACACCCTGGAGGGGAAGATGGCTCCGGCGGTAGGGATCGAACCTACGACCAATTGATTAACAGTCAACTGCTCTACCGCTGAGCTACGCCGGAACATGTGAGGGTGTATATGAATCTCGAATTGGGATGTCCAGAGGGTTCTGGCGAAAAAATTCAGGCTTTCGTCACGTCAGCGAAAATAGCGCCTCCGGGCGCAGGTCGGGCGCGGCGATGACTTCGTTTTGTACCGACATTTCAACGAGATGGGCGAAGACATTCCGTTCGGCGGCTGGCAGGAGGGCTGCGGGCACGTCAGTGTATATCGCGCGGGTGAGCGTCTGCGGGGTGGCGGGGCGCTCTGCCAAGGCGCTTCGGATCTGCGCGGTGCGGGCGTCGCGATGTGCGCGCTGACTCGCGATCAGCGTTCGCGGATCGGTCACCGGCTCGCCATGGCCGGGATAGAGAATGTGCGGGCGGAGTGCCTCGATGCGCGCGAGGGAGCGATAATAGTCGCCCAGATCGCCGTCGGGCGGTGAGATCAGTGTCGAGGACCAGCCCATCACCACATCGCCGGTCAGAAGCGCATCGCCCATCGCGAAGCTCAGATGGTTGCAGAAATGACCGGGCGTATGCAGCGCGGTGAGCGACCAGTCGCCATGGCTCAGCGTCTCGCCATCCTCGATAAGGATGTCGGGGTCGAACGCGTGATCGACTCCTTCACCGCCGCCCGCATGTCCACGCGCAGCAAGTTCCGCCATCACAGGCGCGCGCCCGGCCTCGGGCGGGCCGAAGGCAAGGATGGGCGCGCCCGTGGCCTCGGCCAAGAGCCGCGCGCCGGGGGAATGGTCGAGATGGGCATGGGTGACGAGGATATGGCTGACGCGCTCTCCCGAGGCGAGCGCGTCGAGCAGCGCCTGAAGATGGGCGGGATCGGCGGGACCGGGATCGACCACCGCGACCTCGCCTGTGCCAATGACATAGGTGCAGGTGCCGGTATAAGTCATGGGGGACGGGTTCGGAGCCACGATCCGACGCAAGCCGGGCTGCAATTCTTCCATCTTTCCCTCCGTCGCGGCCATCGCTAGGGTTCTGGCATGAATTTTCGCTGGCTGAAACAGATGATGCCGCGCGGGCTTTATGGGCGGGCCGCGTTGATCCTGATTCTGCCGGTGGTGACGATCCAGCTGGTGGTATCCGTCGTCTTCATCCAGCGCCATTTCGAACGTGTCACGCAGCAGATGACCGAAGGGATGGTGCGCGAGATCGCGCTGCTCGATCAGGTCGCGACCAATGCGCCGACGGCAGAGGTTGCGCGCGAACGGCTCGACGTGCTCGACAAGACACTGAACTTCACCTCGCAATTCCCGGCGCCGACGGATCTTGCGTCGCAGCGGGGGGATACGCGCAACTTCTTCGATCTCACCGGGATCGTGGTGATCTCGACCCTGCGCACCAATCTGTCGCAGATTCGCTCGATCGTTCTCGACAACACCACCAACTCCGTGCGGGTGGTGCAAGAAACGCCGAACGGGCCGCTGGCGGTGACCTTCGCGCGCAGTCGGGTGTCGGCGTCGAATCCCCACCAATTGCTCGTCCTGATGGTCTTTGTTTCCATTCTGATGACGCTGATCGCCTATATCTTCCTGCGCAATCAGCTGCGCCCGATCCGCAGACTGAGCCATGCGGCGGAGGAATTCGGCAAGGGGCGCAACCTGAATTACCGCGTCTCGGGGGCGACGGAGGTGCGCGCCGCGGGCCGCGCCTTCCTCGACATGCGCAACCGGATCGAGCGGCAGATCGAGCAGCGCACGCTGATGCTCTCGGGTGTCAGCCACGATCTGCGCACACCGCTCACGCGTCTGCGGCTCGGGCTGTCGATGATGGAGGAGACGGACGAGGTCCGCGCGATGGAGCGCGACGTCGACGAGATGGGTCGCCTTGTCGATGCCTTCCTCGATTTTTCGCGCGACGGCGCCTCGCATGGCGAGCCGGAGACGCTGCCGATCTGCGGCTTCGTCGAAGGCGTGGTGGAAGACATGCGGCGGATGGGCCGCGACGTGACGCTCGTCGATTGCGATACGGAGGAGGAGGCGACTTTCCGTCCCGATGCGCTCAAACGCGCGCTGGCAAACCTGATCGGCAATGCGGTCCGCTACGGCACCCGCGCCGAGATTAGCGTCTCGATCGCGCGCACGGGATGGCGAATCGCGGTGCATGACGACGGCCCTGGCATCCCGCCCGAACGCCGCGAAGAGGCGATCCTGCCCTTCACGCGGCTCGATCCGGCGCGCAATCAGGATCGCGGGCAGGGGGTGGGCCTTGGCCTCTCGATCACCGCTGACATCCTGCGGCGCCATGGCGGATCGCTGAAACTCGGGCGATCCGAACGGCTTGGCGGCTTGATGGCCGAGATGATCCTGCCGCGGTGAGCGGCTACACGTTCGATCACGCGCGCGCACGAACCGCTCACGGCAGCGAGATCGCCTCTTGCGGCCTGTCCCGGGGCCACGCATTGTGACGGATGAGTGACATGGCCTAGTTGAATGGACGCTTCGCGGCTCCTAGATATTGGGTCGAACAGGGGAGGGACGTGGTCGCCGAAAATGGGGCCGGACCCTCCTGCCAAGAGAGGAACGCCGATGACCGAATTTAGCTCTGTCACCCATCCGGTCCTGCCGTTGCGCGATATCGTGGTTTTCCCCCACATGATCGTGCCGCTCTTCGTCGGGCGCGAGAAATCCGTGCGCGCACTCGAAGAGGTGATGGCGGATGACCGTCAGATCTTGCTCGCGAGCCAGATCGACCCGTCGCAAGACGACCCCGACACAGACGGGATTTTCCGCGTTGGCGTGCTCGCCAACGTGCTGCAACTGCTGAAACTGCCTGATGGCACCGTGAAGGTTCTGGTCGAGGGCAAGAGCCGCGTGCGCATCAGCGAGTTCGTCGAGAATGACGACTACTTTGAAGCGAATGCCGAGCCGCTGATCGAAACCGAGGGCGATGTGGAGACGATCCGCGCGCTGCTGCGTTCGGTCGCCGAGGAATTCGAGCGCTACGCGAAGATCAAGAAGAACATCCCCGAAGAGGCGCTCTCGGCCGTGGCCGACGCGACCGAAGCGGACAAGCTGGCCGATCTCGTCTCGGGCCATCTGGGGCTGGAAGTGGCCCAGAAGCAGGAGCTTCTGGAAACGCTCGACGTCTCCGAACGGCTGGAGCGGGTCTACGGGCTCATGCAGGGTGAGGTCTCGGTTCTCCAGGTGGAGAAAAAGATCAAGTCCCGTGTGAAAACGCAGATGGAGAAGACCCAGCGCGAGTACTACCTGAATGAGCAGATGAAGGCCATTCAGAAGGAACTCGGCGATGGCGAAGACGGCCAGAACGAGATCCTCGAGCTGGAAGAGCGCATCGAGAACACGAAGCTTTCCAAAGAGGCCAAGGAAAAGGCAGAGGCCGAGCTCAAGAAGCTCAAGTCGATGTCGCCGATGTCGGCGGAAGCCACCGTCGTGCGCAACTATCTCGACTGGATGCTGTCGATCCCGTGGGGCACCAAATCCCGCGTAAAGAAAGACCTCAGCAAGGCGGAGGCCGTGCTTGATGCCGATCACTACGGGCTCGAGAAGGTCAAGGAACGCATCGTTGAGTATCTTGCGGTGCAGGCGCGCTCGGCCAAGCTGAAAGGCCCGATCATGTGCCTCGTGGGTCCCCCCGGCGTGGGTAAGACCTCGCTGGGCCGGTCTGTCGCCAAGGCAACGGGGCGCGAATTCATCCGCATCTCGCTTGGCGGCGTGCGCGACGAATCCGAGATCCGCGGCCACCGTCGGACCTATATCGGCTCGATGCCCGGCAAGATCATTCAGGCGCTGAAGAAGGCGAAAACCACGAACCCGCTGATCCTGCTCGACGAGATCGACAAGATGGGTCAGGACTTCCGTGGCGACCCGGCTTCGGCCATGCTTGAAGTGCTCGACCCCGAGCAGAACGCGACCTTCGTGGACCACTATCTCGAAGTGGAATACGACCTCTCGAACGTGATGTTTCTGACGACGGCGAACTCCTACAACATGCCGGGCCCGCTTCTGGACCGGATGGAGATCATCCCGCTCGCCGGCTACACCGAGGACGAGAAGGCCGAGATCGCCAAGCAGCACCTGATCCCGAAGCAGATCAAGGGTCACGGGCTCAAGAAGAACGAGTTCGAACTGACCGATGGCGCGCTGACCGACGTGATCCGCTACTACACCCGCGAGGCGGGCGTGCGGAATCTCGAACGCGATATCGCGAAGCTCGCCCGGAAAGCGGTGACCGAGATCATCAAGTCGAAGGGTCAGATCAAGCACATCACCGTCGATGAGGCGAAGGTGGGCGAATATCTGGGCGTCAAGAAGCACCGCTACGGTCTGGCCGAGAAGGAAGATCAGGTGGGCGTCGTGACCGGCCTCGCCTGGACCTCCGTGGGCGGCGACTTGCTGCAGATCGAAGCTCTGCGCCTGCCGGGTAAAGGCCGGATGAAGACCACCGGTAAGCTGGGCGACGTGATGAAGGAATCGATCGACGCGGCATCCAGCTACGTCCGCTCGGTCGCGCCGCAATTCGGCATCAAGCCGCCGCGCTTCGAGAAGTGGGATATTCACGTCCACGTGCCGGATGGCGCGACGCCGAAAGACGGGCCCTCTGCGGGTCTGGCGATGGTGACCTCCATCGTCTCGGTGTTGACCGGAATCCCGGTGCGCAAGGATATCGCCATGACCGGCGAGGTCAGCTTGCGTGGCAACGCGATGCCGATCGGTGGCTTGAAAGAGAAACTGCTCGCGGCACTGCGTGGTGGGATCAAGACGGTGTTCATCCCCGAGGAGAATGAAAAAGACCTCGCGGATATCCCCGACAACGTGAAGGAAGGGCTGGAGATCGTTCCGGTCACTCACGTTCGCGAAGTCCTCGCCCGCGCGCTGGTGCGTCAGCCCGAGCCGGTCGATTGGGACGAAGAGGCCGAAGAGGCGGCAGCCGCCGCCGCAGCCGCGGCCAAATCGGACGCACAGGGCGCAACCGCGCACTGATCGGCTTTGGATTGAAAACGAAAACGCCCGTCGCATATCGCGGCGGGCGTTTTTGCATCTGAAGGCATTTGCACGTAACCTCCTTTTATTCCGGTCAAAAAAGGAGCCGCCATGGCCAAGAGCCAGAAGCCGAAATCGACCCGCAAGCCCCCCGTCGCGACGCCCGCGACACCTCCGGCCTCCGCCGCGACGCTCACGCCGGCAGCTCCTGATCCGGGGGCCGAGGCGAAGGCGCTCGTGCGCAAGCGAAGCTTCGTGGATCGGGTGATGGTCGAGGCTGGCGTGAAGCGCGGCGAGGCGAAAGCAATGTCGGAGGCCGTGCTGAAAGTTCTGGGCGAGGCGCTCTCGGAAGGCGAGGAACTCAGCATCCCGCCGCTCGGCAAGCTGAAGATCAACCGCCAGTTCGAGAAGAACGGCGACGAGATCCTCGTGGTCAAGCTGCGCCGCCCTTCGGGCATGCTGGAGGCCGTCGCGGCAGAGGCGGATGGCGCCGTGCAGGCCGAGGTCGACGCCTTGGAAAGCGAGGTCGAAAACCGGGGCTGAGATTTCGTCGAAAACCCTCTTGCGGAGCCAGAAGCGGGGCGCTAAAAGCCCGCCACGGAGGGCGATTAGCTCAGCGGTAGAGCGCATCGTTCACATCGATGATGTCGGGGGTTCAAATCCCTCATCGCCCACCATTTTCCTACGAAGGCGCGTCTTGAACAGACGCGCCTTCGTCGTTTTCCGGTTAGTTTTCTGCGCCCCGCGGCGTCAGATTATGGGCCAGACAGCACGCCAGAGAAGCGCCCGAGGCGCGAGACGCGGAGGATGCGATGACCGACACGATGCCGATGAACGAAACGCCCCCCGACGAGGGGCTGCGCGTCTCCGATTGTCCGGACTGGCTCTATCTGCTGCGGGAATTCGACACGCTCTACCGTCATGGCTCGGCGGGCGGCAGTCGCCTCATCCGCAGCCACCGCAAACGGGTGCGCGACACGCTCTCGCAGATCATCGACACCAATCCCCCAGTGACGCCGCGCCAGCCGCAGCCGAAACCGGTGACCGCGCATCTGTCGCGGGCCCTCGATCTGGGCGAGCGCGGTGCGGTGGCGGGCATGGCGCGGGCGCTGTCGCGTGTCGCGAGCCAGCTGACATGGGAATATGGCTACGAGAAAGTGCCGAAGGCGCTGGCACGTAAATATGCCTATTGCGAGGTGCTGGGCCCGCGCGGTCCGGTGGCCTCGGATCGGCTGGTGCTGGGATTCGTCCTGTTCGCGCCGCGCACAACCTATCCGCAGCACAGCCATAAGGAGATCGAGGAAAGCTATATCTCGGTCGCGGGCCCGTGGTCGGAAAATGACACTGCGGTGCATGCGCCGGGGTCGCTGATCCTGAACCGACCCGATCACGAACACCGCATCACCACGGCCGATCTCGATCCCTGCCTGCTCGCCTATGCCTGGGTCGGGCCGGAAGCGCGCCTGACCGCGCCGGGAATGAAACTCTCCTCGACCCGCAAGGCGCGGATGCGCGAAGGCATCTGAGCCCTTGATCCCCGCGCAAGGCGGAGCTAGAGGAGGGGTCGGGGGCGGTTAGCTCAGTTGGTAGAGCGTCTCGTTTACACCGAGAATGTCGGGGGTTCGAGTCCCTCACCGCCCACCATTCCCCATGAATAATATTGATATCAACTGCTTGCGTGGCGTTGCGCGACCGCGCTCAGACTCTGTTCGCGCATGGCTCTATGATATGCGCGCCGCGATGCTACCTTTCCCTCAACCACAGGAAAGGAGCGCTCCGATGAGCTGGAACCCCGCCCTCGACCCCGAAATTCCGATCGGCGATGCCGTCGACGCCATTGAAACCGTTATCGCGCCCCGAGCGCGCGACCTTGGTGGATTCGAGGTGCGCCGCGCCTTGCCCTCGGCTGCACGCCAGATGATCGGCCCGTTCATCTTCTTCGACCAGATCGGCCCGGTGGAGTTCCTCTCCGGCCAGCGCGGCATCGACATTCGCCCGCACCCGCATATCGGGCTCGCGACTGTGACCTACCTGCTGCAAGGCCGCCTGCATCACCGCGATTCGCTGGGCACCGATCAATGGATCACGCCGGGCGCGGTGAACTGGATGAGTGCGGGCTACGGCATCACCCATTCCGAGCGCACTGACGGCAAGGTCCGCGACACCGGCCAGCATCTCGCGGGTATCCAGACATGGGTTGCGCTGCCGGAGGATCAGGAAGAGGGGCAGGCGGCGTTCAAACATGTGGGTGCCGAAGCGCTTCCCGAATTGCAGGCCGAGGGCAAGACCGTGCGGCTGGTGCTGGGCGATGCCTGGGGCGCGCATGCCCCGATCGATCTGCCCTCCGAGATGTTCTACGCCGATGCAAAGCTCGATCCGGGCGCGCAGATCCCGCTGCCTGACAATCACGAGGATCGCGGGGTTTATGTGCTGCAAGGCTCCGTAACCGTCGCGGGCGAAACCTACGAGGAAGGTCGGATGCTCGTTTTCCGCCCCGGCGACCGGGTGTCGCTCAAGGCGGGCGGGCAGGGCGCCCGGCTGATCGTTCTGGGCGGGGCGACCATGGGCGGTCCGCGTTATATCTGGTGGAATTTCGTGGCCTCCTCGCGCGACAAGATCGACGCGGCCAAAGAGGCATGGCGCGCGGGCGACTGGGCGCATGGCCGATTCCAACTGCCGCCCGCGGATGATGCGGAGTTCATTCCCGCGCCGGAACGTTGATTGCATCCGCCGAGAAAGGGGGCGCTGCCCCCGTCGCCGGACGGCGACAAAACTAAAAGAAGAGGGGGCTCCGCCCCCGACCTTCGGTCTCTCCCGGGATATTTCTGCCAAGGGGAAGCAGAAAGCGCATCTCATCGGCGCGCGTGTGGGCGCGATAAATAAGGGCCGCGGACGCGCACTGAGGAGCCGCGATTTGCTTGCCCGAACGGCAGGTGAAAATTCGTCGGATTTTTGCTCTCAGGCCGCTTGACGGGGGCAGGTCGCCCGCGTAATACCCTCCCCACGCTCGGACGGCGATCCGGGCAGATGATGCGAGCGGTTGTAGCTCAGTTGGTTAGAGTACCGGCCTGTCACGCCGGGGGTCGCGGGTTCGAGCCCCGTCAACCGCGCCATCATCCGGATCGCCCCGAGCGCAGATGCGCGGTTGTAGCTCAGTTGGTTAGAGTACCGGCCTGTCACGCCGGGGGTCGCGGGTTCGAGCCCCGTCAACCGCGCCACTTTCCCCCCTTCTACGGTAAAGTTGCGTTTGTGAAACGCGCATCTGTCGCTTATATCCGGGCGAAGTTTCGGGAGGAGCGCATGCGCTGGATCAAGCAGTTTTTCGACCACATCACCCTGCTGCAAGCAGTCCTGTTCGCGGGTCTGCTGGGTCTCGCGCCATTCACCCCAGAGCCACATATTTGGGAAAAGCTGAAGATGTTGGCGGCGGGCACGCTGGTGCGTACGGTCGATTGGTTCGATCTGGTCATGCACGGGCTCCCGTGGGTCGTGCTGGCGGTGAAGCTGGCGCAATGGGTGAAAACCGGACAGACCGGGAAATCCGGTAGGGGTGCGTAATGAAAGACGACATGGACGCCAAAGGGCTGATCGAGACGATGGGCGCTGCCGCGCGGGCGGCCGCGGCGGAACTGGCCTTCGCCAGCGCCGAGGTAAAGCAGAAGGCGCTGGAAGTGGCGGCCGATGCGGTGCTCGCGCGTAAAGATGACATCATCACCGCAAATGGCGAGGACATGGCCTACGGGGCCGAGAAGGGGCTGAGCCCCGCGATGATGGATCGGCTGATGCTGGACGATGCGCGGATCGAGGCGATCGCCAAGGGTCTGCGGGCGGTGGCAGCGCAACGCGATCCGGTGGGCGACACGATCGCGGAATGGGACATGCCCTCGGGGCTGCATATCAAGCGCGTGCGCACGCCTCTGGGCGTGATCGGCGTGATCTATGAATCGCGGCCCAACGTGACGGCGGACGCCGGCGCGCTGTGCCTGAAATCGGGCAATGCGGTGATCCTGCGCGGCGGCTCGGAGAGCTTCCATTCCAGCCGTGCGATCCATGCCTGCCTGCTCGAGGGGCTGCGTGCGGTGGGGCTGCCCGAGGCGGCGGTCCAGCTCGTGCCGACCCGCGACCGCGCCGCCGTGGCCGAGATGCTGCGCGCGACCGAATTCATCGACGTGATCGTGCCGCGCGGGGGCAAGGGGCTCGTCGGTCTGGTGCAGGCCGAGGCGCGTGTTCCGGTCTTCGCCCATCTCGAGGGCATCTGCCATATCTATGCCGACGGGGCAGCCGATCTGGAACAGGCGCGGGCCGTCGTGGTGAACGCCAAGACCCGGCGCACCGGGATTTGCGGCGCGATGGAGTGCCTTCTGATCGACCGCGCCTTCTGGAAGAAACATGGCGGCGTGCTGATCGAAGACCTGCTCAAAGCAGGCGTCGAGGTGCGCGGCACGGGCGATTTGCTGCAAATCGAGGGCGTCACCGAGGCAAGTGCGGAAGATTTCGGGCGCGAATTCCTCGATATGATCTGCGCGGCGAAGATCGTCGATGGCGTGGATGGCGCGATCGAACATATCCGCCGCTATGGCAGCCAGCACACGGAATCGATCCTGACCGAGAATGACGCCGCCGCCGACCGCTTCTTCGAGCGGCTCGACAGCGCGATCCTTATGCGCAACGCCTCCACCCAATTCGCCGATGGCGGCGAGTTCGGCATGGGCGCAGAGATCGGTATCGCGACCGGCAAGATGCATGCGCGCGGGCCGGTAGGCGCCGAGCAGCTCACCTCGTTCAAGTACCTGGTGACCGGGCACGGCACGGTGCGTCCCTGAGCGCACCGTACCCTCCGATTTTAGCCTGACGCGGTCGCTGTCAGAAGGCGATCGTGCCGCCTTCGGAGTCGACCGACCAATCGAGTCTGCGACCCTGCCGCGCCGCCTCGCGCGGCAGGAGCGCGAATTGCACCCGCGTGGGCGTCAGGTCCAGCGGCTCCCCATCGAGCGCCGCGAAGGCCGCACGATCGGGTCGCGCTTTCTCGGCGCGCGCCGTGATCATCCAGCCGTCGCCGCAGGGCATCGCGCGGATATCGCCGCCGAAGGGCAGCGCGGTTTCGAGGCAAAGCATCGCGAGAAGCGCCAGTTTCACCTCGGCGCGCGGCGTCTCTCCCGGCGCCCGCCAATCGTATTCCACGCGGCTCTGAGCGGAGACTTCGCCCAGCAACCCGGTGATTTCCGCTTCGCTCAACTGCTGATCGGGTCCGGCGCGTCCAAAGGCCAGCCGGAAGAACTTGACGCGCGCATTCGCCGCCGCCACGCTTTGCGAAATGAGCTCCACCTCCGGGCCGGGCGCTTCGCTTGTCATGGTGAGCAATTCTACCCCATTGCCGATGGCCCCGATCGGGCTGATAAGGTCATGGCACAGGCGCGATGCGACAAGTTCGATCAAATCAGCGTCCTCCGCACCCGCATTCGCGGTCTCGAATGGCATCAAACTCTCCAGAAGGTGAAATGTGATCTATGAAATCCTAGAACCCGGCATGCTGGTCAGGAATCCCGCCCAGCCCGACTGGGGCACTGGCCAGGTGCAATCGCGTATCGGCGAAAAGGTGACGGTCAATTTTGAACATGAAGGCAAGCTTGTCCTGGACGGTCGGCGGGTCGCGTTGGAATTGGTTTTCTCTGAACAAAGTTGATGAAACGTTAACAGGCGCGTGAGGTCACGCGAGAAATTCCGTCAACCGGAGGATGTGGCGCATCGCCCCCCGTCGTGATGCGTCCATGACACGCTCCGCGCCGCGCGATATTGCCAATCCGGGCGCGGCTTTCTAAACCGGGCCAGCGAATATCGGCAGGAGGACGCCCGTGATCGACAGCGCCGCATTCGAAATCAGGCTGGCCCGCGATGCCGCCGATCTCGTGGCGTCGCAGCGGCTTCGCTACCGCGTTTTCGTCGAAGAACTCGGCGGCGGCGGCGAGACGGTCGATCACCAAAATCGTCTGGAATGCGATCGGCTCGACGCGATCTACGATCATCTTCTGCTGGTCGATCCCGCACGCGCTGAAGGCGAGCATGTGGTGGGCGCCTACCGGCTGCTACCTTCGGATCGGCTGGAGCGGGCAGGGCAATTCTATTGCGATAGCGAATACGACCTCTCGCCGCTGGTCGGCACCGGGCGCAAGTTGCTGGAGCTTGGGCGCTCCTGCGTCGATCCGGACTATCGGGGCGGGGCGGCAATGCTGCTTTTGTGGAATGCGCTGGCCGATTACGTCCTTGCCCATGACATCGAGATTCTCTTCGGCGTTGCGTCCTTCCACGGCACCGATGCCAAGAAGCTGAAAGCGCCGCTGTCGTGGTTGCATCACCATCACCTAGCGCCCGCGCACATGCGTCCGCGCGCGCGGCCAGAGGCGTTCCAGCCAATGGACCTCGTGCCTGAGGCGGCGCTGGATCGGCGTGCGGCGCTGGCCGAAATGCCCAATCTGATAAAGGCCTATCTGCGGCTCGGCGGCTTCGTGGGCGAGGGGGCTTTCATCGACTATCCGTTCAACACGACCGACGTTCTCCTGCTCATGGATACCAAGGCGATGAGCGACAAGCATCGCAGCTTCTACACCCGTCGTTTTGAGGGCCGCGCGTGAGCTGGATCGAGGACGAGCCCGATCCAAAGCAGTTCGGCGCGCTCGATTGGATGCGGGCGGGGCTGCGCGGTCTGATCTGGGGGCTGATGCTGCTGATCGGGCTTGTAGTGCTGCTGCTGGTGCGTCTGGTGGAGCGCCCGGTTCACGGGCTGGCGCGGCCCTGGACGCCGTGGATCACGCAAGCGGTCTGCCGGATGAGCTTCCCGATCCTCGGGATCTCCTATCGCGTCACGGGGCGTCCGATGACCAAGATCGGGGCGGTAGTCGCAAATCACGGATCGTGGCTCGATATCTTTGCGCTCAACGCCTGCCAGCGGGTCTATTTCGTCTCCAAGGCCGAGGTCGCCAAATGGCCTTTCGTCGGCTGGCTCGCGCGGGCCACGGGCACGGTTTTCATCAAGCGCGATCCGCGTGAGGCAAAGACGCAGCAGGGGCTGTTCGAGGATCGCATCCGGGCGGGCCATCACCTACTGTTCTTCCCCGAGGGCACCTCGACCGATGCGCGCCGGGTGCTGCCCTTCAAGCCGACGCTGTTTCAGGCATTCTACAGCCATGGGCTGGAGCGCGTGATGCAGATCCAGCCGGTCACCGTGGTCTACACGCCCCCCGCGGGCGAGGATGTGCGGTTCTATGGCTGGTGGGGCGATATGGAGTTCGGGCCGCATCTGATCAAGGTGCTGGCACAGGCGCGGCAGGGCGCGGTCGAAGTGGTGTTCCACGCGCCGCTCTCGGTCTCCGACTATCGCTCGCGCAAGGAGCTTGCATGGGCTGCGGAAAGCGCCGTGCGTCGCGGCTTGCCTTACGAGATCGCACGCGCGCGGTAATAGGCCAGCACGTAGAGGCGGATTGCCGTGGCAAGGCCCGTCTCGGTGCCGCGATCCACATCAATTTCGGCTGCCAACTCGTTGATGCCTAATGATTTCTCATGGGCGATATCGCGGAAGGCACGCCAGAATTCATCCTCCAGCGTGACCGAGGTGCGGTGCCCGCCCAGCGTCAGGGAGCGTTTCTTCGGTCGGCTCATTCGTCGTGCTCGCGCTGATGGCCGTCGAGATCGCGCCGCTCTTTCGTGGCGCGGCTTTCCTGCAGCGTTTTCTCGGCCTTGCTGCGACCGAATTTCTCAGCATTCACAGAGCTTTGCTCGCGCTTCTTCACGCGCGCCTGCTGTTTGCGGAACTGGTTGAGATTGGTGACCTTGCTCATGAGCAAAGAGTGCCACAGCCGATCGTATCGGAAAAGGGGCTTGGGCCCGCCCGCGTGAGGCGCGCCCGATAGAGTTACTCGACTTCGACCAGCGCGTGACGCTTCTTGCCCGCGCTCAGCTTCACCGGGGTCTCCAGATCGGCGGCGGTGAACATGCGGCCCGGATCGGCGCAGGGCTCGTCATCGACCTTTAGCGCGCCTTCCGCGATCAGCCGCTTGCCGTCCTTACCCGATTTCGCGAGGCCCGAACGCACGACGAGCTGCGCGAGGCTGATCCCGTCGCCCAGTTCTTCGACCGTCAGCGTAAGCGTTGGCAGGTCGTCACCCACGCCGCCCTTCTCGAAGACCTCTCGCGCGGTTGCCTCGGCAGCATGCGCGGCCTCCCAGCCGTGGCAGAGCGCGGTGACCTCGTTGGCCAGCCGCACCTTCGCCGCGTTGATCTCGGAGCCTTCCAACGCGCCCAGACGCTCGCATTCCTCGACCGGAAGCTCGGTATAAAGCTTAAGGAAGCGGCCAACATCGGCGTCTGTCGTGTTGCGCCAGAACTGCCAGAACTCGTAAGGGCTCAGCATGTCCGAGTTCAGCCAGATTGCGCCCGAGGCCGATTTGCCCATCTTCTTGCCGTCCGAGGTTGTCAGAAGCGGCGAGGTCAGTCCGAAGATCTCCTGATCGAGCACGCGGCGCGTCAGGTCGATCCCGTTGACGATATTCCCCCATTGATCCGAGCCGCCCATCTGCAGCAGGCAACCGTAGCGGCGGTTCAGCTCGAGGAAGTCATAGGCCTGCAGGATCATGTAGTTGAATTCGAGGAAACTGAGGCTCTGCTCGCGATCCAGCCGCGATTTCACGCTCTCGAACGACAGCATCCGGTTGACCGAGAAATGCCGCCCGATATCGCGCAGGAAATCGAGGTAGTTCAGCCCATCGAGCCATTCCGCATTGTTGAGCATCAGCGCCGGCGTCTCGGCCTCGTAATCGAGGTATTTCGCAAACACCTGCTTGATGCCCGCGATATTGTCGTCGATCTGGTCGGGCGTCAGCAGCGGGCGCTCGTCGGCGCGGAAGGAGGGGTCGCCCACCTTCGTCGTGCCGCCGCCCATCAGGGTGATCGGCTGGTGGCCGGTCTTTTGTAGCCAGCGCAGCATCATGATCTGGATCAGCGAGCCGACATGCAGCGACTTCGCCGTCGCGTCGAAGCCGATATAACCCGGCACGGTGCCTTTCGCCAAAGCCTCGTCCAGCCCCTGATAATCCGTGCAGTCGGCCAGAAAGCCCCGCTCGATCATCACGCGCATGAAGTCTGATTTCGGATGGTAGGTCATCGTGCTTGTTCCTTTCGTCTGAGCGTGCGTATATCGGGGCAGGCGACGAGAGGGAAGCCATGTTGAAATCCGGGCCGGTCTGGGCGGTTGGCGCCATGTCGGGCACGTCTTTGGACGGGGTGGACGCGGCGCTCGTGTTGACCGACGGAACCCGCATTCTCGATTTCGGCCGCAGCGACTACCGCCCCTATACCGAGGCCGAGCGCGCGACGCTCCATGCAGCCCTCGGGCGCTGGCCCGGCGAGGCCGGGGTGGAGGAGGCTTGCGAGGTGGTCGAAACCGCCCATGCCGAACTGCTCAGTGGCTTCGGAGAGGCGCAGCTCGTGGGGTTTCACGGCCAGACGCTCGCCCACGATCCCTATGGGATGCAGGGCCCGCGCCGCACCCATCAGGCCGGCGACGGCTCGGTCCTGGCCGACGTGCTGTCGCGCCCGGTGGTCTGGGATTTCCGCTCCACCGATGTCGAGATGGGCGGGCAGGGCGCGCCGCTCGCGCCCTTCTTCCACTTTGCCTGCGCGAAATACGCCAAGCTCGATGCGCCGGCGGTGTTTCTGAACCTCGGCGGCGTCGGCAATGTGACCTGGGTCGATCCGCGCCAACCCTCGGCAGAGGTGCCGGGCGCGGTTCTGGCCTTTGACACCGGCCCCGCCAACGCACCGATCAACGATCTGATGCGGCTCAGGCGCAAGGCGGAGTTCGATGCGGGCGGAGAGCTGGCGCTGACGGGCCGCGTTGACGAGGCAGTGGTCGAGGCCTTCCTGACGCATCCCTATTTCCTGAAGATGCCGCCGAAGTCGCTCGACCGGAACGATTTTCATGACGTCCTGTCCCGTGTGGCCGCGCTGGAAGACGCGGATGCGGCAGCCACGCTTACCGCCTGTGCGGCAGCCTCGGTCGCGCGGGCGGGGGAGCATTACCCGACCGCGCCCTCGGCGATCTATGTATGCGGCGGCGGGCGGCTCAACACCGCGCTGATGGTGGCTTTGCAGCGGCGCATGAACGTGCCAGTGCAGCCGATCGAGGATATCGGGCTCGATGGCGACATGCTGGAGGCGCAGGCCTTCGCCTATCTCGCGGTGCGGGTGGCGCGTGGCATGGCAACCTCTGGGCCCTCGACGACCGGGGTGTCGGCGCTGATCGGCGGCGGCAAGGTCTCGCGCCCCGGCTAAATTCGCATCACTTGACGCTGATCATGCCGCGCCGCGGCGGACGGCGCTAGGATCGACCTCATTGAAGAGGGTAGTCCGATGTCTGAAACTCCAACCGATCCCTGTCCGACGCCGCAGGCGCGCAAGCAGGCCCCGTTCTCGAACCGGGCCGCCGCGGTCTTCCTTGCGGGGCTCAGCTTCGTCGTCATGGTCATCTCCGGCCTCGTCGTCAGCATTGCGCCCTCGGGCCGGGTTGCGCGGGATATCGACTGGTCGCTCCTCGCGCTCGACCGCGCCGACTGGGAGCTTTTGCACCTCGCGATGGGGGTGCTCTTCGTTTTCGCCGGGGTCTGGCACATCAAGCTACACTGGCCGGTGATCCGCAACCTGCTATGGTCCGCGGCGGCGCAAACGCTGTGTCACAGGCGCGAATTGGCGCTGGCGGTGGGGCTCGTGGCCGCGGTGATCGTGCTGACGCTGCTCTGGTGGCCGCCTGTCAGCTGGCTCGATCAACTTTCGCGTTGGGCGAGCATCGGTCTCTGGTGATCAACGGGGGATGTCGAAACCGGGCGGGGCCAGTTCGAACCCTTCGAAGCGAAAGCCCGGCGAGACGGTGCAGCTGACAAGGCTCCACGCCCCGGTCGAGCGCGCGGATTGCCACTGGCCCGCGGGCACGATCCCCTGCGGTTGATCGCCGCCGATCACGTCGGGGCCCAACAGCAATTCCAGCACCGGTCCCGCCTCCTGCGGCGCGATATCGAGCTGCACCGGCGCGCCTGCGTGGAAATGCCAGATTTCGGTCGCGTCCACCCGGTGCCAGTGGCTGCGCTCGCCCGCCTTGAGCAGGAAATAGATGCAGGTGCCCGAAGGACGCGCGCCGTCTGCGGCTTCCGCCTCCCAGGTTTGGCGGTAATGCCCGCCTTCGGGATGCGGCACGAGGCCAAGGGCCTCGATGATCGCGTCGGCCTCGCTCATGCGAAGAGCTCCTTGGCGAGCGTCTCGAAATCGGGCGCGATCGCGTCCCATTCCTCGCTCGGCACAAGGTCCTTGTCCTGAGCAGGCCCGTATTCGGTGGGGCGCGGTACGAAAGCGGTCTTTAGCCCCAGCGACCGGGCTGCCGCAAGATCATCATTATGCGCGGCCACCATCATCACCTCTTCGGGCGGCAGACGCAGCGCGGCGCAGGAGGCCAGATAGACCTCCGGCTTCGGCTTGTAGTCGCGGGCGATATCCGCGCCGAGGATGCAATCCCACGGCAGCCCCGCGTGGCGCGCAAGCCGTGTCATCAGCGCGATGGACCCGTTGGAGCATGGCGCGATGATCGCATGGCGCCTCAGCGCGTGAAGGCCGCTGACCACGTCGGGCCACGGGTTCAGCCGCTCCCAGACATGCGACAGGCTATCGGGTGCCGAGACCGCGAAGCGCTTGGCTACCCGGTGCAGGTTCTCGCGATGCAGATCGTCGAGCGCCACATAGCCGCGCCCGCCGTCGCGAATGCGCCGCATCGCAGGATCGTATTCGCCACGCCACGCATCGGCGAAAGCCAGGGAATCGATCCCGGGAAAGGCAGTTTCCACCTCATGCGCGACGGAGTTCCTCCAATCGACACAGGTGCCGAACACATCGAAAATCAGAGCCTTGATCATGGCCCGACAGTGACGCGGATAAGGGCGCAACGCAATCGCCCCTTCGGCTTGGCCCAAATATCCTCGCCGAAGGCGAAACGAAAACCCCCGGCGAAGCGCGTGCTCCGCCGGGGGCCTGGGTGTCTCACGTCAAGACGCGCTTAGCGCAGGATCGAACGACCCGCATATTCCGCGGTCTCGCCCAGCGATTCCTCGATGCGGATCAGCTGGTTGTATTTCGCGAGCCGGTCCGAACGCGCCAGCGAGCCGGTCTTGATCTGACCGCAGTTGGTGGCGACCGCGAGATCGGCGATGGTCGCGTCCTCGGTCTCGCCCGAACGGTGGCTCATCACGTTGGTGTAGCCCGCGCGATGCGCCATATCTACGGCCTGCAGCGTCTCGGTCAGGGTGCCGATCTGGTTGACCTTCACCAGCATCGAATTCGCGACGCCCTGCTTGATGCCATCGGCCAGACGCGTCGGATTGGTCACGAAGAGATCGTCGCCCACCAGCTGCACCTTGTCGCCCAGACGCTCGGTCAGGAGCTTCCAGCCTTCCCAATCGTCCTCGGCCATGCCGTCTTCGATCGAGATGATCGGATAGGCGCCCAGCAGCTTCTCGAGATAGTCGACATTCTCTTCCGAGGTCAGCGACAGGCCTTCGCCCTTCATCTCGTATTTTCCGTTCTTGTAATATTCGGTCGAGGCGCAATCCATCGCGAGGTAGATGTCCTCGCCCGGCTTGTAGCCCGCTTTCTCGATCGACTTGAGAATGATGTCGAGCGCGGCCGTGGTCGAGCTGAGTTCCGGAGCAAACCCGCCCTCATCTCCCAGACCCGTGGACATGCCGCCGGCCGAGAGCTCTTTCTTCAGCGTGTGGAATACTTCCGAGCCCATGCGCACCGCGTCGCGGATATTGCCCGCCGAGACCGGCATGATCATGAATTCCTGGATGTCGATCGGGTTGTCGGCATGCTCGCCGCCATTGATGATGTTCATCATCGGCACCGGCAGGACGCGGGCCGAGGTGCCGCCGACATAACGGTAAAGCGGCAGGGTCGAGAAATCCGCGGCCGCTTTCGCGCAGGCGAGCGAGACGCCGAGGATCGCGTTGGCGCCGAGGCGGCCCTTGTTCTCGGTGCCGTCGAGTTCGATCATCGCGCGGTCGATCTCGACCTGCTCGGTGACGTCCTCGCCGACGAGGTTCTCCGCGATCTCGCCGTTCACGGCCATTACCGCTTCCAGAACGCCTTTGCCCATGTAGCGGGCCTTGTCGCCGTCGCGGCGCTCGACCGCCTCATGCGCGCCGGTGGAGGCGCCCGACGGCACGGCCGCACGGCCCATCGTTCCGTCTTCGAGGATGACGTCGACTTCGACGGTGGGGTTGCCACGGCTGTCGAGAATCTCGCGGGCGTGGATGTCGATGATGGTGCTCATGGGGGCGCTCTCCTCGGGCTCCGGTTGATGCTTGGCTAGGTGCATACACCCGTGCTGCGCCTGCGAAAAGGCCGTAAGGGCAATTTCTGGAAGAAATGTTACCGCTAACGGCGACCTTCCCTGCGCAGTTTCGCCTGCCGCCACAGCGCATAGAGACCCGAGCCCACGATCACCGCCCCGCCGATCAGCGTCCAGCGATCCGGGGGCTCGGCGAAGACGACGGTCGAAATCACGACGGCGAAGGCGAGACGCGAATAGCGAAACGGCATGATCACCGCGATTTCGCCCAGCCGCACCGAGGCGATCAGGGCGTAATAGCCCACCGGCCCGATCGCGAGCGCGCCGAGCAGGTAAAGCCAATCCATCGGTGCGGGTGTGACGACCGGCTCTGGCAGCACGGCCAGCAGCAGGAGCCCCAGCGGCAACACGCAGAAGAAGCCGAGTGTCGCCACCTGCAGCGAGGTCACGTCGCGCGGCACGCGCCGCGTGGTGACATCGCGCATCGACAGGCCGATGACCGCGCCGACCGCGAGAAGTGAGAGCATCGAGAATTCGTCCGTGCCGGGCCGGATCACGATCATCACGCCGAGAAACCCGCTCAGGATCGCCGAAAGCCTGCGCCAGCCGACCCGTTCCTTCAGGAAGATCGCGGCGCCGAGCGTGGTCGCAAGCGGCGTCGCCTGATGGATCGCGGTGGCTTGGGCGAGCGGCGTGAACGCCACGGCGGAGACGAAGAACCCGGTGCCGACGATCTCGCCGGCGTTGCGCAGCCAGAGCGCAGAGGAAAGCAGCGAGCGGGTGAAGATGCGCTCGCCCTTCAGCTTGGCGAGCACCGCGAAGATCGTCGCGCCGCCAAGCCCCACGGCGGCGAGAATTTGCCCCACCGGCCAGTCGCCCGCGAGCATCTTGATGAACATATCCTCGAGCGCGAACCCCGCCATCGCGAGGATCATCAGCATCGAGCCGCGCAGATTGTCGTTCTCGGTGGGTTCGGGTGTCATGGGGCGCTCCTGACCGGATGGTCAAGGCCCACCTAGCGCGCCTGTGATCGGCCTTCAAGCAGGGTGTCAGGCGCGGGGATGCGCACGGGTGACGATACCGCCGATATCGGCCCAGATCGGCAGGTGATCCGAGGCCACGCGCGCCAGTGGCGTATCCAGCACACCCTTGCGCACCACCCGGATTCCCGGTGATGTCACGATCCGGTCGAGCCGGCCGATCGGGGCGCGCGAGGGGTAGGTCGCGCCCGGCGCATGGATGTGAAAGCCGGTCAGCGCTTCGAAGCCGTGGCGTTCGCGCCATTCGTTGAAATCGCCGATGGCGAGTGCCGGATGCGGCTTCACCCCGGCCATGATCTCGGCGATCCGGGTCCATTGTGCGCGCCGGTCGCTCCGCCGCAGCCCAAGATGCGCCGCAATGAGCAGGAAGGGCGCGCCGCTGTCGGGGGCGATGTTCACCGCGATGGCGCCGCGCGGCTCGAGGCCGGGCAGGGTAACCGGCTCGATCCCCAGCACCCGGGAGCCACGCCGGACCAGCACGACCTGCCCATGCCAGCCCAGCGAGGCGGCTGTGGTGCGGGGCATGTCGTGGCGGATGAAATCGGTCTCTTCCTCGATCAGCTTCTGCGGCAGCGCGGCGGGGCGCTCACCCATGCGCTTGTCGACTTCCTGCAAGGCGATCACATCGGCGTGCAGCGCATTGATGACGTTCACTATCCGCGCCGGGTCATGCTTGCGATCGGTCCCCACGCATTTGTGCAGATTGTAGGAAGCGATCCGAAGTGTCATTTTCTGAGTGCCTTACAGGGTGATCTTCATGTCCCGCAGAAGGTCCGGAAGACCCGTTCGTCGGGCTTCGGGGCGTCTTCATACGAGGCGTAACGCGGATCTTCCGCATAGGGGTCCGCCAGCGCCTCCATAAGCCTGTGGAGTGGACCGTCATCACCATCGACCGCGGCCGCGATCATCTCCTCGACCCGGTGGTTGCGCGGAATGCGCAGCGGGTTCGCCATCTCCATGACGGCGCGCGGATCGTCTTCGCTCGCGATCCGCTTCTCCCATCCCTCGCGCCAGAGATCGAATGCCATCGGCTCTGTGAACTCTTGACCCGCCGTCTTAGGATCGCGCCGCAACGCGCTGAAGACACGCGTGAAATCGGCCTTCTCGGTCGCCATGCGGTTCAACAGGTCCTCGATGAGCGGCAGGTCTTCCTCGGTCGCCTCAGCGAGGCCGATCTTGCGGCCCATCAGCCGCAGCCATTCGCCCTGATAGACGCCGATGAAGCTGTCGACGGCGGCACTCGCCCGTTCGATCGCCGCATCGTCGTCGCCGATCAGCGGCATCAGGCAGGTCGCGAATTGCGCAAGGTTCCAGACCGCCACTTGCGGCTGGCGCGCATAGGCGTAGCGGCCCTGTTGGTCGATGGAGGAGAAGACCCGCCCCGGATGGTAATGGTCCATGAAGGCGCAGGGGCCATAGTCGATCGTCTCGCCCGACAGCGCCATGTTGTCGGTGTTCATCACGCCATGAATGAAGCCGAGCGCCATCCATTTCGCGACGAGCTCGCCCTGCTTCGCCGCTACCGCACGCAGGACTTCGAGCGGTGTATCACATTCCGGATAATGGCGATCTATCAACGTGGTGAGGAGCGTTCTTAATCCATCGCGATCATTGCGCGCCGCGAAATACTGGAAGGTGCCGACGCGGATATGGCTGCGCGCGACGCGGGTCAGGATCGCCCCGGGACGCCCCGAGGCATCGCGCACAACGGTTTCGCCCGTCCGCACGGCGGCGAGCGCGCGCGTCGTCGGCACGCCAAGCTTCGCCATCGCTTCGCTCAGGACATATTCGCGCAATACCGGACCGAGCCACGCCCGCCCGTCGGAGCGGCCACGCGAAAACGCGGTGCGCCCGGCGCCTTTCAGTTGCAGATCGAAGCGCACGCCATCGGGCGCGACCACTTCACCCAGCAGCACCGCACGCCCATCGCCCAGACGCGGCACGAAGCCACCGAACTGGTGACCCGCATAGGCCTGCGCGATCGGCTCCGCGCCCTCGGGCATCGTGTTGCCGGCCAGCATCTCGAGCCCTTGGGGGCCCTCCAGCCAATCGGCATCCAGGCCCAGACGGTCGGCAAGGTCGCGGTTCAGCAGCACCAGTTCCGGCGCTTTCACCGGTTGGGGCGGCTGACGTTCGAAGAACGTGTCGGGCAGGCGGGCATAGCTGTTGTCGAAGGGAATGGTCATGGCGTCTCCTTACCTCCCTATCTAAGCCTTGCGCCCTTCAATCCAATCCCCGTTGGCTGTCAGCGGCCTTCAATGTTCCATGTCCGGCAGACCTTCGCGCGACAGCAGCACCGCGAGCGGACGCAGACGCGGGCTTTGCGAACAGATGATCATCAGCGCCACCATGATCGGCACGGCGAGGAACATCCCCGGAAGCCCCCAGACCGCGCCCCAGAAGGCAAGCGAGATGATGATCCCGAAGCTCGACAGCCGCAGCGCATGGCCCATCAGCATCGGGTCGATCACGTTGCCGATCACGAATTGCAGGATGCCGACCGCGACGAGCACCGTGCCCGCCGTGTAGGGATTCTGGGTCAGCACATAGACCGCGAGCGTCGCGATAACCGTCGCGATGATCGAGCCGATCGAGGGGATGAAGTTCAGTGCGAAGGTGATGATCGCGACCGGGAGCGCCAAGTCGAAGCCGCCCACGGTGAAGACGCCGTAGACCGCGATGGCCGTGACGGCGCTGACAATGGCTTTGACCAGCAGATAGTGGTTCACCCGGCGCATGATCGTGCCGACCATTCTCGCGATCCGCTCTGCGCTGGCGCGATCCCCCATCAGCGAGTTCAGCTTCGCGTCGAACCAGATCCGCTCGGCGAACAGGAAGCCCACGAACAGAATGATCAGGATCGTGGCCGAAAGCAGGTTCGAGGCCTGACCCGCCAGGGTGGTCAGATACCCTGCGACCTGAATGCTCTGCATCGATTCCAGCACCGATTGCTCAACCTCGGGGCCCATCCAGCCGAAGAGTTGCGCGATCGCCTGCTGCGCGGGGCCCGCATAGTTCAGCACCATCGTCACGACGGTGTTCACCTGCGAGATCAGCACCGCGCTCAGCGTGAGCAGCCCGCCCGCGATCAGCGCCAGTGCCACCAGCGACGCCAGACGCGGCGGGATCGAGACCGGCCCGATCCGGAGCCGCCCGACCGCATTGATCGCCTCGGAGGTCAGCGAGAACAGGATGATCGCGATGGCCAGAGAGATCAGGATGAATTTCGCCTGCACCATCAGGAACAGCGCCAGCGCGAAGGCGATGATGCCGAGAAGCACGTTGGTGAGCGCGCGCGGCTCGAATGCGCGCCCATCGATCAGGGCGGGGCGGCCCTCATCGGGAGTGTCCTTCATCTTCATCATCTTCCTGTGCCTGCCCCTGACGGGGGCGTAACCTGATTTTCTTATGCTAGGAGCCACCGGGCAGGCGCGCAAGCGCCGAACCTGCGTGTTTTCAGGGCTTTTTAATGTCCTTCGCATTATTCCGGATCGGCTCTTGCATCCCTCCCGGATTTGCGGATAAACCCGCCGGCGGAGCGGTGGCCGAGTGGTCGAAGGCGCACGCCTGGAAAGTGTGTAGGCGGGAAACCGTCTCGAGGGTTCGAATCCCTTCCGCTCCGCCATTACCCCCTTTCAAGCCCATGTTTTCAAGCGCCTAGCGAGGCTTTGCGCCGCAGTTTACGCTGCGCCGCGCGAGCCCGATCCCTCGCTTCGCGGGGGCCAGCGTCGACTCGCGCGTCATGGACGGGCGGGACGATGTTTGTGGTGAACGCTTCGCTGCAGAAGGCGCTGCTGTTCTGCTGATCCAGTTGGCGGGACTTGATTCAGCGGTCGGGACGGAGCCGATGACGTTTTTCCTGGCCAGCCATTGTCGGTGCATTCGAAGCGCGCCTTTCGCCGATGGCCCGTTGCGTTCTTTGCAATGCGCTCCGATCCGTCCCGTGCGCTGTGCGCAGTTTGTTCCGGGCTATGCCGGACATGGTCGAATGTCCCGAAACGCCGCGCCGTCCCGTTCCTTCATCTCCGAGAAACCAAGGTTTACGCAGGTTTGCACGTTTTCGTGATTTCGGGACTGCGGAGGGCGCTCGGGCGCCAATTTCGCAGAACCCTATAAGTTCTCATAGGTTGCGAGCTTTCGGTGCCGTGACATGAAATGCGCGTGATCGGTTCGTGTGCTTGGGCCGTGACAAAACACCAAAAAATCGGGGTATTCTCATGACATTCAAACTCGCTCTCGCGGCGTCAGCCGCCTGTCTTGCGCTGGCTGCCTGCAACAGCAGCAACGGGTCTTCCGGGGCCTTGACCTCGGCAGAGGCCCAAAACGTCGATGCAACCTATTCCGACTACGCGGACAGGATCGGTACGGGCGACCTGAAGACGACCGCGCCGACGGGGCAGGCGTCGATGTCGGGCTTTATGGGCGTAAGCAACGTCAATCCCGACGACCCGACCACGACCGTGATGGGGGAATTGGCGATGGATGTCGATTTTGACACGGGAAAGCTGACCGGCAAGGGAACGAACTTCGGCATCTACAGCGGCGACGTCCTGACGAAAGAAGCCAATGTGACGGGCTCGCTCGACGTTGCGGGCACGGTTTCCGGCTCGACCATGGTCGCGACCGCGACGGGCACGATGTCGGATGGCAGCTCTCCGGGCGCAGATTTCGCTCTGGATATGAACGGCAGCTTCTATGACGACGGGGGGACGCTCACCGCCGTGGGCGACGTCTCCGGCACGTTGACCGACGGCACTGATGTCCGCAACGTCGGCGGCAATTATTACGCCACCGAGAATTGAGGCGGGGCTTTTCCTGCACAGGCCGGACGTTCTGCGTCCGGTCTCTTTCCGTCTCGCCGAGAGGCAAACGACAAGCGCGATGCGATACCGTTCTTCCTTCCTCCTGATCTGGCTCGCCTTCGCGCTTGTCACCTCCACGCTCTTGCCGACGCGTAGCTTCGCCGAACAGACGGTTTCGGATTGGCTCGGCGTGGCGAATGCGCAGCTCGCGCAGGGCAAACCGGGGCGGGCGCTGCTGATTTTCGGCGAAATCGCGTCGCGCCATCCGGAATTTTCTCCGGCGCAGGCCGGGTTGGAGCAAAGCTTCAGGAAACTTGGCTCCGTGCGCCGCAACGAGGCGTTCCTGCGTTACGCGCTCGCCAAGGATCCAAAGCACGAAGACGCGCTTCTCGCGGCGTGGCAGTCGCTCGATCGCGCGCATCCGCTGCGCTTCTCCGCCACCGCCTCGATCCTGCCGAGCAGCAATGTCGATCATGTCGCCTCGGAGCGTTACCTCGTGACAGATTTCGGGACCTTCCTGATCAAAGATGGCGGCAACGAGACCTCCGGCGTGGGGCTCGGCTATGGCGCCAATCTCGACTGGTTCATTCAGCCGCGCCCGGGTCATCGCATCCGGTTTCGCGCCTCTTATGCGGGGGCGTGGTACCACACTGCGACATTGCGTTATTCCGAGCCCGGCCTTGCGGTGCAATATGAGCATCTCGGCCGTCGCGGGCCCTGGTCGGTCGAGGCGTTCGTCCGCGACAGGCGCTATGGCGGCGGGTCGCAAGACATCACGTCGGACAATCTCACGCGCGGAGTCCGGTTCGCGAAGGCGTGGCGGTCCGTGGCGGACGGGCGCACGGTTTTCCGGCTGGGCGGCGAATATGCCAGCTATGGCGAGAAGTCCTACCTGAGCGGGCCGAGATATTACGTCGATCTCGCACGCCGGACGCGGGTGGGGCGGCGCGGTGCCCTGAGCTATGGCCTGAGGCTGGAGCGCGCCGTGCCCCGGACGGACTATCACCGCTATTCCGGCGCCGAATTGCGCGTGGGTTTCGAGCGCCCCTTGATCGCGGGCGTACGGGGCGGGCTGTCGCTCAGCTATGGCGAGCGCCGCTATGATGCCGCCTTTCCGATCGTCGGCGTACATCGCCGCGACCGGGCCGCAAGCCTCGGTCTGAGCCTGGAGTTGAAGCGGGTGAAAATCCTCGGTCAAACACCCAGAATTTCTTGCACGGCGCGGCGCACCCGGTCGAATGTCGCGCTCTACACGACGAACTCGGTCGATTGCGCTTTTTCCCTCAAGCTTGATTTTTGAGGAAAAGTCGGTGTTTTATGTCAAAAAACATAATCGGTGAGCATTTCAGCTTCGTCGCAGTCGGGTGCAGGCTCGACGGTCCGATTGGCGGTTGTTTGAAAAGTTTGGGGGGGCAATGCCGGGTTCGTTTCTGCGCGTCGTTTTTCAAGAAACGCACATCATGTCACCAATGGTCCGCCCGCGACGACTGACCTGATCCGATGTCACATCTCATATCGCATCACGAGATCTACGACGCCGCGCTTGACGACGAGTTGTTCACGTTGCTGCCCAGCATGATAGCGCGGGAGATCGACATTCCCTCCGCGATCTTCATCTGGCTCCATCCCGGCGACTATCGCGAAATTACCGCCGGAACCCAGGCGGAGGCCAATCTCGACTACAATTCCTTCGAGGGGCACGACCCATGGTTGGCCCATGGCACGCCGGAGAAGTGTGGAACAGGGCTGTTTCGTTTGTCGGACCACGTGAGCGCGCAGGAGTTCGAACGCAGCGAAATGTATAACGATTTCATCGTGAAGAACGGTGTCGATCGCTACTGGTGTCTCGCGATGATGCAGAGCACCCGCGACGGTTTGGTCGCCACGGCGTTCCACAAGGGTAAGCGCGGGGGTGATTTCACCGACCCCGAGATGAAGACTCTCGGCGCGCATGTCCAGGATCTGGGGCGGCTGCACAAGATCCGTCGGGAGCTTCATCGCGCCAGTATCCAGCAGGTCACCGCGTCTGATAACAGCCTGCTCGACGACGCCCCGATTTTCGAGCTCGATCACGAGGGCCGCCTTGTGCGGATGAACGGGATGGCGGAGACGCTGATAGAAATCCACCCGCTTCTCGTGCTGAATTTCCAGCGTGTGCTGCGGGCGCGCGGGGCGGCGCAACCTGCCTTGCGCCGCGCGATCGGACGGGCGACCGATGCTGGCAAAAGCGCTGCGGGCTCGCTCGATCTGCCGCAGATGCGTGGGGCGGACGGGCGGATCATTCCGAGGCTGCGACTGAACCTTCTGCCGCGCACAGATGGCGGGCGCCGGGTCCTCGTCATCGTCACGAGCGAGGAAGAGACAGCCCTTCGCGATCTGGTGGATGCACCGCGCGACAGGATTCACCTTACCCCGCGCGAGCGCGATGTCCTGCACGGGATGATCCGCGGCCGCAGGCGCGATCAGCTGGCCCATGACCTCGATCTGGCCATGCCGACAATCGATATGCACAGCGCCAACCTGCGCCGCAAACTCGGCGCCCGGACGATCGCCGAAGCCGTGGCGATCGCATTGCGCTTCGGGCTTTTGTAGCGCGCGGGCAGCCGGGCCGCCCACGTGCCGGTCACATCATCCCACCACGTTGAACTCCGGCCCGTAGGGGTAGCCTGTGATGTCCTCGTTGCCGTCCTCGGTGATCACGAGGATGTCGTGCTCACGATAGCCGCCCGCGCCGGGCTGGCCCTCGGGGATCGTCAGCATCGGCTCCATCGAGATCACCATTCCGGGCTCCAGCACCGTGTCGATATCCTCGCGCAACTCCAGCCCCGCTTCGCGCCCGTAGTAATGCGACAGCACGCCGAAGCTGTGGCCATAGCCGAAGGTGCGATATTGCAGCAAGTCACGCTCGGCGAAGAAGGCATTGATAGTCTCGGTCACCTCGGCGCAACTCGCCCCGGGTTTCAGAAGGCTCATCCCGTATTCATGGGCGGCGACATTCGCCTCCCAGATCGCGCGCGAGGCGTCGTCAACTTCGCCCACGAACAGCGTGCGCTCTAGCGCCGTGTAATAGCCTGAAATCATGGGGAAGGTGTTGAGCGACAGGATATCGCCGCGCTGCAAAACGCGCCCCGTCACCGGGTTATGCGCGCCGTCGGTGTTGATGCCCGACTGGAACCAGACCCAGGTATCGCGATACTCGGCGTCGGGAAATCGCCTGGCGATCTCCAACTCCATCGCGTCGCGGCCCGCCATCGCCACGTCGATTTCGCGCACGCCTTCGCGGATCGTCTCGCGGATAGCATAGCCACCCACGTCCGCGACCGCGGCTCCTTGCCGGATCAGGGCGATCTCGGCGGGCGATTTGTGCATCCGTTGCCGCATCGTGGCGGGGGCGATGTCGCGGGTCTCGGTCGGCTCGAGGAAATCCTGCAGAAGCGCCGCCTGCGCCAGCGTCAGGTGATCGGACTCGATGCCCAGCACGCGGCGTTTGCCGGTGACGGAGGCGATCGCGCGCCAGTAATTGTTCCGCGCCCAGTCGGTATAGGTGATATTGTCGCCATGGCCGCGCCGCCACGGTTGCGCGGCATCGATCCCCGCCGAGATAGTCACGCTGTCGCTTGGCGTCACGACCAGCGCGTAGGGCCGCCCAAAGGCGCAGTATAGAAAACCCGAGTAATAGGCGATGTTATGCATCGAAGTGAACAGGCAGGCATCAATGCCCGCTTGGCTCATCGCCGCGCGGAGACCCGCGAGCCGCGCCTCGTATTCGCTGGCAGCGAAGGGCAGGATGCGCTCGCCTTGGTGAAATCGGTAAAAAGCAGGACGGTCCATCGGCACTCTTCCTTATCAGAGGCCGCAACGCGCCGAGGGACGATCTTCCCCCGTCGCGCGCTGCGACAAAGCAAGATCCCGGCGTACAGGACGGGTGATCGGGCGGGCGCGCAACGCGCTGGCGACGCCATCGCCTTCAGCCCTCGCCGACAGAGTGGGCGAAAACGGCCCCGCTGCCAAGTCCTTGGCGGCTGCTACGTGCGATTTGTTTTCGCACACTGGCCGGGGGCGGAGAGGCCATCGCATTGGTCGCGCGGCATCCGCCGCTGCAACTGTTCAGCGAGGCCGAGGCGGGGATCTAGGATGCGCTTGCGGATGTCGTGGTGTCAGCGACCGCTCGCCGCCGCAACCGATCACGCCCTTTTGCTGGACGGAGGGCCGCGCAAGGCACTATAGCTTGGGGAAATTGATCCGCGCGAGGGGCAGGGCGCGCCTGCCTCACGCGCCACTCGGAGCGCAGAATGTCGAAGACAATCCATATCCTCAACGGCCCGAACCTGAACCTTCTGGGCAAGCGCCAGCCCGAGATCTACGGCTCGGACACGCTCGAGGACGTGGAGCGGATTTGCCGCGAGGAGGCGCAGCCCCGCGGCTTCGATGTCGCGTTGTTCCAGTCGAATTTCGAGGGCGAAATCGTCGAGCAGATCCACCATGCGCGCGACGAGGCCTGCGCCATCGTGATCAATGCGGGGGCCTACACCCACACTTCCGTCGCGATCCTCGATGCGCTCAACACCTTCGAAGGCCCGGTCTTCGAAGTGCATATTTCCAATGTTCACAAGCGGGAAAGCTTCCGCCATCATTCCTACATCTCGCAACGGGCGGAGGGGGTTCTGGCAGGCTTCGGGATCGAGGGTTACGCGCTCGCAACCCGCCGCGCCTGTTCGGTTCTGAGTTAAGAGGGGGCTTTAAGATCGGTCTGCAAGCGTTTGAGAAAAAACTTAGAATTGCGTTCGGTATGATCCCGGGCGCGACCTGCCTCGCACTTGCAGTGAACCTTGCGGCCCCCGCCTGGGCGAGCGACACCGGCGCCGACCGGAACATCGCCAATTCCGGCAAGATGAGCGACCGCGACTTCTATCGCGCGATGGCCTGCGCCGCGCGGCCTGGGGGCGCCTGCACCTTGCCCTACCGCCGCTGGTCGGCCAGCAAATGCCGCGATCTGACGGTCGGCCTCGCCTTCCGCTCACAGCATTTTCCAGCCAAGCGCGCCCATGCCATCGAACAGGCCGCCCTGGCCGCGATCGCGCAGATCAACAAGACCGGCGCTGCGTTGCACCTTAGCTATGCCGGGGCGCGTCCCGCCGATATCAAGCTCTACCTGACCGACACGCCCGTGGGCGGCACGGTGCGCGGCACACCATCGATGCGGCTCAATGGCCGGCGACTGGGACCGGGCACGGTCGCGAAGGTGACCTTCTACTGGCAGACCAACACGGGCCGGATCATGGATGCCGATATCGCCTTCAGCCGGGACATCCAGATGCGCGATATCCGCTCGGTCGTGCTGGAAGAGATCGTGCAATCGCTCGGTTTCTCGACCGATCTGGAAGATCCGTATTACACCCAAAGCTCGATTTTCTCGGAGGACGGGAATTCGGTCACGCGGCTGATCGGGCAGGACGCGATGGCGCTGCGCAGCCATTACCCGCCGCGCTGATCACATCACCTGCGTCGCGCCGCGGATCAGCAGCAGGACCGACAGCACTGCCAGCATGATCTGGATAACCCGCATGTAGAGTTGCTGCGACAGCCGCGCGGTCAGCCAACGCCCCGCAACGGTTCCTGCGATCCCCGCCACGGCCAGCCCCGCGACAAGGGGCCAGTTCAGCCCGTCGAGCTGACCGATCACCCAATAGGCAGGCAGTTTCACGATATTTCCGATGGCGAAGGCGATGGCGATGGTACCCGCGAATTCCAGCTTGGGCAGCTTCTGCGGCAGCAGGTAGGCCTGCGCAGGCGGCGAGCCGGAATGGGTGATGAAGCTCGCGATCCCGGTCAGCGTGCCCCAGAACAGCCCCGGGATCACCTTGGCCTCGGCCTGGCTGTCGTCATGCCGTTTCAGCCAGGCGCGCCCGACATGCCATATCCCGATCAGCCCGGTGAAGATGAGCAACGCCCATTCCGGCGTGTAGGGCGTGATCACGGTCGCGATGGCGACGCCGGCAAGCATCGCGGGCACGAGAATGAACAGGTTCCGCCTGGAAAAATGGTGACGGTAGAGCCAGACGCCCACCCAGTCGGTCACGATATAGACCGGCAGTAGCGTGGCTGCCGCCTTCACCGGGTTCATGAACAGCGCGAGCATTGGCACCGCGATGGCCGCAGCGGACGAAAGCCCTCCTTTCGACATGCCGACGACCAGCGCCGCGACGATCAGCAAAACGGTTTCATACATGTGAACGGCGTCCGGGCAGGAGGGGAGAAGCGGGCGGCCCGGCGGGCCACCCGAAAGAAGGCGATCAGGCGCCCGCGTCTGTGAGTCGGCGCATCTCTTCGTCGCTGAGCGTCATCTCCGCGGCCTTCGCGAAGCTTTCCACCTGCTCGATGCTGGTAGCGCTGGCGATCGGGGCGCTGACGCCCTCCCGGTTGATCAGCCAGGCGATGGCCACCTCGGCGGGTTTCGCGCCTTTCTGGCTCGCCACGTCTTCGAGCACGTCGAGAAGCGCCATGCCGCGATCGGTGAGGTATTTCTCGACCATCCCGCCGCGCTTGCGGCCTTCCAGATCGGCTTTCGAGCGATACTTGCCCGACAGGAACCCGGCGGCGAGCGAGAAATAGGTGACCACCCCGATAGTCTCGCTGACACAGAGATCGCGCAACGGCCCGTCGAAAGCCTCGCGGTCATAAAGGTTATATTCCGGCTGGATCACCTGATAGCGCGGCAGCCCCTCGCTATCGGCAGTCTCCAGCGCCGCTTTCAGCATGGCGGCATCGTAATTCGACGCTCCGATCGCTCCGATCTTGCCCGCTTTGAGAAGCTTGTCATAGGCGCCCAGCGTCTCGGCATGGCTCACGCTGTCATCGGGCCAATGCGAGAAATAGAGATCGACGTGATCGGTGCGCAGCCGCGCCAGCGACCGGTCGATGGCCTTGGAAATCCACTCCGCGCCGAGGCCTTTCTCGCCCGGGCCGCCCATATCCGAGCCGACCTTGGTGAACAGCTTCACCTTGTCGCGCATTCCGGGGCGTGCGTCGAACCAGCGGCCAAGAACCGTCTCGGACTCGCCGCCCGCATTGCCCTCGGCCCATTTCGAATAGACATCGGCGGTGTCGATCGCGTCGAAGCCGTGGTCGATGAAAGCGTCGAGAATGCGGAAGCTTGCGACCTCGTCGAGCGTCCAGCCGAAGACATTGCCGCCGAAGACGATGGGGGCGATCTCGAAGCCGGTCGTTCCGAGAGCTGTGCGTTTCATGGGAGGTCCTTTCGCTTGCTCAGACCAGCAGCCCGCCACCTTCGACGAAGACGGTGGTGCCGGTCATGTAAGGGTTGTCCATCAGGGCGAGCGCCTGAATCGCGATATGTTCGGGCAGGCCCACGCGACCCGCAGGAAGGCGGTCCGCGGCATTGTCGAACATCGCGCGGCGGCTGTCGCCTTCAAGGGTCTCGTACATCTCGGTTTTCACCAGCCCGGGAGAGATGCAGTTAACCCGCACCGGCGCGAATTCCAGCGCGAGGCCACGGGTCAGCCCCTCGAGGCCGGCATTGATCGCGCCCTGGATCGCCGCGCCCGCCTTGGGCCGCTGCGACAGAAAGCCCGAGGTGAAGGTGAGCGAGCCGCCGTGGCCGATCTTCGCCGCACGAGCGAGCCGATAAGCGCCCCAGAACTTCGACTCGAACGAGGCCTGCGCGTCCTCCAGCGGCAACTCCTTCACCGCCGCGACCTTGGTGCTGGCTGCCGAGCAGTAGACATGTTCCCACGCTTCGCGCTCCGCGAAAAACGCCTCCAGCGCGGCGGCGTCGCCGGTATCGAGCGTGACGCCCGCGACTTTGCCGCCCAGCCGTTTGCAGGCATCCTCGATCTTCTGAGCCGAGCGTGAGGCGATGCTCACCTGTGCGCCGCGCGCGAGCGCCGCCTGCGCCACGCCGAAGCCGATGCCGGACGAACCGCCGACGACGAGAATGCGGTTGTCTTTCAAACTCATGACGATGGTCTCCTCCTGTCGGGCCCGCGGTGAGGGCGGGGCGGTCTGCGCTTCAAATCGACTTAGGGCCCCGCGCGAGATCGTCCCGAAATTCTTTGCGCCGGGCGCGGGCTGCGCAAGACCCAGCAGAGCGAAAACAAATCCGCCCTCGTTGTTCGAAATCAATGCCACGGGCCGGAGGGCACGGCAGGCTTACGGTCGAATACGCCCCTGCAGAGGCTCATCCGGATGTCCGATTTCGAAGGTTACACCGACCGGAGGGAGGCGGGGATCATCCTCGCCCGAAAGCTCGACGCCTATCGCGGGCGCGACGCGGTGGTGCTCGCCCTGCCGCGCGGTGGGGTGCCGATCGCGTGGGAGATCGCGGAGCGTCTCGATCTGCCGCTGGACCTCGTTTTCGTGCGCAAGCTCGGCGCGCCCAGCAATCCCGAAGTGGCGCTTGCAGCGATCGCGGGTCTTCGCGGCGAGGTGATCGTGCGCAACGCGGACGTGATCCGCGCCACCGGCTGCGACGCGGCGACGCTGGAGCGTCTCGCGGCCCGCGAACGCGAGGTGATCGCGGACCGGATCAAGCTTTACGGGGCCCCGGGGCTGCCGCTGGCCGGGCGGGTCGCGATCCTCGTGGATGATGGGGTGGCCACGGGGGCCACGATGCGCGCGGCGTTGCGGGCAGTGCGCGCCGCCGGTCCAGCCGAGCTGGTCTGTGCGACCCCGGTCGGCGCCACCGACGCGTTGGAGGCGATCCGCACCGAGGCCGACCGCGTGGTCTGCCCGCTCGAGGTGGAATTCTTCGGAGCGGTCGGGGCCTATTACACCTATTTCGATCAGGTGCCGGACGCCGAGGTCACGCAAATTCTCGCGAAGGCGCGGGCGCGCCCCTTGGGCAAGGATCCGGCATAGCGGCCCAGAGGCGCGATCAGGCCAGGAGGCTGCGCAACGAATGACGCATCGCCTGCGTCACCTGCCGGTATTCGCCCTCGGAAATCCGCTCGTGCAACAGATCGAACACCGCCGCCACCTCCGCTTCGGGATCGTCGAGCGGGTGGTCTGCGAACGCCTCCGCGACCCTCGCCACGAAGGCATCGCGATTGCGCGGATGCGCGGGCTGGCGGGAGGGCACGAAACCGTCATAGTAGATGCCGCGCAGCAACACTGGAAGCTGCGCCCCGAGATCGGCCGCTTCCGCGGTGGTCAGGAAATCGCGGATCGCATGCAAGGTGGTACGCAGCAGCAGATAGGCGTGGCTGCGATCCTTGTTGTCCAGACGATATTCCAGATCGTTGAGCCATTCCGCCACGATCTGCGGGGCGTGGTCGATGGCGCTCAGGCCGGTCACTTTCATCGGTCGAACCTCCCGGTCGAAGTACTGAAGACACCGCCTCAGCTTTGGATACTCGCGAGATATTCCGCGATCAGCAGGATTGTCCTTCCAGATTTGGGGCGGCCCCGCGCGCCGAACGGTTGCGGCGCACGGGGCAAGCCTCCGGTCATGCGCAATTATTGCGCCTTGACCGCGATGCGGCGGTCTTTCTCGCGCGCTTCGGTGGTTTTCGGCAGGGTCACGGTCAGAACCCCGTCGCTCAGAACCGCGTCGATGCGGTCTGGATCGACCCCGCGCGGCAAGGTGATCGTGCGTTCGAGCCTGCCGGAGCTCCGTTCCTGCACGACGTAGTCGCCCTCATGCGTCTCGCGCTTGCTGGAGCTTTCTCCGCGGATCTTTAGGCGTCCGTCGTCGAGCTTGAGCTCGATCTCCTCGGGCTTGAGCCCGGGCATGTCGACGCGCAGCTCGTAGCTCCCGTCATTCGCGACGAAATCCATCGCGGGCGCGGAGAGCGAAAGGTCGCCGAAGCCCGACGGCAGGGTCAGGGCGCGCGGCCATCCGGCTCCGGGACGCGCAAAGTCGTCGAACAGGCGGTCGATCTCGGAACGCAGCATCGCGAAGACATCGCGCCCCCGCGCGGGCGGGGCGGCGCTGGAGGCTGGAGGTTTCGCCGTTGTTTCGGCGCTCGGGGGCTTGCTGGTCGGCGGGGCGCTCTCGTGCTTGACGCCGATCTCGGTGGCTTGTGGTGTCATGCTGGATCTCCCATGCGAAGTGTCTTGGTAGAACGCCATCGAAGCTGTCACGACCGGTGCGGCTTGCGCATTGACGGCGCGCATAGGGGGCGCGGCGGACCGATGGTTCCGAACCGCTCCGACGTTGCGCGCGATCAATGCCGCATCGCCCGCAGCGGCGCAGTCTCGGCGCGATGCCAGCCACTCAGGAGCCCGAAGATGATTCCGCGCACCGTTGCCGCCGCCTTTCTCGAGACCGACGACGCCCGATGGCTCGCCCCGATGACGGCCGGGTTGTGTCGCGGTTTCAACGCCCATCTGATCGGGGTGCATGGCGTCGAGCCGCTGCCGCTGTTGGGGGGCGATCTGGCGAGCGATCCGATTATCTACCCCGAATTCCTCGACTGGCAGCGCAAGGAGGCCGCCGCGATCCGCGAGACCTTCGAGCACGCGCTGACGGCAGAGGATGTGCAGGGAGAGTTCCGCAGCCCGGTCGACACGCGCGACGCGCTGGTCGACTTTCTCGTCGATAGCTGCCGCGCCGCCGATCTGGTCGTCTCGGCGCGGGTGCCGCCCCATGCCGGCCGCGCGAGCGACATCCGTCTGCAGGAGCAACTGATCCGTCAGACCGGACGTCCGGTGCTGGTGGTGAGCGAGACCGCGAAGCTGGAGCGGCCCGCGCGGCACGTTCTTCTCGGTGTTTCCTGCAGCCGCGAGGCGATGCGTGCGGCGCATGACATGCTCTATCTTGCGGCCAGCGGTGCGCGGATCGATCTGCTCTCGGTGTCGCCCTCCGGGGGAGAGCGGCAGGCGGTCGACGATCTTCGCGACGATCTGGCGACGGCGCTCGACCGGCGCGGATATGACGTGACGCTTCTCGACCGGATGAAAACGACGTCGGAGGCGGGCGACGAGTTGCTGCATACCGCGCGCGAACGCGGCGCCGAGCTGATCGCCGTCGGCGCGTTCGGTCATTCGCGGCTCTATGATTTCGTGATCGGCGCGGTGACGACGCGCCTGTTGGAGACTTCCCATCTGCCGGTGCTGTTTTCGAAATAGGTGAGCCGATGCCCCAGCCGAAGAAAATCGAATGGATCGTGGTGATGAACTCTGCCAGCGCGCATGTGCTAGCCGATGCCGAGGGCCATGCGCTGGTCTTCGAGCTTGAATCGCCACATGCACGCCCGCGCGACCGAGACCGCGACCGGGCCGGGCGCAGTTTCGCGATCGGATCGCCCGGGCGGCGGGCCGCGATGGCGCCGCATGGTGATCCGAGCCATGTTCAGGAACTCGCTTTCGCCCGCGATCTGAGCGACCGCCTCGAACGCAGCCTCGGGGAGGGGGAGTTCGACACGCTCGTCCTCGTCGCGCCGCCACGCATGCTCGGCGCGATGCGCGAGGCGATGCCCGATTCCCTCGCGGCGCGCGTGAACCGCGAAATCCGCTCTAACCTTGCGAGCCTTTCGTCGAACCAGTTCCGCGAAAAACTGCAGGAGGCGCTGAAGGTGACGTGACCCGCGCATTTGCATTTTGCAGTGACAGCGATCAATGCGTGCCGCCTCGCGGCTTCGCATCCTGACCCTGCCGCACGGAGTCGAACCCGATCAGAGGAGAAGTGTCATGGCCAAGTCCTCCAGCGAAGACACGCCCGACCGCGCCGATATCGAGGAACACGAGCGTCTGGCAGTCGAGGCGATCCGCTCCGATCTCGAAGATCTGCGCGAGGATGTGACGGAACTGGCGCAGGCGCTGCGTCGTCATGGCCGGTTGCGGGCCAGCGATCTTGGCGCCGAAGCGACGCGGCGCGGCCACGAGTTCGTGGAAGATGCCCGCGACGCGGTCTTTGAGATGCGCGAGGCGCTCACCGAGGCGCAGCACGACCTGCGCCGCAGCGTGCGCAGCCATCCCGTGCCGTGGGCCGGGGTGCTGCTGGGGATGGTGGGGACCGGGCTGCTGGTCGCCCTGCTGATGGAGCGACGCAATTGAGAGTTGGCGGCATGGGCACGGGTGCAGGCCGCGCGGGCGGTTGGGGTCGATAAAACGACAATGCTTGCAGGTCTGTTGGGGGGAGTAGCGCGCGTTTCCACATCGGAAGCGCGCGCTGCGCATTCTGGGGCCGAGTTCCCTCGCACACGACGGCCGTATACTCGCGTCCCGTCCAACCGGTTATTTTCCGACATGTCTCGCGCCAAGGCACCGACCGGCTCAACGGCTTTGGCGAGGGGCCGATGATCACGCGGCGCTCAACGTTAATTGCCCGCGCCCCGTTTCGTTGCTTGATCACGGTCAAAGACAGAACCGGCAGGGCGAAGGGATCATGGCGTACCTTCGGAGGAGGCGCCTGTGGAACGGCAGACAATTCTTATCGTCGAAGATGATGCCGCCGTGCGTGCGGCGCTGCGGGAGTGTCTCGAGGCGGAAGGCTGGGCGGTGCGCGAGGCGCAAGACGCGGCCGGCATGTTGCGCGAGATCGAAACGGGCGGCATCGACCTCGTGACGCTCGATCTGGGGCTCGGCGCCGATGACGGGTTTGCCTTGGCCCGGGTTCTGCGCGGACGCAGAAACATTCCGGTCGTCTTCATCACGGGATATGGTCAGCCACTAGACCGGGTACGCGGGCTGGAGGCGGGGGCGGACGACTATATCGTCAAACCCTTTGCCGCGCGCGAAGTGGTGATCCGCATCCGCCGCGTGCTCGAGGGATACCGGACGCGGGCCGTGCCGGTCGACCGGCTCCATATCGATCACAGCAGCATCGACCTGCGTCGGGGTGTGATCGAGCATCGCGACGGGCGCCGCGAGGACCTGACCGGAACCGAGACGAAGCTGCTCGAGCTGTTCCTCAGCCGCCCGGCGCAGGTGCTCTCGCGCGACGATATCAACCGGGCTCTGCACGGGCGCGACTGGTCGCCCTACGACCGCACCATCGACACCCATATCGCCCGGCTGCGGCGCAAGATCGAACCGGGAGACGCGTCGCCCCGGATGATCCGCTCGGTGCGCGGCGTGGGCTATGTCTTCACCGGGCAGATCAACCAGGAGGCGCGTCGGGGTTGAGCGCGCGCGCGACGGCTGCGCTCAACGTCGAGAGCGAATAGGGTTTCGTGAGCAATTCGATCTCTCGCTCGACCTTCGGACGCCCGGCGAATTTCTCCGATGCGTGCCCCGAAGTCAGAAGCACCGGCAATCGGGGGTCTCGGGCGCGCACCCGATCGACCAGGTCGAAGCCCGAGCAACTGCCGGGCAGGACGACGTCGGAAAACAGCAGATCCACCGGCTCGCCCGCCTCGATCTGCTCCAGCGCCTGATGCGCATTCCCGGCCTCGATCACCGCGTATCCCAAGGCTTCCAGCCGGTCGAGAACCGTCTCGCGCACCAGCGGATCGTCCTCGACCACGAGCACGAGTTGACCGTCACCCATCCGCAGCGCGTCGCGATCTTCGGCTGCGGCAAGCATGGGATCCCCGTCGACCTCGGGAAGATAGAGCGTGATCGTCGTGCCCTTGCCGGGCGCGCTGTCGATGTCGAGAAAACCGCCCGCCCGCGCCACCGAACTCGCGACGCTCGTCAGCCCGAGCCCGTTCCCGACCCGCGCATCCTTGGTGGTGAAGAACGGATCGAGCGCCTGCCGCCGCACATCCGGCGTCATGCCGTGGCCGGTATCGCTCACGCTCACCGTCAGGAACCTGCCCGGGCGCGCGCCTTCGATTTCGCCTGCCTGCTGAACGTCGAGCTGCGCGCTGCCGGTCCGGATCGTGATGGTGCCAGCCGCCGAAATCGCATCGCGGGCATTGATGACGAGATTGAGCAGCGCTCCGTCCAGTTCCCCGCGATCCATGTAGATCTGGCCTCGATCCGCGCCCGGCAAGAGACGCAGATGCACCTGTTCTCCGAGCACCCGCTCGAGAAGCGTCCATGTCTCTGCGAGCTGCGCATCAAGGCCGAAGCGCACCGGTTTGGGCGTCCGCGCCCCCGCGAGCGCCAGCAGCCGCTGGTTGAACCCCGCGCCGATCCGCGTCGCGTCGATGGCGCGTTCGAGATGCCCGCGCGCGAGATCGGCCATCTCGGTGCGCGCCGCCAGCTCCAGATTGGACAGGATGACGGTCAGAAGATTGTTGAAATCATGCGCGATCAGCCCCGCCATCCGGCCTACGGTTTCCATCCGCTGCCCGCGCACCATCGCCGCCGCGATCCGAGCGCGCTCGGTCCGGTCGAGGATTGCGCCGATAGCGCCGACCGGGCGGGGCGGGTCGGCGCTCTCGTCGAAGCGGATGTTCCCGCGCAATTCGATCACCTTGGGCTCGGCGCTGCGGGCGAGCTTGAACTCGATGGAGAATTTCCGGCTGCCCGTGGGGTCGATCGCCGCGCGATGCGCCTCTTTCAGGCGCACACGATCCTCAGGCGCGGCGAGGGCGATCCACGTGTCGAAGCTGTCGGGTACCTCCTGCGTCTCGAGGAGTTGCCGTGCGGGCTCCGTCGCGACGAGCGTGTCGCGGTCGAAATCCATCTCGAAGAACGCAATTCCCGCGGCTTTCATCGCCTCGATGATCTCTTCCGCGCGCAGGTCCGTCAGCTGTTGAAATTCCTTTTCGGCGCTGATGTCCTCGATGATCAGGATGATCCCCGCGACTTGTCCTGCGCGGCGCAGCGGTGCGACGGTCCAGCGGGTCCACGCCTCGCGGCCATCGGGACGCATCGTGCGGCTCTCGTCGCACTGCACGGTTTCGCCCGCCAGCGCTTTGCCGCGCGCGTCGCGGCAGGCGGCAGGCAGCCAAGGCAGCAACGCGTCATGGTCCGACCCGACGGCATGTGCGATATCGCCCCCGTAGGCCGCCAGAAACGCCGCCGAAGCCGCGACGAACCGCATCTCGGTGTCGAACACCGCGACCGGAACCGGTATCAGATCGATCACGCCCTCCAGATCCTCGGCGAGCGCCGCAGCGCCGTGGCCCGGTCTCGGGTCGGGCCTGCACTCTTCGGAATTTGCCATCGACGCCACTCCTTGCGCGCTTGGCACCACGCGTCCCGTGCCGCGCCAACCGCTGCCGCGGGCTCTCATACGGGCGTCGCGTGACGCTTCTCTCCGGAGCCCGCGACCCGCAGTGAGGTCACGAAAAGTTCCTGCGCCTGTTTTTGCGTGTCGAACACAGCCGCCGTCATTTCCTCGGCGACCTGCCCCCAGAGGCGGCGATAGAGCGCGGAATAGTCGTCGATCGCGCCCGAGACGAATTCCGACCACGCGGCGGCGATGGCCGCCGGATCGCCGGGATTGGCGAGATTGGCGAGCAGGGCGCGGTCACAGGTGATCCGATCGGTGGTGAAGCGCAGCCATTCCTGGTTGAACTGCAATGTCCGATCCGCCGCCTGCATCTGCATCGCGACGAAGGGGCCAAGCAGCGCAGGGTCCGGTCCGTCGGGTGGAAGCAGGCGTTTCAGCAGTTCGGCGTAGCCCGCATTGGTGTACGCGGTCGCGTCGGTCGAGCTGGGCATCGGAGCCTCCTCCGGAGTTGATGTCGGCTCCCCGAGCTTTGCCGCAGGGGCAGGCGCGTGCATTGATGGAGATCAATGCGCGCGTGGCGAAACCTGCTTTGGCCCGGGGCGGTTGCCTAGCGCCGCGTCCCGGGAAACGCGGCAGCCAGCGAGCCTTTGGGCGCTTGTCCCGCGCCGCTACGCATGGCCGCGGCTTTCCCGCCCATCGCCCCTCGGTCGAAGTCCGACAGGCGCGGCGCGGGAGCGGGTTCTGCAAGGGCCGCGCCGATCCGCTCGTTCTGGAACTTGGCAAGTCGCCGCAACCGCCCGAGATCGGTGACGGCGAGATGATCGGGCGCAAGCAGGCGGATCGCGCCGCGCTCCTCGATCTGGTGCAGCGCGCGGCACAGGGTCTCCACTGTCATGTCCAACAGCGAGGCCAGATCGCGCCGGGTCAGCACGATGCGGATTTGCGGCGTGCTGCCCTCGGTCGCGCCGGGCAACTGCTCCACGAGCCAGAGCGCGAGCCGCTGCACCGTACTGCGCCCGCGCATCTTCACCACGCTCATCTGCAATTCTTCGAATTGGCGGTTCAGCGCCGACAGGAAGCCCCGGAAGATTTGCGGATGTGACTGCAGAAAACCGTGCCAGGTCTGGCGCGGCATCCAGCAGATCGTGGTCTCGGTGGCGGCCTCGCTCGAGAACCCGTTCACCTCGCGTTCGGGGTCGCCGATCAGGTGGCCCGTGCGCAGAATCTGCAGAACGTGTTCGTCGCCGCCTTCGGTCAGAACGACGAGTTTCACGAGCCCGGATGCGACGATCCCGATCCGGTCCGCCGCTTCGCCCTGTGCCGCGATCTCGGCTCCTTGGCGATAGGTTTCGCGGTAGCTGCGCCGGGCGAAATCGAGTAGCGCGTCACGATCGAAAGCGCTGCAGAGCCCTGTCTGGCGCGCCGTGCAGTCGTCGCATTTCGCGTCGAATTGCGGCCGTATCGGCTGAATACTTGACATGTTTCCCTCCCCCTTGGGTCGCCCGGTCGGTGGCAGTTCGCGGGCAACGGTCACCTGCGTGACGAGAGGAATCTTGCCGTGTCGGAGGGCATCTGTCAGGCGGTGAATTGTAGAGAAATGTTAATTTATGAAATTTGAGTGGCGTTGTGCGCAATATTGTTGCGCGGAGCATAGGGGATAGAGGGCGGCGGAGAAAGACCGCCACGCCGATGAATTCGGTCCCGCCGGCCACGCCTCGGGGAGGGGCGCATGGTGGCCGACGGGATTCGCGAAATGCTCTTCGACCGGGGCGACCGAGCGAGGTCACCCCGAGCCTTCCGCGAATGCCAAATGATGCCCCAGCGCGGAGCAGGCGCCATTATCGGGCGTCAATCGCGGCGTAGCGAGGGCGCCGGTGCGGGGCTCGGCTATCTGCGCGTAGGACCAGGCGCGCCCCGCCAACGCCTCCGAATTGACGGCGGACAATGCCGCGGCACCGCGCCGCGGGAAAGCTGGGCCACCGATATGGGAGGATATCAAATGACTCAGGTTCGACCTTTCCTGCTCGCTCTCGTCTTGATCGGCGCGGCGGGACCGCTCGCGGCTCAGGACGCCATGACGTCCGACGAGATGGGCGCGCAGCTTTATGCGGACAATTGTGCCGCCTGTCACGGCATGAAGGGGCAGGGTGACGGCCCGCTCGCAGAGGCCTTCATTCAGGACATTCCCGCGCTGACCGGGTTGTCTGCGGCCAACGACGGGACGTTCCCGCTGCTCAAGGTTATCCAGATCCTCGACGGGCGGACGGAAGTGCGCGGGCATGGCGGGCCGATGCCGGTCTTCGGCGCGCTGTTCCGCAACGAGCTGGAGCCGTTGGTCGGGCGTTTCGGAACCGAGGCGGTGATCCGGGGCCGGGTGCTGGCGATCGCGGAGCATGTCGCCACCTTGCAGGAATGAAGGCACCTGCCGCGCGATTGTCGCTGGTCAATGCAGGTCGCGCGGATCGCGCGCAGACTTCCGAAATCGATGCGAGGAGTCGATACGGAGATCGCCATACGGATACGCTGCGCGCTGCGGCCCGGTGGCCGGTCCGCCCCGACACGGAGAGCTCCATCGATCGAAGGGTCATCGTTGTCGTGTGATTTCCGATGTGAAAACATCGACATCGCGCGTCGGACGATGGCCTTTCGTCACGTTTGACGCGCCCAGAGGCAGGGCCGGCCAAACTCTCCGGCGCTTTGACCAAATTTTTTTCGCGCAACTGTGACCCTGTCTCGCGCCTGTCGCAAACCTCTGCGAGAAATGGGAGAAACCCCGCCCAGACAGACCGTCCGAGAGGGTTTGCGGGTTTCGCATTGACGGCGGTCAATGGCGCGGCTGGCCGGATTGGTTTTAGCTGGGAGGCGTCATAGCCAAGCTCGAAGGAGTGTGCGGATGTTTCGTTGGATCACCCCCGAGAACAGTTCTGACCTTCTGCCGCAGCCGCGAAGGTCGCGGGACGATGGCCTCGCGCCGGAGACCGTTCCGTGGCCGCTGCCGGGCGCGCGCGCCAGACCGGACGACACGGTCGGCCCGACCGGAGTGCGGCTTCGGAAAACGGGACCGGACCGCACATTGGAGGTCTCGGCGTTGCGCGATCTCGGCCTCTCTCCACAAGAGATCGCGCGCTATCTCGGCCTCGCGCTGCAGGAGGTCGCCAGTTTGCTGAGCGCCGATCTCGACCTCGCTGCGAGCCTCGCCAACAATATGACCCCGGTTTATCGCACCCGCGCGAACGCGATGCGCTGGGTGGGGTGAGCCGGTCCCGCGATCATCGCAGACCGTCCTCCGGAATGTGAAGGGCGGCCTGCGAAATGCCGGGACAGGACAGGGCAGGGCAGGATGGGGGCGGTCGCGGTTACCCGCGCGTCATGGTCACGGCCATCTGGCACAGGATCTCGAACATCACCGAGACGCCGAGGAAGGCGGTAGCGCCGGAAGGGTCGAAGGGCGGGGAGACCTCGACCAGATCGGCGCCTACGATATCCACCCCGTCGAGCAGACGGATCACCTGCAACGCCTGATAGGAATTCGGGCCGCCAACCTCGGGCGTGCCCGTTCCGGGCGCGAAAGCCGGGTCGATGAAGTCGATATCGTAGGAGAGATAGGTGGGCTTGGAACCGACGATCTCGCGCGCCTCGGTCATCACATCCTCGACGCCGCGGGCGTGGAACTCCTCGATCGGGATCACGCGCACGCCTACGCTGTCGGCAAAATCGCGATCTTCGCTATCATAGGTGGAGCCGCGAATACCGATCTGCACCACGCGTTTCGGGTCGAGCAGCTCTTCTTCGATGGCGCGGCGGAAGGGCGTGCCGTGCGTGTACATGGTGCCGCCGAAATAGCTGTGGAACAGGTCGGTATGGCTGTCGAAATGTACCATGCCGAGCGGCTCGGGCTTGCCCAACGCGCGCAGGATCGGCAGCGAATTGAGGTGGTCGCCGCCTGCGGTGAGCGGGCGGATTCCATGCTCGCGGACCGTCTCGAAAAACCGGGTGATCCGGTCCATCGCGTCCTGAATGTCGGCGGGGTTCGGGGCGACATCGCCGAGATCGGCGCAGTTGACCATCTCGAAGGGGCGCACGCCGGTCGCGCCGTTCTGCGCCCGGATCATCGTCGAGAGATCGCGCAACTGGCGCGGGCCGTGGCGCGGGCCGGGACGGTTGGTGGTGCCGGAGTCCCACGGGCTGCCGATCAGACCGATCTGCACGTCGCTCAGGCGCGGATCGTCGAGCGGCACATGCGGCAGGCGCATGAAGGTCGGCACGCCCGCGAAGCGGGGCAGATCGAAGCCGGAAACGGGGTGGAAAAAGGGATCGCTGGACATGGGGTCGCTCCTGTCAGGTCATGACGCTGCCACCGTTCACGCCGAAGCATTGACCGGTGATGAAATTGCTCTGCGGGCCCGCGAGATAGCAGGCCATCGCGGCGATATCCTCGGGCTGGCCGAACCGGGCGAGGGGCGTCGCCATGTCGATTGCCAGCTGTTCGGGGCTCATCGAGGCGGGGCTCGTCATGTCGGTCTCGATCGAGCCCGGCGCGATGGCGTTGACAAGGACCTTCGGTGCCAGTTCGCGCGCGAGTGTCCGGGTGAGCGCGATGATCCCGCCCTTAGAGGCGGTATAGGCGGACATTTCCTCGCGCCCGAGAAAACCCAGATCGCTCGCGATATTGATGATCCGGCCTTCCTCGGCCCTGCGCACGAAGGCACGGGCGGCGAGGAATGTGCCGCGCAGGTTCACCGCGATCACGCGGTCGAATTCGTCTATCTTCGTCTCGGCAATCGGGCTTTCGCGCAGGATTCCCGCGTTGTTCACGAGGATGTCGATCCGCCCGAACCGCGACTTGACGGCGTCGAACATCCCCTCGACCTGCGCTTCGTCGGAGACGTCGGCGGGCAGGGATTCCGCCTCGGTCAGCTTTTGAAGTTCGGCGAGCGTTTCGCGCGCCTGCGCATCGTCGGGATGGCAGAACGCGACTTTCGCGCCTTGTGCAGCCAGCGCCAGCGAGATTGCGCGCCCGATCCCGCGCGAGCCGCCGGTGACCAGTGCGACTTTACCGTCGAGGCTCATGACATGACCTCGCCGCGGTCGACGTTGAGCGCCTGACCGGTGATATTCGCGCCAGCCTCGGACGCGAGGAACATATACGGATCGGCCATGTCGGCGGGCACCATCAGCCCGTCGATGGCTTGCGCGGCCATGATCTCGGCCTCGACCTCGGCCTCGCTGCGCCCGCTGGACTCCGCCAGTTCCCGCAGCGAATTGGCCGCCGGCCCGGTTTTCACCCAGCCGGGGCAGATCGCGTTGACGCGGATGCCGCGGGGGCCCAGCTCCTGCGCCCATGTCCGGGTCAGCCCCAGAAGGGCGTGTTTGCTGGCGACGTAGGCCGAGAAGCCCGGTACGGCGGTGCGCGCCCAGATCGAGGCGGTGATCACGATGCGCCCGCCCTCGGGAATGCGCGAGATCAGCGCGTCGGTCACGTTCTGCGTGCCGGTCACGTTGATCGCCACGATCCGCTCGAACATCGCGTTGCCCGTGGGATTGTCGCCGGTGAGCGGCGTGGGGCGCTCGAGCCCTGCATTGTTCACCAGCACATCGACGCGTTCGATATCGGCCAGCGCCTCGGTCACCATCTCCGCCTCGGCGATGTCGCAGCGGATCGCGCGGACCTTGCCGGGCAGGCTCTCGGCTGCCTCATAGATCGCGTCGGTCTCTGACAGAATGATCAGGTCGGCGCCGGCGCGGGCAAACCCTTCGGCGATGCCATAGCCGATCCCGCTCGATGCGCCGGTGACCAGAACGGTCTTTCCGGTGAAGTCGAATGTCACACTCATTCCTTGCCGCGTCCTTCCTCTCTCATCAGCCGCATCAGATGCCCCTCCAGGTCGGAGTAGCCTTCCAGTTTCACGGCCTTTTCCTTGTCGGCGATCCGCGCGCCCTGCTTGAATTCGGGCACGATCACCTCTTTCACCCGGCCCGGATGGCTCGAGAGAAAGACGATCTTGTCGGCGAGGAAAATCGCCTCCTCCAGATCGTGGGTGACGATCACCATCGTCGTGTTGGTCTTCTCAGCGACGTCGATCATCAGCTCCTGCATCAGCCAACGGGTCTCGGCATCGAGTGCGCCGAACGGCTCGTCCATCAGCAAGACCTCGGGGTCATTGGCGAGCGTGCGCGCGATGGCGACGCGCTGACGCATCCCGCCCGAGAGTTGCGACGGGTAGGCTTCGGCGAATTTCCCGAGGCCTACGAGATTGATGAATCGCTCCGCGCGTTCGCGGCGCTCGGCGGCCGGGACGCCGTTGATCTGCATCCCGAACTCGACATTCTTGCGCACCGTCAGCCAGTCGAAGGAGGTATAGGCCTGAAAGACCATGCCCCGGTCGCGGCCCGGTCCCTCTACGCGACGGCCGCCGATGACGATCTCGCCGCCGCTCGGGGTCTCGAGCCCCGCGATCATGCGCAGGATCGTCGATTTCCCGCAGCCCGACGGGCCGAGAAGGACGCAGATGGAGTTGCGTTCGACGGTGAAGCCCGCGCCCTCGACGGCGACCAGCTTGCGCCCGCCCGACAGCTCGAATTCCTTCGTGATTTCGCGGATTTCCAATGCGGTTTCGGCAGCCATGCTCAGCTCTTTCTCAGATAAGGGAAGGCCCAGCGATGCAGGGCGGAGAAGGCGAGGTCGAACAGCAGGCCCAGCACCCCGATCACGATGATCCCCGACAGGATTTCATCGGTCTTCAGGAAACGTCGCGCGCGCATCATCATCGCGCCGATGCCGGTGGTGGAGGCGACGATCTCGGCGATCACCAGATAGGTCCAGGTCATCGCCAGCATCTGGCGCATCGCGGTCACGATATCGGGCAGAACGGCGGGGAAGATCACGCGAGCCACGACCTTGCGGCGCGGTGCGCCTAGCGTGAGGGCAGTCTCGACGAGTTCCTCGCGGACGTTCTTGGTGTGATCCATGATCAGCGTGATCAGGAAGAAGATCACCCCGAGGAACAGCAGCGCCAGTTTAGGGGCCTCGCCGGTGCCGAACCACATTAGCAGGATCGGGATGAAGGACGGCGCGGGCAGATAGCGCCAGGCGGAAACGAAGGGGGCGAAGAACGCCTCGATCGCGGGGAAGGAGCCCATCATCACGCCCAGCGGCACCGCCACGGCGCTGGCCAGCGCGAAGGCGATCAGCACGCGGCTGATGGAGATCAGGACATCGCTGCTGAACCCGCGACTGAAGAACAGATCGAAGGTGGTCGCGAAGACCTGATGCGGGGCTGGGACGAGAAGCGGGTTCACCAGACCGCTGGCCGAGGCGACGATCCAGATGCCGAAGAACAGCACCCAGACGGCGAGCGCGGAAAGCAGCTTCTGACGGCGGTTCACGGGCTTGCGCAGCTGGAGAAAGGGAGTGGGTCGGGCGCTCAAGGCAGATGCTCCGGCTTGGGGGAAGGGAAGCGCCGGGACGTGGCGCTTCCCGCGTGTGTTAGTGTGCGGTCAGGCTCTGGCGGTAGCCGGACTTGACCAGATCGCCCATCAGCGAGCAGTCGACGCCCTTCGACGCATCGACCTTGTTTTCCATCAGGCCGAGTTTGATCCACCAGTCATTGGTCATCGCGATCGAGTCGACCATCGAGCCGTTGGCCATGCCAAGCGGGCCTTCGCCGTCGAGCACGCCGCAGAGCCGGGCAGACTCGTCGAAATCCATCATGTAGATGCCGCCCTCGAAGGACTTGCCGTTGGTGCCGATGACGTAGCCGACATCCTCGGCGGGCCATTGCAGGAAGGAGGCGATCATCTTGTTGGCCTCTTCGGTATGCTGGTTCCAGTAGGCCAGACCATCCCAGCGCGCCTTCAGTACCGCCAGCGCCGCCTCGCGGTTATCGGCGATGAACTTCTTGTTCATGTAGAGCGCGTCCATGAAGATCCCGGTCTTCAGCATTTCCGGATCGGAGGTGTCGACGATGGAGCGCGCGCCCGGTTTCGCCTCGAGCACCTTGGAAATCCACGGCTCGTACATGTAGGCGGCGGACAGGTCGCCCGACATCATCGGACCGACGGCTTCATCGGCGTTGAGGTTCACCCATTCCACCTGATCGGGGGTGATGCCCTCGGAATCGAGCCAGATCCCCATCAGCAGCTGGCCGATATAGGCCTGCGGGGCCGCGACCTTCTTGCCCGGCAGGTCGGTGGGCTCGGTGTCCGGTGCGAGGATGACGTGATCGACCCCGTAGGAGGGGTTGAGCTGAGCCACGTTCACCACGTCGGTGCCGCGATCCACGACCAGCGGCGTGTAATCTGCGGTGCAACCATAGACGTCGATCTGACCCGCGGCGAGGGCGGCATGCCCGCCCAGCGGATCTTCGAAGATCGTGATGTTGAGATCGTAATCGGGGATCAGGTTCTGCTCCTTGGCGACTTCGAGCATGGCATAGCCCGGCCAGGAGACGCAGACCCCGACATTGACGGTTTCAGCGGCGGCAGCGGAGAGGCTGCCCGCGGAGAGGGCGACCGCGGAGGCGGCGGCGATTTTGAGAACGGAGCGCATAAGCGGACCTCGCTGTTGGTATGGATTCTTGATCTTGTGAAGAAAACTTTATGAGATAAAAACTTTTATGCAATAAAAATTTTGTCTTGACCAAAAACGAGCCATCGCAGACAACTGTTCGCAACCCTAGGAGGACCTTGTGAGCAACCTGCGCGCCCAACAAAAACAAGACCGTCGCAACCGCATCGTGACATCGGCCAAAGAGCTTTTTCGCGAAAAGGGCTATGACAAGACGACGATCGAGGCGATCGCGGTCGCCGCGGGCGTCTCGGGGGTGACTGTCCACAACTACTACGGAACCAAGGCGGGGGTGCTGCTTGCGCTGGTCATCGAGAGCGACAAGCAGCTCTTGGAACGGCTCGACGCCAGGTTGCCCGGGAAAGAGGCCGATCTCGTCGAGCTGACGCTCGCCTTCGCACATGAGATCATGGAACACGCGATGCAGACGCTGGAGAAGGAAATCTGGCGTCAGGTCATCGCTGCGGTCACGATCGAGGCGGGCACGCAGCTGTCCAAGGCCTATTTCAAGCTCGACGAACAGCTTGCCTCGGTGCTGGTGCGCCGGATCGAGGCGATGCAGCGGGACGGCCGGCTCAGTGCCGATCTCAACCCGCTCCACCTGGGCCGCGCGCTGTTCCAGCTGCAGAACGCCCGTTTCATCCAGTTCATTTCCACCGACGCCGCGCGCCGGGACGATATCGAGACCTGGCTGCGCAACGATATCGTGGCGCTGTTCTCGGTGACGCTCCCGGTGTCCGCCGATCCTTCCTGAGCGGAGAGTGACATGTTTCTCAACCCGATCACCTGGCCCGAGGGCAAGCGCTGCGCCGCCTGCGTGACCTTCGATATCGACGCGGATTCGTTGATCCGCACCGCCCGTCCTGACGATGCCGAGCTGCGCCTGCAGCCGATTTCGATGGGTCGCTACGGGCCGACGGTCGCGGTGCCGCGCATCCTCGAGACCTATCGCCGTCTGGGCCTCACGCAGACCTTCTTCATGCCCGCCTGGGTGATGCAGAATTATCCCGCGACGGTCGAGGCGATCCTGAAGGCAGGGCACGAAATCGGGCACCATTCGTGGATGCACGAAGACCCGATGGAACATTCCGACGAACGCGAGGCGGAGCTGTTCGAGCGCGCGCTGGAGGTTCATGTCTCGATGACGGGCCGCAAGCCGCGCGGCTATCGCGCGCCGGTCTATTCCTTCACGCCCGCGATGCTGAACCGGTTGATCGAGCACGGGTTTCTCTATGACAGCTCGATGATGGCCGACGAGTTGCCCTACCGCGTCGAAACCCCGAAAGGCAGCCTGATCGAGATGCCGCCGCATTGGGGCACCGATGACTGGCCGCCCTTCGCGCATTTCGGCGAGATCGACTACCTGATGCCGATCCGTGCGCCCTCCGATGGCATCCGCGCCTTCGCCGAGGAGTTCGACGCGATGCACGAGGCAGGCGGGTTCTGGATGCCGGTGCTCCACCCGTTCCTGACGGGCCGGTTGGCGCGCTGGCGCGAGATGGAAAGGCTGCTGGAACGCGCCGTGGCGACGGGCGACGTCTGGTTCGCACCGATGGAAGAGATCGCCAGCCATGCGAAAGCTACGGAGGCGACGCTTCGCCACGAACGGATCGGCGTCGAGACGTAAAGCCGCTTCGGGAACGAAGGCCACCGATCTGCCAAATAGAACACCGCGGCGCCGAACAGCGCCGCGGTGTTTTCGTTTATCTGTTGGCTGTTCGCGCTTATTCGGCCGCGGTGTCGGAGGGCATCGCGGGGAGATCACCATCCGCCACCAGGTGTCCGTCGCCAACATCGCGCAGCGTGAGCCGCTGCGGGCCGGTGCCCAGCTTGTAGACCGGGCTGGGAACCTCGCCGGAGAGGCGCGGAATGGGTTCGCGCACCTTGTCGGGGTCGGGGATCGGCACGGCGGCCATCAGGCGCTTCGTGTAGGGGTGCTGCGGTGCGCCGAAGATCTGCGCCCGCGTGCCCATCTCCACGATTTGCCCCATATACATCACCGCGATCCGGTCCGATATGTTCTCGACCACGGCCATGTCATGGCTGATGAACAGGTACGCGATGCCGAACTCGCGCTTCAGCGCCTCGAGCAGGTCCAGCACCCGTGCCTGCACCGACACATCCAGCGCCGAGACGCTTTCATCCGCCACGATCAGCTTGGGCTGCAGCGCCAGCGCGCGGGCGATGCAGATTCGCTGGCGCTGGCCGCCCGAGAACTCGTGCGGATAGCGGTCGAGCTGATCGCGGGTGAGGCCGACGCGTTCGAACAGCGCCGCGACCTTCTCGCGTTGCTCCTCGGGGGTACCGATGCCATGGATCACCAGCGGCTCGGCCACCAGATCGCCCACCCGCATCCGCGGATCTAGCGCGGCCATCGGGTCCTGAAAAACGATCTGCACGTCGCGGCGCATCTCCTTCATCTTCGCGCCGCTCAAACTGCCCATCCTGTGGCCTGCGACCTCGATGCGGCCCTGATGCGGCACGAGGCCGGTCAGCGCCTTCGCGATGGTGGATTTGCCGCAGCCGCTTTCACCCACGAGCGAGAAGGTCTCGCCCTCCATGATGTCGAAGCTGACACCCTCGACCGCGTGCACCCGGTGCGTGACCTGCGACAGGATACCGCCGCGTATGTCGAAATGCACCTTCACGTCGCGCAACCGCGCCACGGGTTTGGCATCCGGCGACGCGCCCGCAGCGCCGCTGCCATCGCCCATGCGCGGTACCGCGGCCAGCAGGTCTTGCGTATAGGCCTCGCGCGGGGCGGTGAAAATCTGCGAGACAGGGCCGGTCTCGACCGCCTGACCCTGCTTCATGACGATGACCCGCTCGGCCATCTCGGCGACGACGCCCATGTCGTGGGTGATCAGGATGATCGCCGTTCCCATCTCGTCCTGCAGATCGCGCAGCAGGTCGAGCACCTCGCGCTGCACCGTAACGTCGAGCGCGGTCGTGGGCTCATCGGCGATCAGCACGTCGGGGCGCAACGCCAGCGCCATCGCGATCATCACGCGCTGCCGCATGCCGCCGGACAGCTCGTGCGGATATTGCGTCATGCGACGCTCGGGTTCGGAGATGCGCACACGCCGCAGCGCCTCAAGCGCACGGGTCCGAGCCTCTGGCTTCGAGACCGGCTCATGCGCGCGGATCGCTTCGGAGAGTTGCAAGCCGATCGTCAGCACCGGGTTGAGCGAGGTCATCGGCTCCTGGAAGATCATCGCGATGCGGTTGCCGCGAATGGCGCGCATCCGGCCCTCGGGCAGGCGCGTCAGGTCTTCGTCATGGAAGCGGATGGCGCCGGAACTGACCCGAAGGGCAGGGGGCGGCAACAGACCCATGATGGCCAGAGAGGTCAGCGACTTGCCCGACCCGCTCTCGCCCGCGATGGCGATGGTCTCGCCGCGTGCGAGCGTGAAGCTCAGATCGCTGACCAACGCGCGCTCGCGCCCTTCCGAGCGCACCGAGATGGTGAGACCTTCGACGGCGAGCACCGGCTGGGCGGGCTCCGGGGCCATGACGGCCCCGGCTTTCGTTTGTTGCATTTCGATCATTCGAACACGTTTCTCGGGAAGTAGAAGCTGACGACCCAGTTGGGCATATCGACGATCTCGGAGATGCGCAGATCGCCACAGGTCGAAACCAGCATATAGGCGTCGACCGCCGACATGCCGCGCTGTGCGCACAGAAGGTCGATCATGCCCGAGACCGCATCGCGCGCGCCCGACATCAGGTCCGGGCCGATGCCCGTCGTGACCTCGTAGCCCGCCGTGTCGAGGTGGCGCGTGACCGGCCCCGGCGTGGTGAAGCGCGGGAATTTCAGCGTCTCGTTCTTGATCAGGTCGAAGTTGAGCACGCAGTTCATCGGGCTTTCGATCGCGGTGCCGCAGACCTCGCCATCGCCTTGGGCGGCATGGGTGTCGCCCACGGAGAACAGCGCGCCCTCGACCTCGACCGGCAGGTAGAGCGTGGTGCCCGCCGCCAGATCGCGAATGTCGAGATTCCCGCCCACGCGGCGCGGCGGGACGATGGAATGCGGGCCGGCTTCTGCCGGGGCGACGCCGATCGTGCCGCAAAACGGTTTGAGACCCACCTTGCCTTCGCTGCCCCAAAGCGCCTTGTCGGGCGAGCCAGCGTCGTATTTCCAGATCGTCAGCGCCGGATCCTCGAACTGATCCGCCAGCAGGCCGAAGCCCGGAATGTTGGCGGTCCAACCCCAGGCGGAGCCTTCCTGCTCGCGCGGGGTGAAGCTGTCGATGGTGACCTTTAGCACGTCACCGGGTTTCGCGCCTTCGACATAGATCGGGCCGGAGACCGGGTTGATCTTGCCGAAATCGAGCGTCTTGACGTCTTCCACGGTCGAGGACGGTCCGAGCTGTCCGGCCGAGCTGTCGTGGCAATGGAATTCGATGGTCGATCCCGGGGCCACCGTCTCGGCCGGGACAAGCGAGTTGTCCCAGCCGAAATGGTGCTGTGCGCCGTGGATCGTATAGTCACAGGCTTTGCACATGCGCGCTTACTCCGTCACGTACACGTAGTCGTAGTTCACGGGGATCGAGACCGGGTCGACATAGAGCGCATCTTCGCCGCCCATACGGCTCGACTTCATGGTGTAGCGGTTCTCGTTGAACACCGGCACCCACGGCGCGTCTTCCATGACCTTCATGTAAACGTCGGACCATTTCTGCAGGCGTTCGTCCTGCTTGGCCGGGTCGGTAATCGAGTCCGCCTCGGTCGCCATCGCGTCGAGTTCCTTGTTGCAGTACCACGACCAGTTCCAGCCGCCCTCGACCGCACCCGCGCAACCCAGGATCGGCCCGTAGAAGTTGGACGGATCGGGGAAGTCGGCGATCCACGCCATGCCGCCCGACCAGATCATCGGCGCGGTTTTCGGCGTGCCGCCCGCTTCGATCACGTTGGCCTGCGCCAGCGCCTTGATGTCGACCTTCACGCCGATCTGCGACAGGTCCTGCTGGATCGCCTGGGCGATACGCGGGTTCGGATCGGTGTTCATCACGTAGAGCTCGGTCTCGAAGCCGTCGGGATAGCCCGCATCCGCGAGCATCTGCTTGGCCTTTTCCTGATCGAAGGGGTAGCCTTCGTAATCCTTGGTATAGCCCGGCATCGACGGCGGCAGCGGCTGGTTCGCGGGCGTGGCGCGACCGTTGATCATCTGCACGATGCGATCCTTGTTGATCGCCATGTTCATCGCCCGACGCACCTCGACCTTGTCGAAGGGCGCCATCTGGGTGTTCAGCGTGATGTAGCCGGTATGCAGCTGGCCGCCCATGACGACGCGCTTGGCCTCGTCGGGATTGTTCATCACCTCGTTGAACTTCGCCGGCGGGATGCCATCGCCGGGCACGTCCACCTCACCCTTCTGCAGGCGCAGCAGGGCCACGATCGGCTCCTGGCCGACCTCGAAGGTGATGGTGTCGAGATAGGGGATGCCCTCGCGCCAGTAATCGGCGTTCTTCTGGAACACGAGCTGCTGGCCGATCGTCCAGTCGGCGAGCTTGAACGCGCCGGTGCCGACGGGATGCTTGCCGAAATCGGTGCCGTATTCGTCGACCGCTTCCTTCGGCACGACCGAGGCGAAGTTCAGCGCCATCACGTGCAGGAAGGTCGCGTCGGCGCGCGACAGCTCGATCTTGACGGTGTAGGGATCGACGACGGTCACGCCTTCGAGGCTCGTGGCCGAGCCGTCCGCCATCGCGTCATAGCCCTTGATCGAGCCGAAGAAGCCTGCGCCGGGCGACTGGGTCGCGGGCGTGGTCACGCGGTCGAGCGAGTATTTCACGTCTTCGGCGGTCATTTCGCGACCGTTGTGGAACTTTACGCCCTTGCGCAGGTGGAAGGTGAAGACCGTGCCGTCATCCGAGATCTCGTAGCTCTCGGCGAGGCCGGGGCGCAGCTCGGTGGTGCCGGGAACGTAATCCATCAGCCCGTCGAAGATCGATTTGATCATCGACCAGTTCTGCCAGTCATAACCGATCGCCGGGTCCAGCGTGGCCACGTCATCCTTGTAGGTGATGACGATATCGCCGCCTTCCTTGGCGTTCGGGTCGGGGGTGTAGTCCGCCGCCGCGGCAAAGCTGCCGAAGCCCAGCGACACCGCGAGGGTGCTCGTCACGAGCATCTTTCTCATCAAGCTCATTTTGTCTCTCTTTCTCCGTTGGACGTTGGTCGAGGGGCCCGGTTCCTCCGGGGCTCTGGTTGCGATCAGCGCAGCTTGATGCGCGGATCGATGAAAGGTGTGATCAGGTCGGCCAGCAGGTTGCCCAGCACGATCGCGCAGGCGGATACGAGCGTGACGCCCATGATGATCGGGATGTCGACGCGCTGGATCGCCTGCCAGGCGAGCTGCCCGATGCCGGGCCAGCCAAAGACGCTTTCCACGACGACGATGCCGGACATGAAGATGCCGATATCGATCCCGATCATCGCGATGATCGGCAGGATGGCGTTCGGCATCGCGTGCAGCGCCAGCACCCGGAAGCGCCGCAGACCCTTGGCGCGCGCGGTACGGATATAGTCCGAGCGCAGCACGTCGATCATCGAGGAGCGCATCATCCGGCTGTACCAGCCCGAGCCCATGATCCCGAGGGTCAGCGCCGGCAGCACGAGGTTCGAGAAGCTGCCGTAGCCACCGATCGGGAACCAGCTCAGCTTGACCGCGAAGACATAGAGCAGAAGCAGGCCGACCACGAATTGCGGCGCCGAGACCGCGACGAACGAAGTGATCATCAGCGACTGGTCGAGCGCGCCGCCGCGGCGGATCGCGGCGACGATGCCCAGCGTGAGCCCCATGATCAGTTCGGCGACGATCGCGCCCAGCATCAGCAGGAGCGTCGCGGGCAGACGCGCGGCGACCAGCGTCGCGACCTCGGTCTTCTGCAGGTAGCTGCGGCCCATATCGCCCTGGAACAACCCGGTCAGGTAGCGCCAGTATTGCACGATGAAGGGCTGATCGAGGCCCAGCTGGTGGCGGATATTGGCAACCGTCTCGGGCGTGGCCGAGCGGCCCGCGATCTGACGCACCGGGTCGGCCGGCAGCACGAAGAGCAGGAAGAATGTGATGAAGGAGACGCCGAGAAGGATCAGGGCAGCCTGGATCAGGCGTCGGATCAGATAGGCCAGCATCAGTCACGCCCTCTCTGCGTCGGGTCGAGCACGTCGCGCAATGCGTCGCCCACGAGATTGAAGGACAGCGCCAGCAGCAGGATCGCGGCGCCCGGGATGAAGACGAGCCAAGGGGCCGCCTGGAAATAGGTCTGGTTCTCGAAGATGATGTTGCCCCAGCTCGGCGTCGGCGGCTGAACCCCCACGCCGAGATAGCTCAGCGTCGCCTCCAGCAGCACCGTGGTCGAAATCCCCAGCGTGCCCCAGACGATGATCATCGGCACCAGATGCGGCAGGATGTGGCGGAACAGGATACGCACGGTGCCCGCGCCGAGGGTCCGCTCGGCGGCGACGAATTCACGCTCGGCCAGCGCGGAGGTCTCGGTGAAGACCACGCGCGCCGTCTGCACCCAGTTCACCAGCGCGATCACCATCGCGACGATCCACAGCGACGGCGTGAAGATAGCGGCGAGGCAGATCGCCAGCAGCAGCGCCGGGAAGGCCATCATCAGGTCGGTGAAGCGCATCAGCACCGCACCGATCCAGCCGCGGAAATAGCCTGCCGTCACGCCGATCAGCGTGCCGATGATCAGCGCAAGGCCGTTGGCGACGACGCCGATGATCAGCGAGGTCCGCGCGCCGTAAAGGATGCGCGAGAACAGGTCGCGGCCGAGAAGGTCGGTGCCGAGCCAGAACTTTTCGCCCGGCGGCATGGGGGCGCCTTCCAGCGTCAGCCCGTCGAACATCTGGTCCTGCGGCTCGAATGGCGCGATCCACGGCGCGAAGATCGCGCCAAGCGTTACGATCGCGATGATCGCAAAGCCCAGAAGGGCGAGCTTGCGGCGCATCAGGCGGCGCAAGGCGCTTTGCGGTCGGGCCGGTCCCTCAGCCAAGGTCGCGTCGGTCATCACTCTTCCTTTGTTCGTCATGGTTGGCGACGATGCGGCGCGCGGCATCCTCGAAACTCACGCGCCAGGCCATCGCCATCTGGCGGAGCTGGTCATAGGCCTCCGCCTCACTCTTTCCCCGCGCGGCCAGCAGAGTGACCGCCCGCACCACCGTCTGGCGCTCGTCGAGGCGGCGACGCAGATCCGCGATCTCCGCCGAAAGCTGCGCCCGCGCCTCGAAACCGAGCCGCGCGATCAGCAGCGCTGAATAGACCCCGCCATCGCCCACCGGTTTGAGGAGCTGCGCATGGGCACCGGCTTCCAGCGACCATTCGATCCGGCCCGGCGCTTCGGTCCCGATCAGCGCGATCATCGGCATCGGGCTTTGCCCCGGCTTCCACGGGAATTGCTCGTCATAGCCCTGATCCGCGTCGAAGAAGACGAAATCGCCCGACAGCGCTTCCGCCGGAAGTTCGGGCCAGCAATGCACGACCGTCAGTCCGATCGCGCGCAACTGCCGCTCGAGCGCCTGCACGGTCGCGTGCGGGCGATGCAGGATATAGGCGCGGGCGCCACCGAGATCGGGGATGCGGATCTTGCGTTTCATGACACCACCTTCAGTCGGGGCGCGCCGGGCGAGACCGCGTTGCGACCCCGTGCGAGATAGGGGTCGCCCGCGACGGCTTCGAACCGCTCGCGAACGGTGAAAGCGCCGTTCTCGACCTGCGCGATCAGGACGGGCAGGGCGGTATGGTGGGTCGAGGCGTCGATGCCCTCGGTACCCTGCGGCGCATCGTGCAAGAGTTGTGCGAGGCTCTGGCCCGGGGCGTCTTCGTGCCCCGAGAGCAGAAGCGCGAGACGATAGACCGAAGACCAAGCGGCCGCTTCATGCGAGGAGCCGAAATTGCGCTGCGCCTGCGGCCAGCCGGTCGCGCCGCGGAAATACGGCCCGGCGGCCACGAGCCCCTCGGCCGCGCCCGGATGGATCGCGGGCAATTCGCATTCGGTCAGATTGCACGAGAGGATCGGGCAGGTCTCGGGCCGGAAATGGGCGTCCTCCTGACCGAGCCTGTGATAGGCTTCGAGGAAGGCGTATTGCGACGGGCCGATCAGGTTGTTGAGAATGAAATCGGGCCGGGTTGCGCGAATTTCAGCAATCATCCGGTCGACATCAAGCGAGCCGAGCGGCAGGTAACGTTCGCCCAGAACCTCGCCGCTAGCGGTCGAGATCACGTCTCGGGCGAGCCGGTTCATCTCCCAGCCCCAGATGTAATTCGAGCCGGTCAGGAAGCCCCGCCGTCCCAGCCGGGCGAAGGCCCAGCCGAGCATTGGCAGCAGGTGCTGGTTCGGGCAGGCATGGGTGTAGACGACATGATCGGAGGCTTCGAACCCTTCGTAGGGCACCGCGTACCAGAGCGTACCGCCCGCTTTCTCCAGCGTCGGGATCACTTCCTTGCGGCTCCACGACGTGACGCAGCCGATCACGTGGCGGGCATCGCTGTCTCGCAGAATTTCCTCGCAGAGCGGACCATAGGCGTCGATGTTGCCCTCTGGGTCGCGCTCGACCGGAGCAAAGGTGAGCGGGAAATCGGGCATCGCGTTGATCTCTGCAATCGCGCTCAGCGCCCCGGTCCGGCAAGCCTCTGAAATCAGAGAATAGCTCCCCGAGCGGGAATATAGCAGGCCAAGTTCGATCCGTTTCTTCATATCCGCTCCCGCAGCACCCCTGATCCAAAACGCAAAACGCCCCGCTGACTTGCCGCAGGAAAGCGGTGTCAAAGCGAGGCGCAATTGCCGTTCGGGTTGTTCCGATGTGGAACCAAATTTGCAGCGTGAGACTCAGGCGGCAAGCGCAAATTGCGAAACCCCAGCGGGTTCACAGCTCAGAGGTGGATTTTTCGCGGTGGCTGCACAAAATTTGTGCACAAAACCGTCATCTGAGAGCAATGTTTTGTCACACGCCGGTGAGAATCGGTTTTGGAGGGATCGGTTTCGTTCGTCCGAGCACGACGCGCCGCGTCTGCCGCCGGGAACAATGCTGCCGGCGCGGCGACTGGCTTCGATCCGGGAGCCTCTGACTTTCCGCAGGGGGCGGCTGTTTGCCAAAATTCGGAAGCCGGGAAAAAGGGCAAGCGCTCCGCTCGCATGGCAAATTCACCGAAAGAGGCGGGCCACGCGCCGAGCTACGCTATCTAAGCGCTGATTTTAGTGGATATTTTCCCCACATTCATTTGCCGGGGAAAGTGGCGGAGAGACAGGGAATCGACGATCTAAGCTTTTTCAATCACTTAGGCTGTCAAACCTCCTAAATCCTCTTCACTGATTTCCATAGCTTTTCAGGGCATTTGTCAAACCTTTCGGACCCAACTCGGGAAACAAAAACCCCCACCGGCTGCGACCAGTGGGGGCCATGAAATCTGACTAGCGGGACCGGCTAAGTCCCCGTGTCGCGGCACCGAAAGTGGAATATACGATGCCTCCAAAATATAGCACCAATGCCCCTATAGGCCAAGTCTCTGCCGCTCTGGACCTCGCCCGAGCTGGCATCCCTGTCTTCCCGGTGGACGCGAAGAAACGCCCGCTGGTGAAGTGGAAGGACGCGGCCACGACCGACGAAGGCCAAGTCCGCAAATGGTGGAAGAGGTGGCCCGACGCCATGCCCGCCTTCCCGACGGGCGAGCCGTCTGGAATCGCTGTGCTGGACCTTGACCGAAAAGACGGCAAGGACGGCTCGGAGGCTTTGCGCCAGCTTGGCTTTGAGCCGGAGTCGCCCATTGTGGTGGAGACGGTTTCCGGCGGCCTGCACCTGTGGTTTGAGCACAAGCCGGGGCTCAGGTGCAGCGTGGGCCAAGACAAGGACGGGCTGGCAGGTGTGGACGTGCGCGGCGAGCGGGGCTTTGCCGTTGCGCCGGGGGCCAAGGGCTATTCCTTCAAATCGGGCGATCTGGACCTTTGGGCCGATCTTCGGGACGTGCATTGTCTGCCCGCGTGGCCTGCCGCCTTGCCGATGCAACCGCGCGCGATCCGGGCCAGCTCCGGGGCCGAGCCGTCCGGGCTCTCTTTCGACGCGCTTCGGGCCGCTCTTCTTTCCCTGTCCCATGAAACCCGGGAACGTCTCTTCGGCTCTGACGCGGAGTGGTTCAAGGTCTGCCGCATCATCGTGGACGAAACCGGCGGCTCCGAAGAGGGCAATGCACTTTGGCATGAATGGTCCGAAGGCTGGGGCGGCTATGACCACCATGAGGCCGAGTCCAAGTGGTGCCGCGAAAACGCCTATACTGGCGAGCGGGCGAGCGTCTGGGCGATCTTGCGCCCTGCAATAGACGCCGGGTGGACGCACCCCGACGTTGAGGCGTGGCGGGCGGCGACGGCTGCCGAAGACTTCGACGGCCCCGACGCGGAAGAGGATACGGCAATTGCGGCGCTTGTGGGCACCCCTTCTAAGGCCGTGTCTAAAGTCGAATGGGGCACGCCGATGATGCGAGGCGACCGGCCCGTCATCAACCTCTTCAACACGACCGTCTACCTTGGGCGCAATCTCGACTCAATCCTTCCCGGGCTTGCCAAGAACCTCATGAGCGGGCGGGACGAATGGCGCGACGGGCAGCTCAATGACGCCGCCGTGTCGCTCGCCCGCATGGCGCTGGAACGCCGGGGGCTCGAAACCGTGGGCAAGGAAATGGTGGCCGATGCTGCCCACGCCGTTGCCCAGAAGTGCGCCTATCACCCGATCCGCGACCAGCTCAACGCCTTGGTTTGGGATGGCACGGAACGGCTCGAATCTTGGCTGGTGCGACACGCGGGGGCCGAGGACTCGCCCTACGTCCGCACCGTCGGGCGCAAGTTTCTGATTGCGATGGTGGCCCGCGTCATGAAGCCGGGATGCAAGCAGGACCACACGCTTGTCCTGTCCGGGCGGCAAGGCCAGAACAAGAGCACGGCTTGCCGCGTCTTGGCGGGGGCCGAGTATTTCAGCGACACGCTGCCGTCCATCGGTGGCGACAAGACCGATGCAATCCGTCACCTGCAAGGCAAGTGGCTGGTGGAGCTGGCCGAGCTGGCACCGTCCCGGAAGAGTGAGTCCGAAGACCTGAAGGCGTTCCTTTCGGGGGCGGTGGATCGGGTGCGGCTTCCCTATGCCAAATTTGACGAAGCGTTCCCCCGCCAGTGTGTCTTTGTCGGGACGACGAACGAAGACCAGTTCTTGCGGGACGCCACGGGCGGGCGGCGCTTCTGGCCGGTGACGGTAACGCGGGTAATTGACGTGGAGGCATTGGCCGCCGAACGCGACCAGCTCTTTGCGGAAGCCGTGGCCGCGTTCAAGGCGGGCGAACCGTGGTGGCTGGACCGCGACTTTGAGGCCGAGCACGCCGCGCCGGTTCAAGCTGCCGCCTATGTTTCCGATAGCTGGATGGACGACGTTTCCCGGTGGCTTGAAGGGATGGTTGAAGAGGTAGGTGGCGAGCCCGTGCCCCGGGAAGAGGTGACGGTTTCGGAAGTCCTGAATGGGGCACTTGGTATTCTGCCGGGGCGGCATACCCGGGCGGACCAGAACCGAGCCGGGGCCGTGCTCCGGGAATTGGGCTGGGCGGTGCACAAGACCAAGCGGCGCAACGTCTGGCGGAGGGTGCAGGGATGAAGGTGGATACGGTGGATACCTTGGTGGATACGGGTGTCCACCTGCAACCATCTGTTTTACAGGGTGAAATTCGTCTGGTGGATACGGTGGATACCTATTCCCGAAAAAACTACTGGGGAAGCAAGACGGCTGCCCGCCCCGTGGCTAGCAGGGCTCAGGCACTACAATGGGGAAAAGGTATCCACCGTATCCACCCCTCAGATAAAGCCAATGATTACAGCCTCTTGGAGGTGGATACCTTGAGCGGTGGGTATCCACCCCTTCCGTGGGGCGGGCGTTCCCGGCTTTACCGGCGTTCCCAACGTTCCCGTGTGGGTCCTTTCCCCTCTGGGCGCGTCGGGGGGGACGCGGAGCCCCGGTTCTTGTCGCTTTACAAGAAAATCAGGAATGAAAACCCAACTGATGGCTTCTGCTGGGATTCACTCAGAGATGTTCGCTCCCCTCGCGCGGTCAAAAGTGACCTTTTGATCATAGATGAGCGGTTTGCCCTTTGCCGCACGGTAGATCGTATCCGCGAGAACAAAACCGATTTTTGCGAAAAGGGCACCGAATAGGATGAAGACGCCAAAAAAGCTGAGTGCCATCGCCGCCGTGCCGCCGTCAGAATTAATGAGTGCGCCAGCTATGCAAACAATGCCGCCAAAGATCGCGATCAGTGCAATAATCGCATTTAGTCGCCCGGCCCAAATCATGCCAATCTCCAGTATTTTAGTTTTCAAAATCATTAGTTTGATGAGTTCTGGCGAGCAAATGTGGCGAGAACTTGGAGCTTTGGTGCAAAGAGTGAGAGGCCCGCATGATCCCCAAGACTGAAATGGCAGAAATCGACGCGCTGGTGGGTGGCCCGGAACCCGAGGGCGTGACCGCTGGTGAGCTGGCGGAATGGCTCGGCCTGACCGCCAACCGCGTCTCGACCCTCGCCCGGGAAGGCGTGATCCCCCGGAACGCTGACAAGCGGTTTCCCCTCCGGGCCGCGATCCGGGCCTATTGCGAGAACGCCCGTGCCGGGGCCACTGGCCGCCGGGCCGACGCCGAGCTGGCCGCCGAAAAGCTCCGGCTCGCGAAAGAGAACGCGGACAAGCTCGCCTTCCAGAACGCCCGAGCCCGTGGCGAGCTTATCGCCGCCGCTGAGGTGGAACGCGAGTGGGCTGGCGTCTTGCGGGACGTGCGTGCCGCCTTCCTCGCTCTACCGAGCCGAGCCGCTGGCAAGCTCGGCCACCTGACCCCGCATGACCTTGCCGCGCTGGACGCTGAAGTTCGCGACGTGCTCATTGAGTTGACGAAAGAGGAGAATCGAAATGATGGCTAGAAAGTTTTTTGCAGCTACGTTTATTTGTTTGTTCCCGGGTGTTCTGCTTGCACAGGAAATAACTGAAACAGAATGTGCCGAATTGGGAACAACGCTTCAAATTCTGGCAAAGCAAAACCTGCGCATCTCGGAAATCAGGCAAGGAATAGCTTCTGATATTTTTAGCGCTACGGTGAAGAATTCTCCGGCGTCAATGGAAACGGTGAGAATTTTAGAAGGCATTGCCACGAAGCTTGATGATAGCGCAGTAGATGCGACCGATCTGCTTCCGGGCATCAGGGTCTACAGAAGGCTTTGCCGTGACTGACGCCCTGACCCGCACCCGCCGCAACGCTATGGCCGCTCTGAAGCCGCCGCCGCGCCTGAGCCTGCCCGATTGGATCGAAGGCACCATGCGGTTGCCTGAAGGCGTCTCGGCCACTCCGGGGCGAGTCACGCTCTGGCCGTATCAACGGGGCATCGCTGAAGCCATTTCCGACCCGCTCATAGAGCGCGTGACCGTGGTGAAGCCGGTGCGCGTCGGGCTGACCACGCTGCTTTCGGGCACCGTGGCCGCATACATCGCCAATGAGCCCGCGCCGATCATGGTCTTGCAGCCGACCGAGGCGGACGCCCGCGACTACGTGGTGAGCGATCTGGAACCAATCTTCTCGGCCACGCCGGAGTTGAAGGGGCTCATGTCAGCCGAGACCGACGAAGCCGGGCGCAACACGCTGCTGTCTCGCCGCTTCCCCGGCGGCAGCCTTAAGGTGGTGGCCGCCAAGAGCCCCCGCAACCTGCGCCGCCACAACGTCCGTGTCCTGCTGATCGATGAAGCCGACGCGATGGAGCCGGGGGCCGAGGGCTCGCCCCTCACGCTAGCCGAACGCCGCACCCTTAGTTTTCCCAATCGCAAGATCGTGCTGGGCAGCACGCCCACGCTTGAGGCCACGTCCAACGTGCTGCGGGCCTACGCCAACAGCGACACCCGCGTATATGAGTGCCCGTGTCCGCACTGTGGCGACTTCCATGAGATCACGTGGGCAGACATCCAATGGCCCGAGGGCGAGCCCCTGAAGGCCGCCTATGTCTGCCCGAGCTGCGGGGCCGTGACCGAAGAGCGGCAGAAGCCCGCAATGGTGGCCGCCGGGCGCTGGCGGATCACGCGGCCCGAGGTGGAGGGCCACGCCGGTTTCCGGCTCAACGCGCTTGTGTCCACGCTGGCCAACGCCTCTTGGGGCAAGATCGCCCAAGAGTTCCTTGAATCGAAGGCGCACCCCGACAAGCTGCAAGTCTGGACCAACACCCTCATGGGCCAAGGTTGGCGCGAGGCCGCCGAAGAGATTGATGACGCGGCACTGGCCGCCCGGGCCGAGCCTTTTGGGCTGCCCGATGCGATCCCGGGAGACGTGCTGTTTGTCACCTGTGGCGTGGACGTGCAGCGCGACCGGCTGGAAATGGTCTTCGTGGGATGGGGCAGGGATGAAGTCTTCATCTTGGCGCAAGACGTGATCTATGGCGACCCGATGGGGGACGGCGTGTGGGCCGAGCTGGACGACGCCCTGCGAACAGTCTGGAAGCACCCCAAGGGCGGCTTCCTGCGGGTGGACGCCACGGGCATTGATGCGGGCGACGGCGTGACGATGGACCGAGTTCTTGGCTTCTGCCGCCCGCGCATGGGCCTTCGCATCTATGCCGTGAAGGGCGCATCGGGCGACCGGCAGGCGATTAAGGCCAGCGACACGCGGGGCGCGCGGCTCTTCATTGTGGGCGTGGACGGGCTCAAGGGGCAGCTTATCAATCGACTGACCCGTGGCCGCTCTGTCCGCTTTTCTGATACGCTGGAAGGGCGCTTTTATGAAGAGCTGGCGTCCGAACGGCTGGTGGTCCACTACCGCAAGGGCGCACCGATCCGGCAATGGGAGCGCACTCCGGGTCGCAGGGCGGAATCCCTCGATTGCGTCATCTACGCAATGGCCGTGCGCAATCTGGTCAACGCCAACGTGGACCGCCGCGCCGAAGAAGTTCAGGCGGTGACAATGCCCAAGCGCCGCGCTACCGTGGCCAAAAGTAAATGGCTTGAGGGGCAGTAGAGTTGGCCAATAAGAAATATCAGATTTTCGTTTCATCTACCTTTCGCGATCTGGCTGACGAACGTCAGGACGCTATACGCAACATTCTTGACTTGAAGCATATCCCGGCCGGAATGGAGCTGTTTCCCGCTTCCGATGTTGACCAGCTTGAGTATATCAAGCGCGTGATCGATGAGTGTGACTACTACCTTTTGATTATTGGTGGGCGCTATGGGTCTTTAGATGAAGCTGGTATTAGTTTTACCGAGCGAGAGTATGACTACGCGATCGAAACGGAAAAGGTGGTTATCGTTTTTGTTCATAACAATCCCGCCGCGATTCCCGTTGGTAAAAGCGAAACAACGCAAGAGGCAATTGACGCTTTAAATGCCTTCCGCGAGAAGGCGATGAATGGTCGTCTTGTGAGGATGTGGAATACTCGACAAGATTTGGAGATGATGGTGGTGAAAGCTCTGATGCACGCCTTTGATGACCACCCCAAGCAGGGCTGGATTCGCGGCGATGCTGCGGCAAGCGATGAGTTGCTTGCCCAAGCAAACAAAGCACTTCAGGAAAATGCGTCTCTTAAAGAAGAGCTTGAGAAGATCAGAGCTATGTCCGAACCCATTGTAGATGGGCTGGCTGATTTTGACGAGGTTTTCACTATAAGATGTCGCGTTAGGACAGGCAGAGTCAATGGATCGCCAAGGTATGCAGCCAAGAACATTGGTGCAACTTGGTCAGATATTTTTGTTGCTGTCGCCGGGTGCCTGACGCGACCGATGATGGACGGTGTTATAACCCAGGGAATTAGAGCCTTGGCTGAAGATTGGGACTTAGAACCCGTATATGATATCCGAGACACCGATATGATCACAATAAAAGCACAACTTATTGCGCTTGGATTGATATCGGCGCGACAAGCTCAGGCCACTCAGGGCGGGATTCAAGAGTTTCTTTCTCTAACTAACAAGGGGCGGAATCTGTTTCTTGAGAAGAGAGTCGTTAAAAAGTCGTAGTCAGAGGAGCTTCTGGACGTGAATTAGGCGTTTCATGAGGTCTGGGTCAAATCCAATTTCCGGATAATCATCGAGCCCAAGCTCATCCAACCTTTGTAATGCAAACGCTGCCGCTATTACCGGCGGAGAGCTGCGGTAAGCCAAGGCTTCGAGCTTTTGGCGCAATGTCATGATAATTTCCTTTTGTCGGGTGTGACCGGGCGGGCGAGGATGCCCCGCCCAGTCACTTCGTGCACTCGACTGTTGGCCCTTCCCGAAGCCAACACCGTCGTCATAAAGGTCGCGTATTGACCAGTCAACCCAAAATGGGTTAAAGGGTCGAATGGCCAAAAAATGGGACTGAAGCATGACCTATACCATCACCGATGCAGCGACCGTGTTCGCGACGCTCGACAACCTAACGGACGAAGAGAACCGCAAGCGCGCCGACAAAGCGCTGCGGCATCTGACGCAACGCCACGCTTTCCCGCCCGAAGGCCGGGCCGGTCGCGCGGACACTTACAGCATGGAAACCATTTGCGCGCTGCGCCTTGCCCAGAAGGCGAGCGCCTTCGGCCTCGACCGCTGGCAGCTCGAACGGCTTATCCGGTTTCTTCTGAGCACGCCCCGCACCGCGCCCGGGCGCACCCTGAGCCTCATCGGTGAAGGCATCTACAAGGCGGAGGCCGGGCAGGTCTTCGGCGTGTCTCTGGTCATGTATGCAGACGGACGTTTCGCCTGCGCAGCCGATTGGCCGAGCGAAACGCCCGAGCAAGACGCGAGGGTGGATTCGATCTTCGAGTCCGCTGACCTCGACTTCGGGCCGGAAGACTGCCGCTTCCAGCTCTGCGCATCGCGCCTCATTTCCGAGCTTCTGACGGCCATCAGAGGGATGGAGGGCTAACACCATGTCCCTGCTGACCCGCCTCAATCCCTTCAAGCGCGACGCGGCGCCGGTGGCCGTCCGATCCTTTGACGCGGCTGCCGGTGGCCGTCGTGGCGCGGGCTTCGGGCGGCACTTCGGCTCGCATGGGACTGAGACACTGGCCGCCGCCATTCCGGTGCGCGCCCGGGCTCGGCACGCCTATGCCAACAACGGCTATATCCGCAACGCCGTGGACGCGATTGTGGCCGAGGCCGTGGGGGCGGGCATCGAAGCCAATTCAGCCTATCCCGATAAGGACGTGGCCGCGCTTATCGACAAGGAGTTTTCCGATGCCGATCTGGACGCCGAGGCGCGCACCGACTTCCGGGGCATGACCGCCGCCGCCGTGCTAGCCGAAATCGTAGACGGGGAAGCCCTCTTCGTGGCCGAGAACCGCGACGCGCGGACCGTCTGGCGGCAATACCCTGCCGAGGCTCTGGACGAAACCGACACCCGCGAGCTGGGCAACGGCGGCTATGTGGTGGCGGGCGTGGAGTTTGCCGCCAATGGCACGCGCCGCGCCTATCACTTCCGCCCGCAACGCCCGACCGATCTTTTCCCGACCCCGCAAGAGACCATCCGCGTTCCGGCTGAAGACGTGATCCACATTTTTCGCCAGCTCGGCCCGGGCCAAGTGCGCGGTATTTCCCAGCTCGCCCCGATCCTGCTTACCGTCAATGAGCTGGACCAAGCCCTTGATGCCATGCTTGTCGGGCTGAAAATCTCTTCCATGTTCGCGGGCTTCGTCACCGACACCACGAACATGGGCGGGGCCGGTGAAGCCTTCCCCGAAGCCGATGGCGGGGACATTTCCCTTGAACCCGGCGTGGTGCGCGTCCTGCCGGGCGGGACTGACATCAAGTTCGCCGCGCCCGAGCAAGCCAAGGAGTCCATTGCCTTCGCAAAGCTGACGCTCGGCCAGATTGCCGCCGGGCTTGGCGTGCCCCAACACCTTGTTGACGGCGACCTGAGCCAAGCGAACTATTCTAGCCTGCGGGCCGGGCTTCTGCCGTTCCGGGCCAAGGTGGAGCAATACGTCTACCACACGCTTGTCCCGCAATTCCTGAATCCGATCTTCCAACGCTTCGTCACTGACGAATACGTGGCCGGGCGTCTGGACGTGGCGGACCTTTCCGCCGCGCGGAAAGCCGAGTGGCTGCCGCCGCGTCCCATGCAGGTGGACCCGCAAAAGGACATGGAAGCGGCCCGCGCTGCCCTCGAAATGGGGCTGACCAGCCGCCGCCAAGCTGTTGCACAGCTCGGCTGGAACGTGGCCGAGCTTGACCGCGAGATTGCCGACGACCGCGCGCGGGAAGCCGAGCTTAGCCTGTCCTTCAGTAGTGGAGACGCGAATGCCCCTCGATAACTCGCTGACGCGGGCCACCCAGACCCGCCCCAACAGCTATGACCCGGAGACGCGCACCGTCTCCGCCGTGATCGCCACACCGTCGCCCGTGACCCGGCGCGACGCCCGGGGGCCGTTTCTGGAAGTGCTGACCGCCGACACGCTGGACCTGTCGGGCTCTGACGGGCTGCCCGTCCTGGACTCGCACCGCACCGCCTCTGTCCGCGACCAGCTTGGCCGCGTCCGGTCCATCGGCGTGGAAGGCGACGCCGTGGTGGCCGTCCTTGAAATTACCAGCGCCGAAGACGCGGCCCCCGTGGTCCAGCGGATCGCGGACGGCACCGTGAGCGGAGTCAGTATCGGCTACCGCGTCTCGGGCTGGGCCGAACGGAATACGCCGCAGGGCAGGGTGAAGAGCCCGACCGGGTGGCGTCTCACCGAGGTCACTTTGACCTCTAATCCGGCGGACCCGTCCGCCCGTCTACGGCAGAAAGAGGACCCCATGCCCGAGACCATCGAAACCCTTTCGCCGCGAGAGGCGGAAGCGCAACGCCGGAGCGACATCCGGGGGCTTGTCCGCGCTGCCGGGCTTGGCCCGGAGCTGGCCGACCAGCTCATTGACGACGAAGCCGACATGACCGCCGCCAAGGCTGCCGTCTTCGACGCTCAGCAAACCCGCCGCTCGGCCCCCGTGGTCCGCGTGCATGGCTCGAACGAAGACCCGGCCACGATCCGCACCCGACAAGCCGAGGCGCTTGCCTATCGCATGGGCGGGCTGGAAGAGCTGCCCGAGGCGTCGCGCACCTATGCCGACGTGAGCCTGATGGACATGGCCCGCGAATCCGTGGAGCGCATGGGCACCAGCACGCGCGGCATGAGCCGGGATGAAGTGCTTCACCGCGCCGCCGCGCACGGCACCAGCGACTTCGCCCTGACCGTCATGGACGCGACCGGCAAGACCGCGATGGCGTCTTACCGGGCCGCCGAAAGCCCCCTGAAGGCGCTTTGCCGCAAGCAGACGCTCCGGGACTTCAAGACCAGCACGGCAATTCGCCTTGGCGAAATGGGCGAGCTGGAAGAGATGGCCGAGAATGGCGAGTTCACCGCCACCAGCCGGGCCGAAGAGGGCGAGTCCATCAACCTCAAGACCTTTGGCCGCCGGATCGACCTGACCCGGAATCTCATCATCAATGATGACCTGAACCTTCTGAGCGACACCGTGCGCGCCTTTGGCGAGGCGGCTGCGCAGACGGAAGCGGCGATCATGGTGGCGATGCTAACCAGCAACCCGGACATGCGCGACGGCACGCCCGTCTTCGACGCCAGCCGGGGCAACATCGGGGAAACCGCCGGGCTGCCGTCCAAGGCGACCTTGACCGAGAACCGCGAAGCCATGCGCCTGCGCAAGGGCACCGATGGCAAAACCATCATCGACGCGCCGCCGCGCTACCTGCTGGTGCCCGCCGATCTGGAAACCGAGGCCGAGGAAATCCTTGCCGCGATCCAACCCGGCACCACGGCGGACGTGAACCCCTTCGCGGGCAAGCTGAAGCTGCTGGTGGAACCGCGCCTGCCGTCGGGCACGTGGTATCTCTTCGCGGACCCGGGCCGTCTGGCCTGCCTGCGCTACGCCTATCTGAGCGGGGCCGAGGGCGTCCAAGTCCAGCGCCGCGAAAGCTGGGACACGCTGGGGCTGTCCTTCCGGGGCTTCCTCGACTTCGGCGCGGGCTGGCTCGACTGGCGCGGCGCGCAGCGCGTGGCGGCTTCCTGATGGCGCTGACGCTCGACCAGCTCACGCAAGCCCGTGACGCGCTTCTGACGGCGCGTGCGGGCGGCGTGCGGCGCTTCCGTGACCAGAATGGCGAGGAAGTCGAATACAAGTCCGACGCCCAGATGGCCGCCGCTCTGGCGTCGCTGGACCGGCAGATTGCCGAACTGGCCGGGCGTCGGACGCCGACCACCCTTCATTTCCGAACCTCGAAAGGAACCTGAAATGCGCAATTTCGTGCAACCCGGTGAAAACCTCACCGTCACCGCCGTGGCCGCCGCCAGCTCTGGCGATGGCGTCAAACTCGGCAATCTCTTCGGCATCGCATCGGGCGACGCCGCCATTGGCGAACCTCTGGTGCTGGTGACGGAAGGCGTCTTCGAGATGCCCAAAGTCTCCACCGACGAACTGGCCGTGGGCGATGCGATCTATTTCCGCGCGTCCGACGGGGCCGTGACCAGCACCGCCAGCGGCAATACAAAGATCGGCGTGGCCGTCTCGGCAGCGGGCAACCCGTCCGGGTCCGTTCGGGTCCGCCTCAACGGAGCGTTCTGAGGTTGATATGCACACCCCGGCACGACATAGAGCGTTGCCCGTTCCGACCGCGCGACTACTGTCGCGGATTGAAGCGGCTGCTTATGCCGGGGTGTCTCCCAATACCTTTGACAGAATGATGGCCGACGGCTTCATGCCCGGCCCGAAGCGGATTTATAGCCGCATCCTCTGGGACGTGCGGGCGCTGGACGCTGCGATTGATTGCTTGCCGGGCGACAGTGACTCGTCCGAAGATGGTTCCGATGACAACGAATGGGACCAAGTATGAAGCAACTCCGACGACCACCGCCTTACTGTCAGGGCTTTACAGACAGACATGGAAAGGTCCGCTGGTATCTTCGCAAGCCCGGCGTGCCGCGCGCGGCGCTTCCCGGCTTGCCGTGGAGCCCCGAATTTATGGCCGCTTATGAAGAGGCTTTGGAGGGCAGCGTGCCGCAGGTAGGCGCAAAAAAGGTTAAGCCCGGGAGCGTGGACGCGCTGGTGGCGAGCTACTATCAGACTGCGGATTTTGCCGGGCTGCGAAGCTCGACTAAGACCACCTATCGCGGCATCATCGAGCGCTTCCGAACTGCGTATGGCGACAACCGCGTTGCAAAGATGGAAACCAAACATGTTCGGGCGATCATCGGAGCCAAGGCCGAGACGCCCACGGCGGCGAACAACCTGTTGCGCATGATTCATCTGCTGATGCGGCACGCAGTTGAACTGGGCTGGCGTCGTGATGATCCGACGCAGGGCGTCCGCAAAATCAAAGTGCGATCTTCTGGTTTCGCGACGTGGGAGGAAGAGCACATCGAAACCTTCCTTGCGACACACAAGCCGGGCACGCGGGCGCATCTAGCTTTCATGCTCTTGCTCTATACGGGGCAAAGGCGCTCGGACGTTGTGCGTCTTGGCCGCCAGCATGTCAGAGAAGGTGTGCTGACGATCACACAGCAGAAAACGGGCACTACCGTTCATGTGCCGGTCCTTCGCCCTCTTCGTGAAGCGATAGAGGCGACGCCGCGCGACAACCTGACCTTCCTGACCACTGCACAGGGTAAGCCTTTCAGTCCAGCGGGTTTTACGAACTGGTTTCGGGATGTGACAACTGAAGCTGGGCTTCCCAAGGGGCTGTCGCCTCACGGGCTTAGAAAGGCCACCGCGCGACGCCTCGCCGAGCATGGCCGTTCCGCGAACGAGATCATGGCCGTTTTGGGCCACGCCGCGCTTGCCGAGGCAGCCCGATATACCGCCGCAGCCGACCGCAAGCGACTGGCGACGGAAGGGATGAAGGCACTAGAAGAGAAGGAAACGCGAACGAACATTGTCAAACCCAGCCCGAAGGTTTGACAATCTGACCCCTAAGGGTTTGATTTTATTGCTGCCAAAAGAGTGGATGGCGGAGAGACAGGGATTCGAACCCTGGGTCGGCTCTCACCGACAACGGTTTTCGAGACCGCCGCATTCGACCACTCTGCCACCTCTCCGCATCAGGGGTCGTTTCGTAGGGCGGGATTTAGCCGCCCTCGCGCGCCCTTGCAACCCGTTTTTCGAGGATTTTTTCAGATCCTTCGCAAAGCCGTCATAAACGTGAGGTCAACGCATCCGGAGCGCCCCGTCGAGGCGGATCACTTCGCCGTTCAGATAGCCGCTCTGGACGATGAAACCGGCAAGTTTGGCGTATTCCGACGGATCACCGAGCCGCTTCGGGAAGGTGACTTCGGCGGCGAGGCTGTCCTGCACCTCCTGGGGCAGGCCCTTCATCATCGGCGTGGCGAAAATGCCCGGCGCGATGGCGCAGCAACGGACGCCCTGGCTGGCCAGATCGCGGGCGAGGGGCAGGGTCATCGCGACGATTCCGCCTTTTGACGCCGCATAGGCTGCCTGGCCCTTCTGGCCGTCGAAAGCCGCGATGGAGGCAGTGTTGATGATCACGCCACGCTCGGGGCCGGGGTTGCGGGCCATCTCGGCGGCGGCGAGGCGGGCGACGTTGAAGCTGCCCACGAGGTTGATGTCGATCGTGCGCGCGAAGCTCTCGAGCCGGTGCGGCCCGTCGCGGCCGACCACGCGCTCGCCGGTGGCGATACCGGCGCAATTGACCGCCACATCGATGCCGCCCATCGCGTCTACTGCGGCTGCGATCCCGGCGGCGACGCTGTCCTCGGAGGTCACGTCGACCTCGGCGAAGGTCGCGCCGATCTCTGCCGCATAAGCCTCGCCGCCCGCCCGGTCGCGGTCGAAGAGCGTCACCTGCGCGCCCGACTCAACGAAGTGCCGCGCGGTCGCAGCCCCCAGCCCCGAAGCGCCGCCGGTGATGATGGCGCGAATTTTGCTCAACTCCATGTGATACTCCCTCGAAATGAACGCGTGTTCATTAACCAGTGGAACCGCCGCTTTGTCCAGTGTTGCCAATGCATTTTGCGGCTGCAGCATCCGGCACCCCGATCACGTCTTGTGACAGCTTCGGCAACCTGCCGCCTATGGCCGGAACCAAGCCGATTGACGTTGCATTGAATGAGCATAGGTCCGGGCAACGGATCTGATCCAAAACGTCTCAACGGGGGATGAACCCCCAAGACAGGAGAGAGAGAAACATGAAACGTATCATCGTTACGTCGAGCATTCTGGCACTCGCTGGCTCCGCCGCGATGGCGGGCGGCTACACCACCCCGGCACCGGCTCCGGAAGTCACCCCGGCACCGGTCGCAGTCGCGCCCGCGCAGTTCAGCTGGGACGGCTTCTATGCCGGTGCTCAACTCGGCTACGGCAAGGCTGACCAGTCGATCGATGGCGACGGCGTCGTGGGCGGTCTGCACGCGGGTTACCTGCGCGACTTCGGCGGCTATGTCCTCGGTGGCGAGCTGGCTTATAACGCCGCGAACATCGACGACAACACCACCGGCGCGAAGGTCAACTCGATGACCGACCTCAAGATGATCGCCGGTGCGCCCTACAACAACATGCTGTTCTACGGCACGCTCGGTGCGTCCTACGTCGACGCTGAAGACAATTCGGGCGCCAGCTACTCCGACACCGTTCCGCTGGTTGGCGTCGGCATGAAATATGCCATCAACCCGAAGTGGACCGTCGGTACCGAGCTCGACTACCGCAAGGGCAACAACTTCGACGGCACCACCAACGATCTGAACACCACGACGCTGAACCTCACCGCGTCCTACAAGTTCTGATCTGGAACGGATCGTCTGATATCGACGGGCGGGGGGAAACCTCCGCCCGTTTTTCTTTGTCCGGATGATGCTGCGACGCGGCGGGATCGCGCAGGGCGGCTCAATCCGGAGCGATCAGGCCCAGCCCGCGCAGATAGACGCCGATGCCGCTTTCCAGAAGGTCCTCGGGGGCATAGGGCGCGCGATTTCCCTCGCGGGAATAAAGCTCCACGACGCCGTGGCTCATCGCCCAGACATGCGCCGCGACCATCGCGACGGGCGGGCGCTTTTCCGGCGGCATATGCGCCATCAGGGCGCGCGTCGCCCGTTCCATCGCGTCGCTGGATTTGCGCGCCACCGCCGCAAGATCGGGTGAGCGGTTGGGCGATATGCCGCTTTCGAACATCGCCATGTAGTGACCGGGATATTTCCGCGCGAAGGCGAGATAGGCGCGCCCCACCGCCGAGAACGCCGCCAGCGCCGAAGGCTTGCCGCCGTTCCACGCGTGATCCAGCAGGTCGCCGAAGATCAGATAGCCCTGCCGCGCACATTCCGCGATCAGGTCCTCGCGCCCCTCGAAATGGCGATAGACCGCAGCCGGGGTCACACCTGCGCGTTTCGCCGCTTCCGAGAGCGTGAAGCCGGTCGGGCCCTTCTCCTCGATCAGCTCCAGCGCGGAGGCTACGAGCGCCTGACGCAGGTTGCCGTGATGATAGCCTTGCTTAGACATTCAGAACGTCGATGCCACCGCAGATTTCACCGTCGATCTCGCCGATCGCGTCGCGGTCCTTATGTGCATAATCGACCGCGTTCAACACCGTCTGGATCGCGGCGATCCGGGCGCGTTTCTTGTCGTCCGAGCGGATCACCGTCCAAGGCGCATGCGCATTGTCGGAGCGCGCCAGCGTCTCCTGGATCGCGTCGGAATAAGCGTCCCAGCGCTTGAGCCCTTCGACGTCGATCCAGCTCAGCTTCCACTGTTTGAGCGGATCCTTCTCGCGCTTGAGAAAGCGGCGCAGCTGTTCGGCGCGATCCACGTTGAGCCAGAGCTTCACGAGGATGATCCCGTCATCGACCAGCATCTTCTCGAAATCGGGCAACTGGCAGAAGAAATGCTCGCGCTGCTCGGGCGTGCAGAAGCCGAAGACATGTTCCACCACGCCGCGGTTGTACCACGAGCGGTCGAACATCGCGATCTGGCCCGCGGCCGGAAGCCAGTCGACATAGCGCTGGAAATACCATTGCGTGGCTTCGGTCTCGGTGGGCTTCGGCAGCGCCACGACATAGGCCGAGCGCGGGTTCAGGTTCTGCCGCATCCGCCCGATCGTGCCGCCTTTGCCCGCCGCGTCGCGCCCTTCGAAGATCACCGCGATCCGCTTGCCGGTTTCCTTGGCGTCCCAGAACATCTTGACCAGCTCGACCTGAAGCGCATCCATGTGACGGTCGTATTTCTTGCGCTTCATCTCCTCGTCGTAAGGGTAGGAGGGCGAGAGCATGTCATCCTTGTCCGCCTTCTCGATCGCCTCGCGCACGACATCCGGCGCTTCCTGCTCGAGGTAGCGGGTGATGTCGCCCACGAAGGGGATATCGAACGGCGGGTCACTCTTGTCCTTGGCCATGATCTGCCTTTTGTCGTTTCACGGCAGTATGCTGCGCGGGCCGGGACGGTGCAAGCGGTGCCGCACAGCGGCGGGCAGGCGATACCGGGCGTGTGACGTGCGCGCAAAACCGCAGGAGTGACCGCTTTTCACGCGACTGCAGTGCTTGAGTGGCGGTTACTCCGCCGCCGCCTTCATCAGGATATCATAGCCAGCGCGCGTCGCGACACGGTCCACCGCGGCGACGGTCTGGAGCAACGCGACATGCGGGACCATGTGTCCGATCCCGTCGAGCGAGATCAGTTCCGCCCCCGGCACCTCCTTCGTGAAGGGCACCGCGTGGATTTTCTCGCCCACGATGGTGTCGGCCGTGCCATGCAAAGAGACGATCGGGAGGTCGAGATCGGGATAATGGGGGATCATCTGCTGAATTTCGGGCTTCAGCTCGGCACGCTGGCGGGCATTCACCCGCATCGTTTCGACCCGCAGCGTCATGCCGGGGCCGAACCAGCGCATGTAGCCGATCGGCATCTCCTGCGGCGCGAAGACTCCTTCCACCTCGGAGCGAATGATCGCGGGTGGCGTCCAGGCCGAAATCAACGGGACGGCGATCGCCTGACCCAGTGGCGGCGACGTGATCTGATAGAGAAGCGGCAGCCCGGTGTCCCAGCTATGCGAGGGAGCGGAGACCGGCACCAGACCCGAGAGCGTGCCGGGCAAATATACCGCCCAGGCAATTGCGACAGCCCCGCCATAGGAATGGCCGAGCACGATCGGTTTCTCCGCGCCCGCCATCTTCGTCGCCTGCTGCAGCAGCTTGGCCTGATCCTCGATCGTGTCGTGCCCCTCCGGCAGCGGATCGGAATATCCGAACCCTGGACGGTCGGGCACGAAGACGCGATAGCGTTTCGCTAGTTCCGGTGCGAGATCGAAGGTCAGATCGCGGGCCGAGCCCGAGGCGCCGTGGATCAACACGACCGCCGGGCCGTGATCGCCCTTGATGACCATATGCACACGCTGGTCCCCAACGTCCACGAATATGCCGTTGGGCGGATAGCGCTGCTCCGCCATCCGGCCGCGCCAGCTCTCGAGTCCCCAGGTCGCGCCGCCCAGAATGAGCAGCACGAGGACGAGGCTAGTTACCAATCTCGGCCAGATCATACGGAGTTTCCTGATAAATCTCGTTAATCCAGTTGCCGTAAAGCAGGTGGGCGTGGCTCTTCCACCGGTTCGTCGGCACCCGGCTCGGGTCGTTCTCAGGATAGTAATTCGCGGGGACGTTGATCGGTTTCCCCGCCGCGACGTCACGATCGTATTCTTCTTTCAGCGTGCCGCTGTCATATTCCAGATGGTTGAAGATGTAGAGCGCCCGATGAGCGCGATCTTCGACCAGACAGGGCCCGGTTTCATCGGAATGGATCAGCGTGATCATGCCCGCCGCTTCCAACTCGTCACGCCGCATCTCGGTCCAGCGGCTCACCGGGATCAGCAGATCGTCCGAGAAGCCGCGCAGGTAGGGCGAGGCGGGCGCGCAATTGCGATGCCGAAAGCAGCCGAAGGCCTTGTGATCAAGCATGTGCTTGTTCACGCCGTGGAAGTAGTGGGCCATCGCCATGCCGCCCCAGCAGACGCCGAAGGTCGAAAAGACATGGGTCTGCGTCCAGTCGAAAATCCGCTTGAGCTCTTCCCAGTAAGTCACCTCCTCGAAAGGCAAATGTTCGATCGGAGCACCGGTGATGATCAGCCCGTCGAACTTCTCGCCGGTGGCCTCGACCTCTTCGAAGGGACGGTAGAACTCTTCCATATGCTCGGCGGCGGTGTTCTTCGTCTGATGCTCGCTCATGCGGATCAGCTGGAAGTCGATCTGCAGCGGCGTCGCTCCGATCAGGCGTGCGAACTGGTTCTCGGTCTGGATCTTCTTCGGCATGAGATTGAGAAGGCCGATCCGGATGGGTCGGATTTCCTGCCGCGATGCGCGCTCGGGCGACATCACCATCACGCCTTCCCGCGACAGGATGTCGAAGGCGGGGAGGTTTTCAGGCAGCTTGATCGGCATTGTTTCTCAGTCTCTTGCAGGGTGAAGTTAAAGTAATGCGTGAAGTGTCGCGGCTCACGCGGGCAGCGCGTCGGCGATCAGCGATGTAAAGCCTTTTGCGTCGCGGACAAGGTAGAGGTCTTCGGCACGGATCGTCACGCCCCAGTTTCTCGCCATCGCCGCATAGCGCGGCTGACGATGGGCCAGCGCTTGCGCATAGGTCCAGCGCACGAAGTCGTCGGGGTCGACCTCCGTTTCGGCCACACCTTTCAGATCGCGATACTCGTCCCATTTCGCGGCCAGAAACGCGGGCTGATAATACATCGGCTTCGGCGCGCGCGAGAAGCGCTTGATCAGCTCCTCGGTGTGCGCCTCGGAGCCCTCGATCCAGACCATCAGCAGGTTCTGCGACAGCGAGGTCAGGATCGGATCCTCGGGGTCGTCGGGGTCCACCACCTCGCAGATCGAGCCGCCGGAATCGCACAGGAAATTCTCGATCCCGTAAATCTGCTTCGCGCGGTCGATGAAATGCGCGGTGTCGAGAAGCGCGTCCATCTCGGCCTTGCGGTGCTGGCGCTGGCGTTCGAGGTATTCCTCGAAGGGCAGCCCGCCCTTGGTCGGATCGCCCGGCTTGCCGAGATAGGTCGACAGCGGCGCGAGGTTCTCAAACGTGATGTTCGACGCGATATAGACCGAGTCCGACAGCAGAAGCTCCGCCAGGAACGGGTTCTTCATCGCCTCGCGCTTGAAGTTGTCGGCGATATATTCGCCCATGTAGCGCGTGCCGATCCGGTAATCGACGGAGTAGTGGAACCAGCCCTCGTCGCGCAGCAGGTTCGCAGCCCAGGTCTTGCCGAGGCCGGACATGCCGAACAGGGCAACCTTCCTCGATTTGGCGGCCAGCCACTCGGCGCGATTGGAATAGATCATCGTGTCCCCATAGGTCTTTCGCCCCGGTGTAGCCCGGCAAGGCGCGCACGTCACGGGGTTTTGGGGCGGCGGTTCAGGATCAACAGACCGAGCGCGAGGATCGCGAAGCCCAAGGCCTCCGCCCAGCCCAGACGCTCGCCATAGACTGCCCAGCCTGCGAGGATCGCCACCGGCGGGATCAAGAGCGTGACGAGGGCGAGATTGGCTGCCCCCGCCAGCGCGAGAATGCGGTAATAGAGCAGGTAGGCCAGCGCCGAACAGCCGACACCCAGCCAGAGCATCGCGATCCAGACCGAGGGCGCGTAGTCGAAGCTCGGCACGCCTTCGGTGAGAAGCAGGATCGGCAGCGTCCAGATCGCGCCGCCGGTGAGCATCCCGGCCGCAGCAACTTCGGGCCGTAAGCCTCTGATTGCAAAGCGCGCATAGGCGCCCGCGAAACCATAGCTCAGCGCCGCTCCCAGCACGGCGAGCTGGCCCGCCGAGGTCAGATCGAACCCCTTCAGCGCATCCGGCCCGATCGCCACCACGACGCCCGCGAAGCCGACCGCGATGCCGGTGGCCTTGCGCGCGCTCAACCGCTCGTCGGTGAAGACCACCGCCGCGACCAGCGCCCCGAAGATCGCGGTCGAGGCGTTCAGGATCGAGGCCAACCCGCTATCGATATGCTTCTGGCCCCAGACGATGAGCGAGAAGGGTATGGCGTTGTTCAAGAGCCCCATGATCAGGAAATGCCCGAGATAGATCGGGTGCCGCGGCACCGGCAGGCGGCGCAGCGCGACATAGGCCCAGATCAGCACCGCGCCCGAGGCCACGCGCAGGAAGACCACGGTAAAGACGCCCGCACCTTCCAGAGCAGCGCGGTTCGACAGGAAGGACGAGCCCCAGATCAGCGCGAGCGCCGCGAGCAGCGCCCAGGCGAGTGGGGTGAGGGATAAAGGGGCGGGTGCGTGTTTCATCGCTTCGATCTAGCGGGCGGCAGCGACGCGCACCACCCGGAACTTGCGGCAATGTCGATGATCCAAAGAAATAGCCCCGCACGAAGCGGGGCTTTTCGAGAATTATCAGTACCTTGCGATCAGAAGTTGATCCCGACGCGGAGACCTGCGCCCCAGCCGTCATTGCCGGAGAAGTCGGTAGTGTAAGGACCGATTTCCGTTTTGGCATTGCCAATATCGACATAGCGGACGCCGCCGGTGATTTTGATGTTGCTGGTCGCTTGGTAGCTAGCCGCCAGCGAGACAGATTTGAAGCCATCGGTTGGACCTAGGTTGCCTACGGTGCCACCTTGGTGCTTCTCATAGCCGAACATAATCGCGCCCGACCATTGGTCGTTGAAGCGGCGACCGACGCCAAGATTATATGTGATCGTATTGTCGGCATAGTCGACGAGCGGTTCCCCGCCCGAAAGTAATGGGTTCCCGACATAGACCGGCGGCGAGATGTCGAATTGCGTCCAGTGGACCCAGCGCACCGAGCCCATCAGAAGAGTGTCTTTCATGATACCGGTCTGGAACTCAAGATTGACAGATTCCGGAACAGTCGTCGTGAAATTCGTATTGAAGTCCGCGCCTCCTGCAGTCTCTTTGGCGTCGAATTCATGCTCGATCTTAGAATTATAGGTCAAAGCCACGCGCGCTGCGATTTCAGGCTTCTCCCAAGCGGCCCCGATGACATAGCCGAAATCGGTTTCTTCGGAGGTGTCTAGGTTGTAGTAATTGGCGCCGCCTTGATAGAGCGACGCTTTGCCCGAGACGCTCTCGCTGCGGAGGCCCCCATAGACCGAGATATTGCTCGGCATCTTGTAGCGGACGAGGGCCGTCACGGCAGACGATTTGATCGTCGCGTTCGAACCGCCGACCGGATATCCAGTGTTCGCAGCTGCCGGGTAGTTGACCTTCGCGCCGACGGGCTGGTCGAAGATGACCGCGAGATCCCACTGGTCGTTGAGCTGCTGCTTATACCCGAGGCTCAGCGTGCCGTAACCCGGCGCCATGTCGCCCGATTCCGCACCCGTCGGGAAAGTGCCCGAAACATCCGGATTGAACGCGCCAAAGCTCATTTCGGCGTAGTTCCCCTGCTCGAACAGGATACCGACAGACTGTGTCGAGCGCTCCACCCCGCCCGCATGGGCCGCGCCTGCGCCAATCGCGAGTGCGGCCATCGAAGTCATCACACGTTTCATAATGTTCCTCTTCCCTAACGTGTCCCGAAGGAGATCCTAACGTCTCGAAGGAATTCCTTTCGGCGACGCTACCACCCGGAAGGTGTAAATCAATCTGGGGATCACGGTGACGTCACGTTCTGTTGCAGCTGTGCAGGGAAAACCGTGTCTTCGCGGTCACTCCAGGGTGACCTGAACGTCAAGTTCTGAACTGAAGCGTTCAGAAGTCACTGGAAAAGCTGAGAATCGCGAGAAGGCCGAGCCAGAGCGCCGCGCCGAAGATTGCGATGAAAAGCGCGCTCCAGAGCGTCGCGCGTGACGCTGGCAGATTTCGCGGTTCCTCGGTCTGGCGTGGGCGCAACGGTTTGCGCGCGGGTCTGGGTGATTGGCGCAGGTTGCGGAGCGCGTTGGGGAGAATGCGGGGCATGTTCGCCTCAAGGTTGAAACGTTTCGCGTCTCCATTAACCCAGACTTAGGTGAAGCCGGCCTTAATGGCAGCGATGAAACCTCTTCGTGTCATGCAGTTTCCCGGCTCCGACGACAGCTGGAACCGTGCGTTGCGCGCGCTTGCGCCGGAACACCCTCCGGCTGTTCAGCAGGCGGCGCTCTATGGAACGATCGCGGCCGCGCGCGGGCGGCGATGCCTGCGGCTGGAGGCGACAAGTCAGGGCAGGCGGGTCGCGCTGGCCCAGATGATCGGGCGCGGCGGTTTGTGGCTTCTGTCGCGCGGGCCGGTCTTTGCGCCGGAGCTCGGTATCTGGATCCGGCGCGCAGTGCTGCGTCGGATCGCGCGCCGTGCCGGGCTGGTGCTGATGACGCCGGAAAACCCGCTGGCCGGGTTCGGGCTGATCCCGCTGATCACCCCGCGCCACCATGCGCATTGGTCCTTACTCCCCAATGCCCACTCGCTGCGCGCAGGCTTGGCGGGAAAATGGCGCAACAGGTTGGCGGCAGCAGAGCGTGCCGGGCTGTGCGTGGAGCCCGAGCCCGAGATCGAGTGGCTTCTCGCCTCCGACGCGGCCCAGCAACACGCCCGCGGTTACCGCGCCTTGCCGCCGAGCTTCACCCTCGCGTGGGCGGATCGCAGCCCCGCCGACCTTCTCGCCTTGCGCGTCGCGACATCGAAAGGAGAGCGGATCGCGGGCGGCATCTTCCTGCTTCACGGCGGAGGTGCCAGCTATCACATCGGATGGACCGGGCCGGAAGGGCGCGTGTCCGGCGCGCATAACCTGATGCTCTGGCAGGCCGCGCTGCGGCTGAAGGCGCGCGGAATCCGACAGCTCGATCTCGGTGCGGTGGATAGCGAGGACGGGGCAGGGCGGATGCACTTCAAACTGGGCACCGGCGCCAAGCCGCACAGTCTCGGGGCGACTATGTGGGTGTTGCCGGGCTAACCCCTTCCTCTTGATCCAAATATCCCCGCCGGAGGCTCCTCAGCCCGCCGCAGACGCGCCGCTGGACTGTCGCGCGTGGAAGATGAAGCCGAGGAAATTCAGCAGCACCTGCGCTGCGAGGATCGGGGTCGAGCCGCTGGGGTCGTAATCGGGGGCGACCTCGACCAGATCGATGCCGACAACTTCGTGCCGCTTTGCCACGCCCTGCAGGATCTCCAGCACCTCGTAATAGAGAAACCCGCCATGGCTCGGCGTCCCGGTGCCGGGCGCGATCGAGGGGTCGAACCCGTCGATATCGATCGTGACATAGATCCGTGCGCCTTCGGGAATCCGGGCCAGCACGCCCTCGGTTCCCAGTTTGCGCACTTGCCGCACGCTCAGGAAGTCGTCGCCCATTGCGCGGGCGGCGTCATACCCGTCTTTTGCGGTGGAAGAGACGTTGCGAATGCCGAGCGCGGTGATGCCCGAGACATAGTCCTTCTCGGCGGCGCGGCGCATCGGATTGCCGTGGCCTTCGGTGACGCCGTGGCGCTCGTCCACGAAATCGAGATGGGCGTCGATTTGCAGGATATGGATCGGTCCCTTCTCGGCGCAATCGGACTCGAAGGCGCGGATGCAGGGAATATTGATCGAGTGATCGCCGCCGATCACCACCGGCAGCGCGCCCGCCTTCAGCATAGCACGCACGCCGGCCTCGATATTCGCATGGCTCTTCACCGTGTCGGTATGAACGATGTCGGCATCGCCGATATCGACGATCGTGACCTCCGGCCCGAGATAGGTCGCGTCATCCTCGTGGTCGTAGGCGCCCGCGTGTCCGAAGGAGAACAGCGTCGAGGCCTCGCGCACCGCCCGCGGCCCGAACCGCGCGCCGGGGCGGAACTGTGTGCCGAAATCGAAGGGCGCGCCCATCACCGCCACATCCGCCTCGATCGCATCCCAATCGGCCACGTATGCGCGCTTGCCGAAAGTCGAAATCCCCACGAAAGGCAGGTTCAGCCGCCCCGCCTCATACCCATGTCCCGCCATCTTGCCTCCAGACACCCTGTCGCACCCCCGACAGCTTTTCGCCACGCGCGAAATATTGCAAGCTTCTGCGCGACCGAAATGATTTGCCGATTGCCCGAGGAGAGCGCATGTCCTTCGCCCCGCCCAAGATGACGCCCAAGGGCCTGTTTCGCCGCACCCCGCCCGCGATGTTCCCGCCCGTGCTGGGGCTGATGGGCCTCGGGATCGCGTGGCGGCGTGGTGTGGGGCAATTCGCGCTGCCGCCCGATCTGGCGGAGCTGTTTCTGGGCGCGGTGACCTTGCTCGCGCTGTTCACGCTGGTTGCCTATGGCGCGAAGATCGTGCGGCGTCCGGGCGTGGTGTTCGAGGATCTGCGCGTGCTGCCCGGGCGTGCGGGGCTCGCGGCGGGAACGCTGACGATCTATCTGATCGCGGCGTCGCTTGCGCCCTATGGCGGGCTGGCAGCGATCGTCTTCTGGCTGGGCGTCGTCGTGCATCTGGGGCTGATCGCGGCGGTGATCTACACACTCGCGACCGGCCCGGCCGAGCAGCGCCGCGTCAATCCCACGTGGCAGCTGACCTTCTCGGGCTGGATCGTCGGCGCGGTGGCGGCCGTGATCCTCGGGCTCGATAGCGTGGCTCTGGTGATGTTCTGGGTCGCGATGCTGTCGGCCGTCGTGATCTGGATGATCTCGCTGCGACAATTCGCACATGAGCGCGTTCCCGCGCCGCTGCGCCCGCTACTCGCCATTCACCTCGCGCCTGCGGCGCTGCTCGGGACTGTCGCGAGCGGGTTCGGCGCGATGGGCATCGCGCAGGCGATGGCGATCCTGTCTGCTGGCTATTTGCTGGCACTGGTCGTGTCGGTGCGCTGGCTGCTCGCTGGGGGCTTCTCGCCGCTCTGGGGAGCGTTCACCTTCCCGGTCGCAGCCACGGCGGGGTGCTGGCTCGCGCTTGGCGGCGTCTGGGCGCTGCCCGGCGCGCTGATGCTGACGGCGGCGACGCTGGTCGTAGTACCGATCGCGCTGAAGGTGTTGCAACTTTGGGCGAAGGGGCAGCTTGCGATGAAGACCAACGCCGCGATTGCGTGAGGCGAAAGGGCGGCCCCCGAGCCTCGGATAGGCGCTTTGCTCCGCACGTGGCCGGCTGCTTTGTCTTGAAGGCCCGGGTGTCGAGTGCGCCCGCGACGACATGACCAATGCGCCCAACCGGGGGAGGCTCGGGCGCGGCCCGGGGCTGGTCGCCCCCGCGCCCAGAGACCTTTGGCGCGGTGCACGCAGGCCGACCTTTCCGCACACCCGCTGCGTACCGCGTCCGCGAGGGGTTGCCTTCGCGTCCATTGCGTGAAACAGCAAACTGCCAAACGCATCTGGACACTGGAGACCCCCCATGCAGATTCGCGAGGCGCTCACCTTCGACGACGTTCTTCTTCTTCCCGCAGCCTCTTCGGTGCTTCCGGCAACCGCAGATGTTTCGACCCAGGTGACGAAGAAAATCCGGCTCAACATCCCGCTTCTGTCCTCCGCGATGGACACCGTCACCGAGGCGCGCATGGCGATCGCGATGGCGCAGGCGGGCGGCGTGGGCGTGATCCACAAGAACCTCACCGTCGCGCAGCAGGCCGACGAGGTCCGCCGCGTCAAGCGTTTCGAGAGCGGCATCGTCTACAACCCGATCACGCTGCGCCCCGATCAGACGCTGGCCGATGCGAAGGCACTGACCGAGCGCTACGGTTTCTCCGGCTTCCCGGTCGTCGATGAAAACCGCCGCGTCGTCGGCATCGTGACCAACCGAGACATGCGCTTCGCCCAGAAGGACGAAACTCCGGTCTCGGTGATGATGACCACCGACAACCTCGCGATCCTGCAGGAGCCGGCGGATCGGTCCGAAGCGATCGCGATGATGCGCGAGCGCCGGATCGAGAAGCTGCTGGTGACCGATGACGAGGGCAAGCTGACCGGCCTGCTGACGCTGCGCGACACCGAGCAGGCTGTCCTCAACCCCACCGCCTGCAAGGACGAGCTGGGCCGCCTGCGCGTGGCCGCCGCGACCTCGGTCGGCGATGCGGGCTTCGAGCGGTCCGAGGCGCTGATCGATGCGGGCTGTGACCTGATCGTCGTCGACACCGCCCACGGCCATAGTCAGGGCGTGATCGACGCGGTGAAGCGCATCAAGCAGGTGTCGAACGATATTCAGGTGATCGCGGGCAACGTGGCGACGGCAGATGCCACCAAGGCGCTGATCGACGTGGGCGCGGATGCGGTGAAATGCGGCATCGGTCCGGGTTCGATCTGCACGACGCGGATGGTCGCGGGCGTGGGCGTGCCGCAGTTGACAGCAATCATGGATTGCGTGAGTGCGGCTGGAGACGTGCCGATCATCGCCGATGGCGGCATCAAGTTCTCGGGCGATTTCGCGAAAGCCATCGCGGCGGGCGCAAGCTGCGCCATGGTCGGCTCGATGATCGCGGGCACCGACGAGAGCCCCGGCGAAGTGATCCTCTATCAGGGCCGCTCGTTCAAATCCTATCGCGGCATGGGCAGCTTAGGTGCGATGGCACGCGGCTCGGCGGATCGCTACTTCCAGAAGGATGCGGCGAACGACAAGCTCGTGCCGGAAGGCATCGAGGGGCAGGTGCCCTACAAAGGCCCGGCAGGCGCCGTCGTCCACCAGCTCGTGGGCGGTCTGCGCGCAGCGATGGGCTATACCGGCTCCGCGACGGTCGCCGAGATGCGCACGAACTGCAATTTCGTCCGCATCACCGGCGCGGGTCTCAAGGAAAGCCACGTCCACGACGTCGCGATCACCCGCGAGAGCCCGAACTACCGGATCGGGTAAGTATCTGATTGTACGTCTTTAATCGATCCTTCAGGCCGCGCGCGATGCGCGCGGCCTGAAGGTGAACAGGATATGAACTACCCAGAACTGGACAGCGTTTGCTTATGCGAACTGATTCAGTTTCGTTGCAGCTGCATCCGTTCGCTCCGATGCTATCTTTTCGCGGCTCGGTATATCGCTGACGCGTCGCTGTCGAACGGGGTTATGTTGATGCTTCAATGCACCGCCGATGCGCGCAGGTATCGAGCGCGTCAGATAAACTGGTAGCGATACGGAACGGTCATCATGTCGGAGACAAAGTCTCGGAAAATTGGCCGATCGCCCGATGTTTTAGTGCACATGCAGCGATCAGCTACGCCCAGCAGCCCCGGATGACTAGCTCTTGTCGGCCCATCCCAAACCAGACACTTGCTCCGAGCACAGCAGGCGTCTGCTCGCTTGAATTAACCTCTCATCTAATGACAGCAGTCATGCATTGCGCGGCTGCAACGCAATAAAGGTGTGCTGGAGGGCGACTGCTCGCGCATGACACCCGTGAAGGAAATGCCACCGCCCTCCCGGCACAGGATCAATCGTCGCGGAGCGCGAAGCGTTTGTAGAAGGCGGTATCCGCGTCCTCACGTGATATCCCCATGTCCTCGAGCCGTTCGTCGGTCATGGAACGCAACTTGTGCGAAGCGCGGTAGTTGGCATTCTGCTCCACAATCCAGTGGAGGGCGTGCATCCAGCCCTTGGGGCGGCGAATTTTGAGGGCAATGTCGCTTAGGGTTTGCATCTCTGGGCTCCTGCTGAAGTGGCAAACTGAAGCCAGATTGCCAGTCTTCCGCAAAACACCCGCAAAAGCCGCCCACCAAAACTCTCCCTCCAGCGTAAAAATCGCGTAAAATCGAATGCGACGACCGTAAGAAGCTTCGAGAACCGCGAGATATTATGGCTACGTCGACGGGACAGCTGCATTTGACACTTATCCTTCACGGAGTGTTCTCTGCCCATTATGGGTCAGGCCTCGAACTCGTGGGCCTGTCGCGAAGGGGGCAAGCGCTGCTCGCCTTCCTGTCACAACAACCGGAAATGCGGGCCGAGCGTGCGCGATTGGCAGACCTTCTCTGGTCGGACCGATCCGAGGTGCAAGCCCGGGCATCGCTCCGACAGGAGTTGTCGGTGTTGCGTCGCGTTTTGCCCGAAGGGGTTCTTGACGCGAACCGACAACTCGTCTGGCTGGACCCGACCGCAGTGGTCGCCGACAAGTCCGGCTCGGGCGTATTTCTCGAAGGGTTCGATCTTGCCACGGAAGGTTTCGAAGATTGGCTCCGGGAAATGCGGCAAGCCGAGCGCTTGGGCTCAGCCACTCCTGTAGCTACAGCCGCCCCTCATAGAGCAAGGCGGCTTCCCAGCCTTGCAGTGCTCCCCTTTGAAGAGATCGGAGTGGCTGCCACAGACATGTTTGCCGACGGGGTGGTCGAGGAAATTACTGGTGCGCTCGGCCGGGTGCATGAGTTCCACGTCATCGCCCGCCAATCTGCAATCGCGATTATCGGCGAGCATCTGGATGTGCCTCAAGTCGCCGAAAGACTCGGGGTTGATTACGTTGTTGAGGGGACTGTCAGGCGCGCCGACGACAGAGTGCGGATCTCAGTTCAACTCGTAGAGGGGCGCGACGGTCGCACAATCTGGACTGAACGCTTCGACGACCGGCTCGACGACCTATTCGCCTTGCAGGATAGGGTCGCAGGCCAAGTCGCGGGGCAGATTTTACCCAGTCTGCGCAATGCCGAGATCGCACGCGCAAGAACCACTCCGCCGGAAAGCCGGAATGCTTACGAATTGTTTTTGACCGGCCTGCCGCACATGTGGGCCCATCAACGCAAAAGCAACGCACGAGCGATTGACCTGTTCGATAGAGCGCTTTCGATCGCTCCGGACTATGGACCTGCGCTGGCGCATAAGGCATGGGCGCTTGCGCAACAGTGCTCCTACATATGGTCAGACAATCCTTTGGCGGATAAGGCAGAGGCGCTGCGGTTGGCGCAGCAGGCTGCCCAATTCGTCGGTGAACATGCGCCTTCGATGGTGGCTGTCGGCGCAGCAGTTGACCTCGTTTCAACGGATCACGATTTCAGCAGAACTTTTATAGATCGCGCGCTTGCGATCGACCCAAATTGTGCTTGGGGCTGGATGCGCCGCGGCTGGAACCGTCATTATCTTGGAGAAACCGAAGAGGCGCGCTTGAGCTTTGATCGTGCGGAAGCCCTTAGTCCACTCGACCCTTTCCTGTTCAACATAGAGTTTGGCCGCGGGGTCACATATCTCCATGAAGATCGCTTTGAGGAGTGCCTCAAACACTTCAAGCGAGGAATGGCCCTCTCTCCTGGCGTCGAATGGGCCTACCGTTTCATAGCGTCTCTGAATATTCGGCTTGGACGGCAGGCGGATGCCGAAGAAGCCTATCGAAAGCTGCTTGCAGCGTATCCGGGACTGACCGTTCGCAAACTGAGTGACTCGCTTCCACCATCAGCCGTAGAGAACCGGCAGGAGTTCTACGACGCAATGCGTCGGGCAGGTTTGCCAGAAGAATAGCTTCGTTACTCAAATACCCGATGACGCATGCATTGAATGCCATCTGACCATGAAGTCCAATTTTTTTGGCCGATATAGTGAAAGTCCAGTGCCTGCCCGTTGGGGCCGTTCGTGGATATCGCAAGGAAATTCCGTTTCCCGTCCGGCATCCCCCGAGCCCGCCGCAACGCGCTCTAACCATACATTTGAACCGAACGCAGCGAACTTCTGGAATCCGCCCTTCTGGCAGTATGTCGGAAGCTAATCATCTCCATTCCGGTTTCCACAAATGCCGGAGACAACAAATGGAAAATCGCCACTCGAAACATGCCTCGACGGCTCAGTGCAGGGGATTGCTCGCCGTATCCCCCCAGAACCTGGGAGGCAGAACACATGGCGTGTGAAAAGCGTCAATTGATCGGTGCTGAGCCCCAGGAAGTCCCGCTGCCCCGCTACTGTGAGACCGACGAAATCGCAGTTCGGTTTCGCCGCCATCCCCGCACGATCCGAGATCGGATTCAAAAGGGATGCCCGGTGAACGGACGTCGCTTGAAGCTACCGGCCACGCGTCTCTTTGGACGCTGTGCCTTTACCCGGCAATCGTAATCGACGGGCTGTCTCCGGCGGGGGCGGCAGATCGCCACGTCGACCACGGCGAGGGCGCGATGCTTCGCGCCCCGTTCCGCCGTCAGATCAGCATCCGGCGCGGAACCGCCATCAGTGTTGCATAGCGCGACAGGAAGCGCGCGGCATCGGCGCCGTTGATGACCCGGTGATCGTAGCTCAGATCGAGCGGGCAAAGCGGCACCGGCACCCATTCGCCTTCCCAGACCGGTGTGACCTGGCTTCGGGTGATGCCGAGGATCGCGACTTCCGGAGGGTTCACGATCGGGGTGAAGGCGCTGCCGCCGATCCCGCCGAGATTGGAGATCGTCATCGAGGCGCCGCCCATTTCCTCGGGGCGCAGTTTCCGGCCCTGCGCCTTGCGAGACAGGTCGGTGATTTCCGCCGCGATTTCCCAAAGCCCCTTGCGGTCGGCGTCGCGGATCACCGGGACCATCAGGCCGTTCGGCGTGTCGACCGCGATGCCCACATGGACGTAATCCTTGAGCACCAGCGTCTCGCCGCTTGCGTCGAGCGAGGCGTTGAACCGGGGGAATTCGCGCAGACAGCGCGCCAGAACCCGCACATGGAAGGCGAGCGCCGTCAGGCGGGTGCCACGGTCCCGCGCCTCGTCGCGAAGGCCTTTTCGGAAGGCCTCGACCGCGCGCATGTCGGCGCTGTCGTGATGCGTGACCTGCGGGATCAGCGAATTCGCGGCCGAGAGGTTGTCGGCGGCGACTCGGGCGATCCGTGAGAGTGGTTCTTCGGTCACCGGCCCGAAGGCCGCATGATCGACATCCCAGTAGCGCGCGGCATCCGGGGCGGGGCCGGGTGCGACACCGGAGCCCGCCCCGTCGGCCTTGCGATCCACATCTTCGCGCGCGAGCGTCTCGCGCCCGGTCTCCTGCGCGAGGCGGTCGAGATCCACCCCGCGTTCGGCGGCGTAGCTGCGCACCGAAGGGCTTGCGACATAGCTCATGGCATCCTCCTCACCAGCTGGCCGAGATGTATTGCGTTTCCATGAATTCGAGCATCCCTTCATGCCCGCCTTCGCGGCCGAGACCCGATTGCTTGGAGCCGCCGAAGGGCGCTGCAGGATCGCTGACGAGGCCGCGATTGAGCCCGACCATCCCGTAATCGAGCCGTTCGCAGACCCGCATCCCGCGCGCCATGTCCTGCGTGAAGACATAGCCCACGAGCCCGTATTCGGTGTCGTTGGCGCGTGCGATCACGTCTTCTTCGTCGGTGAAGGTCTGGATCGCGGCGACCGGGCCGAAGATCTCGTCATGCACGCATGCGGCATCCTGCGGCACCTTCGTCAGCACGGTCGGCGGGTAGAAATAGCCCGGCCCGTTCGGGACCTTGCCGCCGAGTTTCAGTTCCGCGCCACGCTCCAGCGCGTCGGTCACGAAGCTCGCCACCTTGTCGCGGGTCTTGGCGTTGACCAGCGGGCCGACATCGACGTCCTTTTCGACGCCGTTGCCCACCTTCAGCGCGCCCATCGCCGCTGTCATCTTCGCGGTGAATTCCTCGGCCACCGCCTCGTGGACATAGAACCGGTTCGCTGCGGTGCAGGCTTCGCCGAGGTTGCGCATCTTGGCCAGCATCGCACCTTCGACAGCGACGTCGATATCGGCATCCTCGAAGACGATCAGCGGCGCGTTGCCGCCCAGCTCCATCGCCGGTTTCAGCACCTGATCGGCGGCCGAGCGCAGAAGCTTGCGGCCGACCCCGGTGGAGCCGGTGAAGCTCACGACGCGCACCCGCGGATCGTGCAGCATGTGATCGACGATCTCCGCGGAATTCTCCGACGGCAGCACGTTCACGAGGCCCTTGGGCACGCCGGCCTCTTCCAGCAGCGGCATCAGCGCGAGCATCGTCAGCGGCGTCTCGGAGGCGGGCTTGATGATAACCGGGCAGCCTGCCGCCAGCGCGGGCGCGATCTTGCGGGTGCCCATCGCGGCGGGGTAGTTCCAGGGCGTCACCAGCACCGCGATGCCCGCCGGTTTGTGCTGCACCACGATCCGCGCGCCGGAGGCGGGGGCGCGGGTAATCATCCCGTCGGCGCGCACGGCTTCCTCGGCGAACCAGCGGAAGAACTCGGCGGCGTAGCGGGCTTCGCCCATCGCGTCGGCCCCGGCCTTGCCGTTCTCCAGCGTGATGAGATGCGCGAAGTGATCAAGCCGTTCGGTCATCAACTCGAACGCCTTGCGCAGGATTTCCGAGCGTTCGCGGGGCGAGCGCGCCGCCCAGTCCACGAAGGCCTTCTGCGCGGCGTCGAGCGCCGCATCCGCGTCTTCGATCTCGGCGGAGGCGACGGAGGCGAGCACTTCCTCGGTCGCGGGGTTGATGACATCGAAGCGGGCGCCTTTCGCGCCCTGGCGCCACGCGCCGTCGATATAGAGGTCGGTCTGGTCCATGTCGGTCCGGTTCCTTGTATCAGAGGAGATGGCGCAGCGGCTCGGCCAGCCGCGCGGCAAATCCGGTTATCAGGTCGAGCGCCGTCTCGGGCGCGAGCTGGCCGGGATCGGCCTCGAGCGTGAGGGTCAGCGGATCGGAGCCGGTGAGCGTCAGCACTGGCTGCGCCTCTGCGCCGAGCGAGATCCGCTGCAACGCGCTGCCGCGCAGATCGCGGATCAGGAGCGCGGGGGTGGCATCCTCTTCCGCCTCGGGGGCTTGGCCTAGCGGGTGACGGCCCGGATCGGCAAAGCAGCGGCTGCGCCCGTGACGCGAAACCGCGACCGGGCCCGAGAACGTCGTACCTGCCGCGAGACCGGCGAGCAGCGCGCCCGGATCGGGGGCCTGACCCGTCTCCGCTTCAATCCAGTCGCAGAATGCGGCGAAGCCTTTCGCCGACACCTCGGCGCTCAGATGCAGCGCTTGAGCGGTCGGAGCCGTCGCTGTCGCCGCTTGCGGTGCGGGCAGGGTGCGCAGCGTCTCGAGATCCGAGACATGGTAGGGCTGCGCGATGCCCGCCTCGGCCAGCCGCGCGAGGTCGAGCCCTTGTTCGCGGGCCAGCCGTTTCGCCTTCGGCGAGGCGAGGATGCGACCGCCGGGCGCGGGGACTGCCGCGGGTTTCGCAGACGGCCTGGCCGCTGCGGGCTTCGGTGTGGTCTCTTTTTCCGGCGTGGCTTTGTTCGCCGGGGCTTCTGCCTTGGCAGGCTCGGGCGCGACCGGTTTTTGCGCGTGGCTGCGGCGGACCGGGTTCGCGGGCGCCTCCGCCGAAATGATCGCAATCGGCGCGCCGACCGGGACTTCCTCGCCGGGGTCCGCGAGGATCGCGGCAAGGTAGCCCGAGACACCGGCAGGTACTTCGACAGCGCTCTTGTCGGTCTCGACCTCGAAGAGAATGTCGTCGGCACCCACCGCGTCGCCCGGCTCCTTGAGCCAGGTCGTGATCTGACCGGTCTCCTGCGCCATGCCAAGCGCGGGCATGATGACCTCCGCGCCCTCGGGGAGCGCGTCGTCGTTCGCGGCCTCGGTATCGGACCCGGACGCTGGCTCGTCGGCAGGTGCGTCTTGGGCAACCTCTCCGCCAGCTTCGGCCTCCGCGGCTTCCTTCGTCTCGGCGATCACCGCGACCACGGAGCCCACGGGCACGTCATCGCCCGCCTTCGCGCGCAGCCCGCCGAGGTAGCCGTCGGCCTGCGCCTCGACCTCCATCGTGGCCTTGTCGGTTTCGACCTCCATCAGGGGTTCGCCCGCCTTCACGGCATCGCCCGGCGCTTTCAGCCAGGCGACCAGTTGGCCCGATTGCTGGGCCATGCCGAGCGCGGGCATGATGACCTCATGCGGCATCGCTCACCTCCTGCCGGACCAGCCGGCGGGCCGCTTGCGCCACGCCCTCTGCCGTCGGCACGGTCAGATCCTCGAGCGCGGGTGAGAACGGCACCGGCACGTCCATCGCGCCCATCCGCAGCACCGGCGCGTCGAGGTGGTAGAAGGCCTTCTCCGAGATGCGCGCGGCGATCTCGCCGGTGATGCCGTAGCTCTGGTGGCCCTCGTCGATGACGATGGCGCGGCTGGTCTTGCGCACGCTGTCGAGGATTGTCTTCTCATCCAGCGGCACGATGGTACGCGGGTCGATCACCTCGGCGGAGATGCCCTCCGCGGCCAGCGTCTCGGCGGCAGCCTGCGCCACCTGCACCATCGACGAGGTGGCGACCAGAGTGATATCGCTGCCCTCGCGCAGCACGTTGGCCTCGCCGAAGGGAATGTAATACTCCTCCTCGGGCACCGGAGCCTTGTCGTTATACATCAGCTTGTCTTCGAAAATGACGACCGGGCTGTTGTCGCGGATCGCGGTCTTCATCAGCCCCTTGGCCTCGTAGGCCGAAGAGGGCAGGGCGACCTTCAGCCCCGGGATATGGGCCACGAGCGCATGGAGCGACTGGCTGTGCTGCGCGGCCGAGCGCCGGGTCGCGCCCAGATTGGTGCGCAGCACCAAGGGCACGCTCAGCTTGCCGCCCGACATGTAATGGGTCTTGGCCGCCTGGTTGCAGAGCTGATCCATCACCAGAAACAGGAAGTCGCCGAACATCAGATCGACGATAGGTCGCGATCCGGTCATCGCCGCGCCCACCGCGAGGCCCATGAAACCGGGCTCGGAGATGGGGGTGTCGATGATCCGCTCGGTGCCGAATTCCTCGACGAGCCCGGAGAGGACCTTGAAGGGGGTGCCGGCTTCGGCCACGTCCTCGCCGATCAGGAAGATCGTGGGATCGCGGCGCATTTCCTCGGCGATGGCCTCGTTGACGGCCTTGGACAGGGTGATCTCGCGCATGATTTCCTCCTCAGGCGGCGTCGTTGGGGGCGTAGACATGCATGTCGACCTCGCCCGGATCGGGGTAGGCGGCGGCCAGCGCATATTCGACGGCGTCGGCGGCATCTTTCTTCACCGCTTCGCGGATCTCCTCGAGTTCCGCATCGCTCGCGACGCCCTCGCCGACGAGCCATTTGCCGAAATTGATGATCGGGTCGCGCTGCTCCTTCCAGATCGTCTCTTCGTCCTTGGAGCGGTAGTAGTCGCGGTTGATGTCGCCGACATGGTGACCGTGATAGCGGTAAGTCTTGAGTTCGATGAAGAACGGGCCTTCGCCCTTGCGGGCGCGGGCGACCAGTCGCTGCGCCAGTTCGTTCACCGCCAGCACGTCCTGCCCGTCGACCTCGAAGCTCTCGATGCCGAAAGCCTCGGCGCGCGCGGTCAGCGAACCAGCGGCGATCTCGTCGGTCTTGGTGTATTCGGAATAGCCGTTATTCTCGCAGGCATAGATGACCGGCAGCTTCCAGAGCGCGGCCATGTTCATCACCTCGTACCAAAGGCCCTGCGCGGTCGCGCCGTCGCCGAAGAAGCAGACGGTCACGTCGTCGCGCCCGAGCCGCCGGGCCGAGAGCGCGGCCCCTGTGGCGATCCCCATCGAGCCGCCGACGATGGCGTTGGCGCCGAGGTTGCCGTGGCTCTGATCGGCGATATGCATCGAGCCACCCTTGCCGCGGCAATAGCCCTCGGCCTTGCCGAGAAGCTCGCAGAACATCTGCTTGAACTCGGCCCCCTTGGCGACGCAATGGCCGTGGCCCCGGTGCGTCGAGGTGATCTTGTCGTCGTCGGTCAGCGCCTCGCAGATGCCCACCGCGACGGCCTCCTCGCCGGAATACATGTGGGTCAGGCCCGGCATCTTGGCCGAGAGATACAGCTGGTTGGCGTTGTCCTCGAAGCTGCGGATGCGCACCATCTGGCGATACATGCGCAGGTAGTCTTCGGTATTCGTCTTGCGCTTGGTGGCTTTGGCCATGGCGCGCTCCCCCCTTTGGCGTAGGCATTATGCGTAAGGTCCGGGCCCGCGCGGAATGGCGCGGGCCCGGGAGCCGGTCAGTAGCGGGCCGCGATCGGCAGCTCTTCGGCCGGGAAAAGGCTGATCACGGTGCAGCCCTTGTCGGTCACCACGACCTCCTCCTCGATCCGTGCCGCCGAATAGCCGTCAGAGGCCGGGCAATAGGTTTCGAGTGCGAAGACCATGCCGGTCTGGATCTCCATCGGATTGTCGAGCGACACCGCGCGGCTGATGATCGGCCGTTCGTGCAGCGCGAGACCCAGCCCGTGGCCGAATTGCAGGCCGAAGGCCGACAGCTCGTCGGGGAAGCCGAATTCCTCGCATTTCGGGAAAGCCTTCGCGACGACATCGGTGGTGACGCCCGGCTTGATCAGGGCGATCGCGTTGTCGAGCCATTCGCGGCACCGGATGTAGGCGTCGTTCTGCGAGGGCGTCGCGCGACCGATGTTGAAGGTCCGGTAATAGCAGGTGCGGTAACCCTGATAGCTTTGCAGGATGTCGAAGAAGGCCTGATCACCGGGCCGGAACAGGCGGTCGGTGAAGTTATGCGGGTGCGGGTTGCAGCGCTCGCCCGAGATCGCGTTGATCGCTTCCACGTCGTCCGAGCCCATCTCGTAGAGGAGCTTGTTCGACATCGCGACGATATCGTTCTCGCGCACGCCCGGTTTCAGCTCCTCGTGGATCATGTGGTAGACGCCATCGACCATCGAAGCCGCCTGGTTGAGCAGCTGAATCTCATCGATATTCTTGATCTCGCGGGCCGAGAGCATGACCTGCTGGCCGTCCACGACGTTCAGCCCGGCTTCCTTCAGCGCGAAGAACATCGCCGTCTCGGCATAGTCCACGCCCACCGGCATGTCGGCCATGCCCGCCTTCTTGATCAGCGAGGCGATCTCCTCGGCATATTTCTTCATCAGCCCGAAGGAGGGCGGGATCGTTCCGCGCATGCCGACGACGCCCGCCAGCATCCGCTCGGGGTCGAGCCAGTCGCAATATTCGCGGTGGTGCACGGCGGCGGAGCCGAAGTCCCAGACATAGGGTTCTTCATCGCCTGCGAGCAGGCAGAACCGGCACATCTTGTCGCGTTCCCACTCGCCGATCTTGGTGCCGGAGATGTAGCGGATGTTGTTCACATCGAACAGCAGCAGCGAGCCGCAGCCCGATTTCTTCAGCGCATCCTTGGCGCGGCTGAGGCGGTAGCGGCGCAGACGGTCGTGATCGACGCGGCGCTCGAAATCCACCGAGGTGTGACCCCAGGCGGGGATGTGCTTTTCCCAGCGCCAGTTCGGGTCGATGTCCCCGGGTTGCAGAATGCGCGGGTTGAGGGCGGTCGTGGTCATGATATGTCTCCCGGCGCGGCCGTTCCGGCGCGCCTGTTCGGTTGCGATTGTCTAAGAGTTCCGGGGTGTTGGCCCGGTTCAGGCGCGGATCACTGGATGACCCAGCCGCCGTCGATATGGATCATCTGGCCGGTCATGTAGTCGCTCTCCGGGCTGACGAGGAACGCCGCCGTTCCCTTCACGTCATCCGGGTAGGAGACCTTCTTGAGCGCGAGGATTTCGGCCAGATCGTCGAAGGCCTGACCTTCACGCTCCTTGAAGCCGATATCCACGAGATCCTTGTCGAGCTGCTCCCAGAGCGGCGTCTTCACCACGCCGGGCGCGTAGCCGTTCACGGTGATGCCATGCTCTGCCAGCGCGATCGCCCCGCAATGGGTCAGCGCGAGGCAGCCGTATTTCGAGGTGCAGTAGACCGTCACGTCGACCAGCGGCTTGCGCGAGGCGACGGAGCCCACGTTGATCAGCTTGTAGGGATAGTCCTGCTTGCCCTGCGCGATCATCTGCCGTGCGGTTTCCTGCATGCCGAGCCACATGCCCTTGGTGTTGACCGTCATGATGTGATCCCAGTTGTCTTCATCGATATCCATGAAGAACCGGGGCTTGTTCAGGCCCGCATTGAACAGGCCGACATTGATCATGCCGAAGGCGTCGACGGTGGCTGCGACTGCATCGGCATTGTCCTTGCGCTTGGTGACGTCCATGCGCACCGCGATCGCCTTGCCGTTGCCGCCCTTGTTGATACGGTCGGCGGTCTCTTGGGCTGCGTCGAGATCGATATCACCCAGGCAGACATTCGCGCCCTGCTGCGCGAAATACTCCGCGTTGCACGCACCCATGCCCTGGCCTGCGCCGGTGATCAGGATGTTCTTTCCCTTCAGTCGATCGGGGTCCATGTCTTTCCTCCCTAACTTGAACCTGTCCTCAGCACCCGGTCGGCCCGAATCTGGACCTTGCCGAGTGCCTCGCGCGGGGTGGTGACCCCGCGCAGCATGTCGTGAATTTCCTGCCCGCAGATCTCGATCAGCTCGCAGATGTTCGGCAGCGGCGGACGCGGCCAGAATTGCAGCTCGTCTCGCCAGGACATCGCGTCCACCGCCTCGAAGATCGGCGAGAGATGCTGCACCTGCGGATCGGCGCCGACCGAGTAGCGCGGCACCGTGCGGCTGCCGTTGAGCACGTACAGTTTCTGCGCCGCGGGCGAGGTGAAGGCGATCAGCGCCTCTGCCGCGGCGGCGCGCCGCTCCTCGGGTAGATTGGCCGGGATCGCGAGCACGTATCCGCCCACAGGCGCCACCGGCTTCGCGCCAAGCCCCGTCGGATGCGGAAGATAGCCGGTCGTGTCATGCGCGGGCGAATTCGCGTCGAGTTCGAAATACGGCGCGAGCAGCGTGTAGCCATAGGCCATTGCGACCTTACCCGCCGCGTAGGGGCGCACGCGCTCGTACCAGGACATCGACAGGATGTCGGGCGGCGAGACGCTCATCAGTTGCAGCAGGTACTCTGCAGCCGCCTCGGTCGCGGGAGTGTCGAACTGCGCAACGAAATCGTCGCGATCGAGATGATCGGCGTCGAACCCGCCCGCGATCGGGTCGAGATTGACGACCGGCTGGCCGAAATCGGCCATCGCCATGATGAAGGTGTGCCCCAGCGCGGTGCCGCGCGCGGCGTTCCACGCGATGCCGTAGCGGCCATGCGTGGGGTCGTGGAAATGCCGCGCGGCCTTTAGCACGAGATCGGTCGTGGACGGTGGCTTCAGCCCGGCTTCGGCGAACAGATCCTTGCGATAGAACAGCAGCTCCGGCGTGGTCTGGCTGGGCACGCCATAGGGGCGGCCCTCCCAATGCGCGCCACGCCAGCCCGCGGTATGGAAATCGCTCGGATCGAGGCGCGAGATATCCATCACCTCGTCGAGCGGCATCAACAGCCCTTTCTTCGCGAATTCCCCGATCCACGGCAGGTCGACGGCGACGATGTCGTAATGGCTGGTCTTGCGGGTGGCATTGCGCAGCGTCTCTTCGTGCAGCCGGTCGATCGAGAAGGCCCGCTGCGAGATCGATGTACCCACGATATGTTCAAACTGGCGCTTGAGGTTCTCCATCACCATGAAGGTCGGATCGCCATGAACCAGAACGCGCAGGCCGCCCGGCACGGTGATCGGCTCGGGCAGCACCGAGGGCGGAGCAATCGAATGACCGGCGAGGTAGGTGCCGCCGAAGTAATAGTCGCGCTCGCCCCCGTCGGAGTCGGCGAGGTGCTTGCGGGCAAGACGCGCGACGCGATCGGAAAGCTGTCCCCAGTTCGTCAGCAGCTGCGTGCTGGCATGAAGCGAAACGGTCTTGCCAGAGCGAGTGCGCGGGCGTTGCTCGATCATCCCGGCATCGATCATGTCCGAGAGTTTGCGCATCGCCGTCGCGTAGGGCACGCCCGAAGCCGCGACGAGCGAGGAGGGCGTGACGATCTTGCCCTCCAGATGGCAGCGCACCAGATGGGCGGCCATCGCGAGATACGGGTTTGGGGTGGAGAGCGCGAGCGTGGAATCGATCTCGTCGGCGAGAGACTCGAGCAGGTCGATCATCGACAGCGCGGTGTCCCGATCCTGAACGACGGACGCGGACGGCGCCGGGGCGCCGGTATGTCCATGTTGGATATTTTGCGGATCGAGTTTGGTCACGCGTCTGTGTCCGAGCTGTGGTTTTGGTTGCTTCGCCATGAAGTCCTCCGAAAGATGTCCAGATCGAGGATCGTTCACCTTAGCAAAAATATCCATTATGGATGTAACGATGTTCAAAATGGATAAGTTGGCGGGCGAAAGCCGGGGCCGCTGTCGGAATGATCAGGATGTGCCGCCGGAGGATTCGGGCTGCATGGCAGACACTCAGGAGGGGGTGGGTGCCACGGCTGACCAACGGCCGGACTGAAACATCATGGGAGGTAATGATGAAAAGATCGATGAAGGCGCTCGTCGCCGGAACTACCGCAGTCGCAACGCTCGCGCTTGCCGGCGGTGCATGGGCCGAACAGATGAAGATCGGCATTACGCAGAACAACGTCGGGGTGGACAGCTACCAGACCACCTATGAGAAGGCCTTCAAGGAGGCGGCGGCGGCCAATCCCGACGTCGATGCGGTCGTGCTCGATGCGGGCGGCGACGTGGCGCGCCAGATCGCGCAGATCCAGGATCTCGTGCAGCAGAAAGTGCAGGCGATCATCGTCTGGCCGACCAACGGCAAGGCCGTGGTCCCGGCGGTCAAGAAGGCGCATGACGCGGGCATCCCGGTCATCATCACCAACTCCAACATCGCCGAGCAGGGCATGCCATTCATCGCCGCCTTCTCGGGCCCGAACAATATCGAGCAGGGCAAGGAAGCCGCGGACATGATGTGCACCGGGCTCAAAGGCAAGGGTGACATCGTGCAGATCTCGGGCAAGCCCGGCTACACTACCGCGATCGAACGCCAGAAGGGCTTCGAGGACGAGCTGGCCAAAGCCTGCCCCGACGTGAAGATCATGGACACCCAGCCTGGCGACTGGAACCGCGAGAAGTCGCAGCGCGTCATGGAAGATTTCCTCGTGAAATATCCGAAGATCGACGGCGTCTATGCGGCCGATGACAACATGGGCGTCGGTGCGCTCAACGCCGCCAAGGCTGCGGGTCGTGCCAAGGACATCAAGTTCGTCGGCGCCACCAACTTCGCGGTCGGCTACGAGGCGATGAAGAAGGGCGAGTATTACGGCTCGGTCTACCAGTCGCCGATCGACGATGCGAAGAACGCGCTTCAGACCGCGATCGACGTGATCCAGGGCAAGGACGTTCCGAAGATGAACTACTTCAAGACGCCCCAGATCACCCAGGAGAATATGGACCAGTTCAAGAAGCCTGCCTTCTGATCTCTCCTCCCCAGGGCATGGGTCAAGCTCACGGGGCGACCCATGCCCACCTTATTGCAGGAAAAACGGAGAATTCGATGGGACGCGTAACTGGACGGGTCTGTCTCGTGACGGGTGCTGCGCGCGGTATTGGACGCGCGATTGCCGAGGCTTTGCTGGATGAGGGGGCGGATGTCTGTTTCGCCGATCTCAACGGTGAGCGGGTCGCCGAACTTGCGACGGAGAATGCGGCGCGCGCGGAAGCTGCGGGTGGCCGGGTGATGTCGGCGCAGGTGAACGTGACCAAGCGTGACGAAGTGCGCGCGATGATGCAGAAGGTCGCTGCGGAATTCGGCCGGGTCGACGTGGTGTTCAACAATGCGGGCGTCAATCGCCCGATGAACTTCCTCGACGTGACCGAAGATAATTGGCATTTCATCATGGATATCAATGGGCTCGGCACTCTGATCGGGATGCAGGAAGCGGCCCATCAGATGATCGCGCAGGGCGGTGGTGGCAAGATCATCAACACCGCTTCGATCGCGAGCCGTCAGGGCTTTGACAACGTGGCGCCCTATTGCGCCTCGAAATGGGCGGTGGTTTCGCTGACGCAATCAGGCGCGCGCGATCTTGCGAAGCACGATATCACCGTGACAGGTTTCGCGCCGGGCGTGGTGGCGACGGAGATGTGGGAAGAGGTCGATCGCGACCTGATGGAGATCGGCGCGGCGCAGGCGCCCGGGCAGGCGATGGAGGAGTTCGCCTCGGGCATCCTGCGCGGACGGGTCGCACGACCTGCCGATATCACGGGAACCACGACGTTCCTCGCCTCGCCCGACAGTGACTACATGACGGGACAGATCGTGATGATCGACGGCGGTATGACACTGGTCTGACCCGCCGTCAGCGGCAGCGAGGAGGCTGCCCGACGGGAGGAGAAAATGGCGAATTCGCATGTGGAGAAGCCGGCTGCCGCAAGCAGCCCGCACACGGCGCGCGTGGCGCGTGACAGCAGGGGGAGTGGAATGAACCGAGACAGGTGGAAAACGATCGCCGGCGTGCTGGCGCGGCAGGGCATCCTGGTGGCCTTCGCTCTGTTCCTGATCGGATTCTCGATCTTTTCGGATCGGTTCCTGTCGCCGGAGAACCTCTTCTCGGTGATACGCTCCTCGGCGATCATCGGGGTCATGGCGCTAGGCGTGACGGTGGTGGTGATCGGCGGCAATCTCGATCTGTCGGTGGGCTCGATGCTGTCCTTCTCGACCGTCCTGGTGGTCGATCTGCATGACAAGATCGGCCCGGCACCGGCGATTGGTGTGATGCTGGTCGCCACACTGGCGCTCGGCGCGGTGAACGGGTTGCTCGTCGGCGTCGCGCGGCTGAATTCGCTGATCGTGACCCTCGGTATGCTCTCGGCGATACAGGGCCTCACGCTGATTTATTCGGGCGGCAAGAACGTCGATATCGTCAATCAGGATCAGACCTGGTTCAAGATTTTCGGGCGCGGCTCGATCTTCGATATCCCGACGCCCATCGTGATCTTCGGGATCTGTGCGATCGTGCTGCACCTGACGATGGCCTACACCCCCTTCGGACGGCGCATCTACGCCACCGGCGGCAACGCCACGGCGGCGGTGTTCTCGGGCGTGCGGCGCTCGCGCGTGGTGTTCCTGACCTACCTGATCTCGGCCACCGGCGTCGCCATCGCCGCGATCATCCTCGGCAGCCGGGTGATGGGCTCGCAGAACAACGTGGGCCAAGGCTACGAGCTGCAGGTGCTGGCGGGCGTGATCCTCGGCGGAACGTCGCTGCTGGGCGGCTCGGGCACGATCTGGAAGACGGTGATCGGCGTGCTGATCCTCGGCTTCATCCAGAACGGCCTGCTGCTGATGGGCTTCGAATACTACGTGCAGTGGCTGGTGACGTGGGTGGTGATCATCCTCGCGGTCTGGCTCGACATCGCGGCCAAGCGTGGCCGGCTGCTTTCCCCGATCGCCTGAGGAGGAGACAATGGCGGATACCGTTATCAAATCGCCCGTGCGTTGGCTCGCAGCCAACCCGATATGGGGCTTCATCGTTCTGATCTTCGTGTTCTTCAGCTTCGCGAACCCGTATTTCTTCGCGGTGCAGAACTTCCAGAACATCCTCGTGCAGACCTCGACCATCGGCCTGATCGCGCTCGGCATGACGCTGGTGATGATCAACGGCAATATCGACCTGAGCGTCGGTGCGGTCGTCGCCCTCGCGGCGAGCCTCTGCGTCGACATTCAGGGCTGGGATATGTTCTCGGCCTGGGGCAACTGGGCGCTCCTGCCCGCCGTGATCGCGGCGCTGGTAGCGGGCACCGCCCTTGGCGCGCTCAACGGGTTCATCGTCTGGAAAACGGGGGTCGATGCCTTCATCGTGACGCTGGGCGCGATGCTTGGCGTGCGCGGGCTCGTCTTCGTCTACACCAAGGAACAGTCCTTCTTCGCGATGAACTTCTCCTTCTCGGATTTCGGGTCGAGCAATCTCGGACCGTTGCCGACGCTGGCGGTGCTGTTCCTCGTCTGCACGGTAGTGGTGCATCTGCTGCTTGCGCGCACCGTGCATGGCCGTAACACCTACGCGGTGGGGGGCAACCGGGCAGCAGCGGTGAATGCGGGGATCCGCGTGGGGCCGCACATGCTGATCAACTTCATGATCGTCGGCTTCTTCGCGGCGCTCGCAGGGGTCACGCTGTCCTCGCAGATGGGCGCGGCGACGCCGAACCTCGGCACGAATTACGAACTGTGGGTCATCACCTCGGTCGTGCTTGGCGGCACCAAGCTGAACGGCGGTGCGGGCAATATCATCGGCACGCTGGGCGGCGTGCTCGCCATCGGCATCCTGCGCAACGGGATGAACCTGATGCAGGTGCCCGCTTTCTACGTGCTGGTGATCCTCGGGACGATCCTGATCGCCGTGCTGCTGCTCGACAAGCAGCTCAACCGCAAGGGCAAAGAGGAGCTTCGGGTATGAGCGACGCTGCTGAAACCAAGACCCCCGCGCTGCAGCTCAAGGGGATCGTCAAGACCTTTCCCGGTGTGCGCGCACTGGACGACGTGACATTCGACGTCCGCGCAGGCGAGGTCCACGCGCTGCTGGGCGAAAACGGCGCGGGCAAATCCACCCTGATGAAGGTGCTCGCCGGGATGTATCAACCCGACGAGGGCACGATCGAGATCGAGGGCAAACCGGTCACGATGCGTACGCCCCTCGAGGCAAAACGGCGCGGCGTGGTGCTGATCCACCAGGAGCTGTCGCTGGCCGAGGAGATGACGGTCGCCGAGAACATCTATCTAGGTGAACTCCCGCGCAGGAGCCTTGGCCGGGTCGACTGGAAGACGCTCTTCGCCAAGTCGGAGGAAATCCTCAAACGCCTCAATTGCGGCTTCGGCCCGAAGGACCGGGTGGGCGCACTCTCCATCGCCAACCAGCAGATGGTGGAGATCGCCCGCGCGCTGACGGTAGATGCGAAGGTCGTGATCTTCGACGAGCCGACCGCCTCGCTGACCGATGCCGAGAAGGTGGTGCTGTTCGAGATCATCAACGACCTGAAGGCGCGCGGCGTTGGCATCGTCTACATTTCGCACCGAATGGACGAGATCTTCACGCTGGCCGACCGGATCTCGGTCCTGCGCGATGGCGGCTATCGCGGGACGCTGGTCGCCGGCGACACCACCGAGGACGAGGTAATCCAGCTGATGATCGGGCGCTCGCTCGACCTGTCGCGCCGCCAGCATGCCGAGGTGAAAACCGGTGACGTCGCCCTGAAGGTGGAGGGGCTGAGCTGCGGCAAGCTGTTCCAGGATGTCAGCTTCGAGCTGCGCGAGGGTGAGGTGCTGGGCTTCTACGGTCTTGTGGGCGCGGGGCGCACCGAGATCGCCGAGACGCTGTTCGGCCTGCGCCGTCCCACCGCCGGCACGATCGAAATCGACGGCAAGGAGACCTCGATCCACTCGCCCGCCGACGCGATCGCGAAAGGCATCTCGCTGGTGCCCGAAAGCCGCAAGGAACAGGGGCTGGTGCTTGGCATGAACTGCCGCGACAACATCACCCTGCCGCAGGTGGGCGATCTGACCTCGGGGCCGTTCGTGTCGGACGGGGCCGAGATCGCGATCTTCGACCAGTATCGCGATACGCTGAAGATCAAGACTCCCAGCTGGCGGCAGGCGGTCGGCAATCTCTCGGGCGGCAACCAGCAGAAGATCGTGATCGGCAAATGGCTCGCGATGCATCCGCGCATCCTGATCGTGGACGAGCCAACGCGCGGCATCGACGTGGGCTCGAAATCCGAGATCCACGACCTGATCCGCGAGCTTGCCCGCTCGGGCTACGCGGTGATCGTGATTTCTTCGGAGATGCCCGAAGTGCTTCATGTCTCGGACCGCATCCTCGCGATGTATCATGGACGCGTGATGCGCCGCTTCACCGCCGAGGAAGTGACCGAGGACAGCCTCGTCGCCGCGATTTCCGGGATCGAGCAAGAACAGGTCGCGTGATGCGGATCGGGTTTGCGGGGCTCGGGCGGATGGGTGCGCCGATGGCGCGCAACCTGATCGCGGCCGGGCATGAGGTGACGGTCTGGAACCGCTCTCCGGACCGCGCCGAGACCTTCGCCGCCGAGACCGGGGCAGGGGTGGCCGCCACCCCGCGCGCCTTGGCCGAGGGGACGGAACTGGTGGTGACGATGCTCTCCGACGACGCGGCGTCCTCCGCCGTGCATCTGGGAGAGGACGGTCTCTTCGCCGCGTCCGGTCCGCTGACGGTGCTTGAGATGGGCACGATGAGCCCCGAACATATCGCTGATCTCGCGGGCGAGGCCCCCGCAGGCTGGCAGGTGATCGACGCGCCGGTCTCGGGTTCCACAGCCGCGGCCGAGGCGGCGAGCCTGATGATCATGGCGGGCTGCACCGAGGATCAGGCGGCGCCGCTGCGCCCCGCGCTCGATGCCATGGGCAAGACGGTGATCTGTCTGGGCAATGTGGGCGACGGCGCGGTGATGAAGCTCGCCGTGAACATGCTCATCCACAGCCTCAACCAGACCCTCGCCGAGGCGCTGAGCCTCACCGACGCGGCAGGCATCGACACAAGCACGGCCTTTGCCGCGATCGAGGCTTCGGCCGCCGCCGCGCCGATGCTGAGCTACCGCAAGCCGCTTTATCTGGACGAAGCCGCCCACCCGGTCAGTTTCACAGTGGCGCTGGCGCGCAAGGATATGGAGGTCACGCAGGCACTGGCCGCGCAGCTTGGCGTCGCGCTGCCGCAGGGCGAGGTTGTGCTGGAGCGGCTTCGCGCCGCCGAAGCTGCGGGCCGTGGGGCGCGCGACATGGCTTCGATGGTCGATTTCACGCGAAAGGATAAATCATGAAAGCCGTTCTCTTCGTCGGAGGCTGGGAAGGCCACGCGCCGACCGAATTCGCAGACTGGTGCCGCGACCTGCTGGAGGGCGAGGGCTTCGAGGTGGTGGTGCATGACACGCTCGCGCCCCTTGCCGAGCCCGAGAAGATGGCCGATTGCGACCTGATCGTGCCGATCTGGTCGTCCGCCCGCTCCGCGCACCAGCCGGAATTCGGCAACATGACCAAGGCGGAGGAGGACGGGCTTCTTAAGTTGGTCGCCAATGGCTGTGGGCTGGCGGGCTGGCACGGCCATATGGGCGATGCCTTCCGCGACCGCCCGACCTACCACTTCCTGATCGGCGGGCAGTTCGTCGCCCATCCACCGGGCTGGCCGGACAACCTTGTGCCGACCGACGATTACGTCGATTACGACGTCACGATCTGCCGCCCCGCAGATCCGATCGTGAAGGGCATCCGCAGCTTCCGGCTGAAATCCGAGCAGTATTATATGCTTACCGATCCGAGTAACGAGGTGCTCGCGACGACGACCTTCTCGGGCGATCACCTGTGGTGGATCGAGGGCACTGTGATTCCGGTCGTCTGGAAGCGGCGCTGGGACAAGGGGCGGATCTTCTATTGCTCGATCGGACACACGCTCGACGATCTGAAGGTCGAGCAGGTGACCGAGATCATCCGGCGCGGGATGCATTGGGCGGCGCGGGGGCCTGACGCGTGAAAGCGAGCGACGCGACCGGACAAATGCGTCCTTCGTGATGGCCTTCTTGATGTCGTATTACCTTACGTCAGTCTTTCATAGTTTCGCCGTAATCGCGCGTTAACCAGTAGGGATCACCCTCAGACCGGATCGGTTTCGAGATGGAGGCCCGGCAATGATGCAACGTATCGCAGTGCGCAAGTCGCAGGCGCAAATCCCGACCCTCGCGAAACTTTTCGCGGCGCTCGCGCTCGGAGCGACGGGGTTCTTCGCCGCCCAACAGATCATGCCTGCGATTCCGGCTGGGGTCGATGGCGCGAAAGAGCTGGGCCTGATCATGGGCTCCTTCGGGCTTCTGGTTGGTTGGCGCGTGGTGGGCGTGTCGGAGGGGCGGCGTTGGGTCGATGCAATCAATGACGGGCTGCGCGGCGGGATCTATGTTCTGATGTGGACCTTCTTCTTCCTCGGCACAATCCAGATGCTGAAGCTGGCACTGCGGATGCGCTATGACGACGTGCTCTCCGCCGTGACCGATGTCATCGGGCAGGGTGTCGCGATCGGGGTGGCCTCGCTGGGGGTGGCGCCGGTCATCACGCTCGGTCTGGGTGCGATGGGCGCGGGCCTGCTGTCGGAGTTCGCCTATCGCCGCTACGGGCGCTGAACACCGCGAGGGCCGCACCCTTGGCTTGACATCGCGCGCTTGCCTTGCAGGTTGAAGCGCATGATGCGCCAAGCTGCGGGGATGCTCATGCAACCACATTTCTTCTATGGAACGCTTTGTCATCCGCCACTGCTGGAGGCGGTGATCGGACGTGTGCCGCAGCTCGTTCCGGCACGGCTGGAAGGTTTCGCGCCGCACGAGGCCTGCCGCGAGGGGCAGGGTCTGGGCTTTCCGATCCTGATCGAAACGCCGGGGGCGGTGACGCGCGGGGTCGTGGCCGATCTGACCGAGGCCGAGGCGGAGCGCATCGCGTGGTACGAGGATGGTTACGACGCCGAAATTCGTGAGCTGGAAACCGGGGCGGGGTCGCGCGACGCGAAGCTTTGGCTGCCGCAGGCCGATCGTTGGGAGGTCGGCGCGGCGTGGACGCTCGGCGACTGGGCGCCGAAATGGGCGGCGCTGAAGACCGAAGCCGCGCGCCTCTTCATCGCCGAAGCGCAGGCCGTCGGGCCCGACGCCGCCAATGCGCGCTATCACGCGATCCTCGTGCGCGCGGCCTCCATCCTGCGGGCGCGCGCTACCCCGATGGCGCAGGACCTGCGCCGCGACCTGCAGGATGGCGACATCAAGATCGACGCGCAACAGACTGCCTATGCTAAGTTTTTCGCCGTCGAAGATTACAAACTTAAACACCGGCTCTTTGCCGGAGGCATGAGCGCCAAGCTCGACCGGGCGGCCTTCGTTTCGGGCGATGCGAGCGTCGTTTTGCCTTATGATCCGGTGCGCGACCGGGTGATGCTGATCGAACAGATCCGCACCGGGCCGCTGGCCCGCGGTGAGCCGAACCCGTGGATGATCGAGGCGATCGCGGGCCGGGTCGATCCCGGCGAGACCCCCGAGGAAGCGGCGCTGCGCGAGGCGGGGGAAGAGGCGGGCATCACGATTGCGCGCCTCATCGAGGCCCCGCGCTACTATCCGTCGCCGGGAGCCAAGAGCGAATTCGTCTATTCCTATATAGGGATCGCCGATCTTCCTGACGAGGCTGCGCAGCTTGGCGGCAAGGCCGATGAGCATGAAGATATCCGCGCTCATCTGGTGCCGTTCGAGCGTCTGATGACGCTGGTGGCGACCGGCGAGGCGGGCAATGCGCCGCTTGTCGTGCTCGCACTCTGGCTCGCCGGGCAGCGCGCCGCACTGCAGCGGATGGCGGGCGTCGCGTAATCGCGGGGTTGAGGTGGCGCGCGCCGCGTCCTAAGTCTGGCTTCAACGGCCCGGTGGCGGGCAACTCGATACGGGAGGAAAGCGCGATGCGTATCTGCAGCGATCTGGCGTCGGCGGTGGGAAATACCCCGCTCATCAAGCTCAGGAAGGCATCGGAAGAGACCGGCTGCACGATCCTCGGCAAGGCGGAATTCCTCAATCCCGGCCAATCGGTGAAAGACCGCGCGGCGCTCTACATCATCCGCGACGCGATCCAGCGCGGCGAGCTCGCACCCGGTGGCACGATCGTCGAAGGCACGGCGGGCAACACCGGCATCGGCCTCGCGCTCGTGGGCGCGTCGATGGGCTTCCGCTCGGTGATCGTGATCCCCGAGACGCAGAGCCAGGAAAAGAAGGACATGCTGAGGCTGGCCGGCGCCGAGCTGGTGCAGGTCCCGGCCGCGCCCTATCGCAACCCCAACAACTACGTGCGCTATTCCGAGCGACTGGCGAAGGAACTGGCCAAGACCGATCCGCATGGCGCGATCTGGGCGAACCAGTTCGACAATACCGCGAACCGGCAGGCCCATATCGAAACGACCGGCCCCGAAATCTGGGATCAGACCGGCGGCAAGGTCGACGGCTTCATCTGCGCGGTGGGCTCGGGCGGCACGCTCGCGGGCACCGGCATGGCGCTGCAGCCCAAGGGCGTGAAGATCGGCCTCGCCGATCCCGATGGCGCGGCGCTGCACAGCTATTACACGACCGGCGAGTTCAAATCCGAGGGCTCGTCGATCACCGAAGGCATCGGGCAGGGGCGGATCACCGCGAATCTCGAAGGCTTCACCCCGGATATGAGCTTCAACATCCCCGATAGCGAGGCGCTGCCGGTGGTGTTCGACCTGCTGCAGGAAGAAGGCCTCTGCTTGGGCGGCTCCTCGGGCATCAATATCGCGGGCGCGATGCATATGGCGCGCGAGCTTGGCCCCGGCCACACGATCGTGACGGTGCTGTGCGACTACGGCAACCGATATCAGTCGAAGCTCTTCAACCCCGACTTCCTCAAGGGCAAGGGTCTGCCTGTGCCGGAATGGCTCGACCGGGCCCCGCGTGAGATGCCGGAGGTGTTCGAGGGATGATCCTGCGTCTGGCGCGTCTGCTATTGCTGGCCGTCGCGCTGGCGCTTCCGGGGATCGTCTTTGCACAAAGCCCCGAGCCGCCGGATTACAAGGCGTGGGAAAAAACCGCGACCGAAGCCGAGCAGATGGTGCAGGCCGACAAGGCGCAGCGCCAGGAATTCGACAAGATCCGGCAGGAGGTCGTCAACTGGCGCGAGAAATTCAAGGCGGCCGAGGATATCAACGCCAGCCAGATCTCGACCGTCAAAGCGCAGATCGAAGCGCTCGGACCTCCGCCGAAGGAGGGCCAGAGCGAGGACAAGGCGATCGCCGACCGGCGCAAGAAACTCAACGACGAGTTGGCGCAGCTGCAATCGCCGGGGTTGCGCGCGACCGAGGCCGCGAGCCGCGCGGATTCCATCGTTGCCAATATCGACCAGCTTCTGCGCGCGCGGCAGACTGACAAGCTGTTGCGGCTCACACCCTCGCCGCTGAACCCGATAAACTGGCCCGAGGGGCTGAAAGTGCTGTCGGAACTGACCTCCGAGCTTGCCTCGGAGATGGGCCAGCAGCTCAATGACACCGATCCCTATGCCAGTGCGCGCAACAACGCGCCCGCGATCGTGGGCTTGCTGTTGGTGGCGCTGCTTCTGGTGGCGCGCGGCCGGACATGGATCGACAAGCTGGCCGATGTGCTCGAGGCGCGGCTGGCGCGCAATGCGCAGAGGGTGATCGATTTCATCGTCTCGCTGGGGCAGCTCCTGCTGCCGATCGCGGGGATCGTGCTGCTCGAAGCTGCGCTGGTTCAGACCGAACTCTTCGGCTCGCGATGGATGGAGCTGCTCATAGCGATCGGCGTGGTGCTGAGCGCGGCCTTCGTCGCCTTCTGGCTCTCGGGCCGCATCTTCCCGCGCAACGACCGGCAAGTCGCGCCCTTCACCCTGCAAAGCGAGCGTCGCCGCGAAGGCCGGTTGCTGACGATCTCGCTGGCGGTTTTCGCGGCGATCCAGGGCCCGTTCGGCGATTGGCTCGTCGCGCGCGGGCAGGATGTGATCGAGGGAAGCGCGAAAACGGCCGAAGAGATCGATGCGGCGGGGCATACGCTCGATGCCGGTTTCGGCGTGTTGGTCTTCCCGCTGCAGGTTCTTGCCGCGATCGCGCTATTCCGCTTCGGACAACTGCTGCGGCGCCACCTGCGCAACGAGACCTCCGGCTCCGAGGAGGGCGCGTTCCGCGACCGGCTCGTGGGGGCGCTCGGCAATGCGCTGATCGCGGTCGCGGTGGTCGCGCCGGTTCTGGGCGGTATCGGCTATATCAACGCCGCCAACGCGCTGATCTTCCCGACCATCCTGACGCTGGGGCTGATCGCGCTGCTCCTGGTGCTCAACCAGTTCTTTACCGATGTCTATGTGCTGGTCGCCCGGCGCGAAGATGACGGGCGCGACTCTCTGATCCCGGCGCTGATCGGCTTCCTGCTTGGCCTGCTCGCGATGCCGCCCGCAGCTCTGATCTGGGGGGCGCGCCCGGCCGATCTGGCCGAGATGTGGACGCGCTTCCAGAACGGCGTCTCGGTCAGCGGCGTCACGATCTCGCCTGGCATTTTCCTGACCTTCGCGATCGTCTTCGTGATCGGCCTGATGGTTACCCGGCTCCTGCAAGGGGCGCTGAAAACCTCGCTTCTGCCGAAGACCAAGATCGACAAGGGCGGGCAGAACGCCATCGTCTCGGGCCTTGGCTATTTCGGCATCTTCCTCGCCGCGGTGATCGCGATTTCCTCGGCCGGGATCGACCTCAGCTCGCTCGCCATCGTCGCCGGTGCGCTCTCTGTCGGTGTCGGTTTCGGTCTGCAGACCATCGTGCAGAACTTCGTCTCGGGCATCATCCTGCTGATCGAGCGCCCGATCTCCGAAGGCGACTGGATCGAGGTCAACGGCCAGATGGGGATCGTGAAGGCGATCTCCGTGCGCTCCACCCGGATCGAGACCTTCGATCGCACCGAAGTCATCGTGCCCAATGCGGACCTGATCTCGGGGCAGGTGACGAACTGGACGCGCGGCAATGTCACGGGGCGCCTGATCGTGCCGGTCGGCGTGGCTTATGGCACCGACACCCGCAAGGTCGAGACCATCCTGCACGAGGTGGCCGCGAACCAGTCGCTGGTGATGATGAACCCCGAGCCTGTCGTGATCTTCAAGGGCTTCGGCGCGGACAGCCTCGATTTCGAGGTGCGCGTGATCCTCTCGGACGTGAACTTCATCCTCCGCGTCCAGAGCGAGATGAACCACGAGATCAATCAACGCTTCGCCGAGGCCGGGATCGAGATTCCCTTCGCACAGCGCGACGTCTGGTTGCGCAACCCCGAGGTGCTGCGGCCCAGTAAGGACGACGCCGAGGCGCAATCCGACGAGGCCGAGGACAAGGGGTCGGAGGACAGTGACGACACCGCCTCCAAGCGCCCCGTCAGCCGCGCCGAGTATGGCAAGCCTCAACCCGGCGAAGGTCCGGAAGGGTTAGAACAACAGCGCCACGACAGTTCCGATGGAGAGGCCGATGCAGGAGACCGTTAAACAATCGCAGCAGCAAAGCTACCGTATCCACCCCTATGCCCGCGATCTCGAAGTTCGGGTGACCGGACTGACCGACGAAGGCGGCATCTATTGCGCGGATTCGATCTTCTACCCGACCGGCGGCGGCCAACCGGGGGATAGCGGCAAGCTGGTCTGGGACGGCGGAGAGATCGAGATCGCGACCACCGTGAAGGCCGAATCCGGTGCGCCCGGCGCGGTGATCCTCGTGCCCGCCGAGCCGCAACCCCTGCCGCCTGTCGGTGCTCAGGTGCAGCAGCATCTCGACTGGGAACGCCGCCACCGCCACATGCGCGTCCATACCGCGCTGCATCTGCTGTCGGTCGCGATCCCGCTGCCGGTGACGGGCGGACAGATCGGGTCCGACAAGGGGCGGCTCGATTTCGATATGCCGGAGAGGCCTGAAGATCTGGAAGCGATCGAACGGCAGCTGAACGATTGGGTCGCGCAAGACCTGAAAGTGGTCGAGCATTGGATCACCGATGCCGAACTCGAGGCGCAGCCAGAGCTGGTCAAGACGCTCTCGGTCGCGCCGCCCAAGGGGCAGGGCTGGGTGCGGCTGGTCGCGATCGGCGAAGCTGCCGACCGCATCGACCTGCAGCCCTGCGGCGGCACCCATGTCGCCTCGACCGGCGAGATCGGTGGCCTCCGGCTCGGCAAGATCGAGAAGAAGGGCAAGATGAACCGCCGTGTACATCTTCATCTTGCCTGAGAACTGCGGGCCGGGCAGGGGCGCTACCCCTCTGCCTTCGACATTCACCCCGGGATATTTAGACAAGCCCGAACGGACATGGCTGCATCGGGCTTGCCGAAATATCCCGGGGGAGCGCTGAAAGCGCGGGGGCAGAGCCCCCCAATGAAAAGGGCGGCCACCGGGCCGCCCTTCGTCATTCATGGAAGCTGGATCAGGCTTTCGGGCCGATCATCTGCTCGGGGCGGACGACCTTGTCGAAGGTTTCCTCGTCGACGAAGCCAAGCTTGATCGCCTCCTCCTTCAACGTGGTGCCGTTCTTATGCGCGGTCTTCGCGACCTTGGTCGCGTTGTCGTAGCCGATCGTCGGCGCGAGCGCGGTGACCAGCATCAGCGACTCGTGCAGCAGTTTCTCGATGCGCGGCTCGTTGGCCTCGATGCCGGCAACCATGTTGTCGGTGAAGGCCGAGGCGCTGTCGCCCAGAAGCTGCATGGATTGCAGCACGTTGTAGCTCATCATCGGGTTGTAGACGTTGAGCTCGAAATGGCCTTGCGAGCCGGCGAAACCGATGGCCGCGTCATTGCCCATGACATGGGCGCAGACCATGGTCAGCGCTTCGGCCTGCGTCGGGTTCACCTTGCCCGGCATGATCGAGGAGCCCGGCTCGTTTTCCGGCAGGATCAGCTCGCCCAGGCCGCAGCGCGGGCCAGAGCCCAGCAGGCGGATGTCGTTGGCGATCTTGAAGAGCGAGGCGGCCACGGTTTTCAGCGCGCCCGAGAACATGACCATCGCGTCATGCGCGGCGAGCGCTTCGAACTTGTTCGGCGCGGTGACGAAAGGCAGGTCGGTAATCTCGGCCATATTCGCCGCCACCGTCTCGGCCCAACCGACTTGGGTGTTCAGACCGGTACCGACGGCGGTGCCGCCTTGGGCCAGTTCGTAGATGTCGCCGAGTGAGGCTTCGACGCGCTCGATTCCCTTCTTCACCTGATGGGCGTAGCCGGAGAATTCCTGGCCGAGGGTCAGCGGCGTCGCGTCCTGCGTGTGGGTGCGACCGATCTTGATGATGTCCTTGAAGTCCTCGGACTTGGCTTCCAGCGCCGCGTGCAGTTTGCGCAGACCGGGCAGCAGCACGTCGCGCGCCTGCATCGCGATCCCGACATGCATCGCGGTCGGGAAAGTGTCGTTCGAGGACTGCCCCATGTTGCAGTGATCGTTCGGGTGGACCGGGTCTTTCGAGCCCATCTCGCCGCCCAGAATTTCGATCGCGCGGTTCGAGATCACCTCGTTGGCGTTCATGTTCGACTGCGTACCCGATCCGGTCTGCCAGACCACGAGGGGGAAGTTGTCGTCGAACTTGCCTTCGATCACTTCGCCGGCCGCCTCGATGATCGCATCGGCGATCTTCGCGTCCAGCTTGCCCTGCGCCTTGTTGGCCATCGCGCAGGCTTTCTTGATCACGCCGAGCGCGCGGATGATCGGGACCGGCTGGCGCTCCCATCCGATCGGGAAGTTCATGATCGAGCGCTGCGTCTGCGCGCCCCAATATTTGTCTGCAGGAACTTCAAGCGGGCCGAAGCTGTCGGTTTCGGTGCGGGTCGCGGTCATCTGGGCCTCCATGATTGCGCGCAATCTTTCGCACGCACTGATAGGGCCCGCGAAGGAATTTTGCAACGGTATACGGAGGTATACTTGGCGCGGCTCTCAGATCTGTGCGGCGATCGCATCCCGGTCGATCAGCGAATGCACCTCGCGGATGCGGCCATCTGCAACGCGATAGAAGACATGCTCGTCGAACCTCACGCGGCGGCCATTCACCGGCAGATCGAAGAGCATTCCCACGGGCGTGCAGTCGAAGCGCAGCCGTGCTGCGATCACTGGCGGATCGGCCGCAAGCGTTTCCGCATCGAAATGAAGGTCGGGGATCGCGCGATGGTCACCCTCGAGCATCTCCCGGTAGCCCGCGAGGCCAAGTGGGCGCGCATTATGAGTGACCTCGGGATGCACGAAATCACCGAGACGCGCCCAGTCCTGTTCGTTCAGGCAAGTCAGATAGCCGCGATAAAGCGACAGAAGCGCTTCGCGGTCCGGAGGCTCCGACGCCACCGGGTTACTTGCGGAATTGATCGAGGCTCACGACCTCGGCCTCGCCACGCGCGGCGGGGGCCGCCTCTTCTTCCTCGGCCACCTCTTCCTCTTCGAACTCGTCTTCGTCGTCATATTCCTGCGTCTCGAAACGCAGGCCGAACTCTACCGAGGGATCGACGAAGGTGGTGATCGCGTCGAGCGGCACATAGAGCGGCTCGGGCGAATTGCCGAAGTTCAGCGTGATCGAGAAACCGTCCTCGCCCACTTCGAAATTGTCATACCAATTCTGGATGACGATCGTCATTTCCTCGGGGTACCGTTCGCGCAGCCAATCGGCGAGTTCGGCGTCGGGATGACGGGTATCGAAGGTGATGAAAAAGTGGTGTTCACCGGGCAGGCCATTCGCCGCGATGTCGCTCAGCACTGTCTGGATCAGCCCGCGCATCGCGTGATGCATCAGGTTTCCGTAATCAATGGATTGCGTCATGGCCAAGTCCCTTTCTTCTCGGCCTCAAGCATAGGGGATTCTTGGCGGGCCGCAAGGCGGGCGAGGGAGCGCGAAGCGCGACTTTGCGGGGACGCGCCAGCCTCGTCGCGATCGATGCTTTTGCATCCTAGAGGCGAGACGGGGTAGCGTTTCTGCTTACTCCAGCATCTCCCCGGATAGGCAGAGCGCGACCCTGTCGGGGGCATCAGTTCCAAGCCCTCGAACAGCGTGATCACGTCGTGAGTGTTGTAAGCTTCCACGATTTTTTCTCCGCGAAATCGCATGGCCAATTGTCCGGTAAACCCCACCGAACGCGCGGTCTGCGCGGATTTTCCCGCGACTTTCAGAAGCGTCCAGAGCCATTCGCCGCATTCGACATGGCGTAGCACGGCTATCTGAATTCCGTGTAAATGCGCCCGCAACGCCGGCACCCGTTCGCCGAAAACCTCCGGTCGAATCTCGAGCTCAGAGATCGGTCCTTTGGTCAAGACATCCGCGTCAAACAACCCGTCGATCTCGTCCAGCCGATCCTTTCGGGTGAGCATTGCAGGCACGAATATCAAACCGGTTTACGGTGATCGAATGAACAAAGGGGGGAAGAAATGCAGGATTCTGTTGCAAGGCTCCTGCGGGCCCCGCCTTACGCGGCTAAGCGCAAGGAGTTAAGTTTCGGTTACCCGAGCTGCTTACGCAGCCAGAGCGACCGGAGCACGGTTGTCGTTGGCAACTGTACAATTTGCACCGATAACGGTGGTGGCTCACCGGGACAAAGCAAACATCTTTACACGTTCGTCGATCCTATTTCGGCCCCATTCTCCCCCAACGAGGGTTGATTGGTGGAGCCGCCGGGTACCGCCCCCGGGTCCGATCCGCTTATTACATGCGCGTTTATGCCCATAGTCCCCGTTGCCGGGAACGCTTTGGAATATAGGGGGAAGATTGGGGCGCTTCAAGGCGTCGGATGGGATGAATGCGCATTAACCGGACGTGAACTGGCAGCACGCTATAGCTCGAGTCGGGTCAAGAACTGGCCATGGAGGGGCGCGATGCGCGACAAGACGATCCTGATCGATCTCAGCACGAGCTATCAGTTCCGCCATTGGCGCCCCATGGGCATCCTTCGGGTGGAACATGAGGTCTGGCGGGCGTTTGCCGCGCACTTCGGCGTGCGGACGGTGCCAGTGATCTATGACGAGGCGCGTGGCGGGTTCTATCGCATCCCTCAGGCGATCTTCGAAGAGGTCATCTTTCGCAACGGTTTTCAGCCGGAGGCGCCTGCGCGCGCCCTCACCGCGCCGCGCCGCTGGCGGTCATGGGCGCGGATCGGGCGGTTTGTCTGCCGAGTCTCGCGCAGATTGCGGGCGGTCGGACGCGACTCGGGGCAGGGCGAAAGACCAAGCGAAGCTGCCCTTCGTGCGCGGCGTGAGAGCGCCGCGGCGGAGGAATTGCTGCGGCTGAGCGGTGACGAATATGCCCAGATGCGCCGCTGGCTCGTACGGCTCGAGCGGATCGCTCCGCCTATCGCGCCGCGCATCCGCGCGCTTGATGCGCTCAATCACCGGGCGCATTACGGGCTCATCGATACGGTCCATGACGAGATCTGCGCCGATCGAAACCGGATTTCGCCCGAGGAAGTGAGTGACTATGTCTCGGCCGGCGGATTCTGGGGCGACGCGCGCTACCGCGCGGCCTATGAGATGCGCCAGTCCCACGGCTGGCGGCTGAGCTACTACATTCATGACCTGATCCCGATCCTCTGGGGGCATGTCGCCGAACCCACTACGCGCAAGACTTTTCCGCCCGCGCTGCATTGGATGCTCTGGGGGGTGGATCGGATCTGGACGAATTCAGAGGTGACGCGGTGCGATCTGCTCGCCTACACCGCCCGCTGCGGCTACCCCGAGTTGGACCCGACCCACGTGCGTGTCGTTGCCCTCGGTGCCGATGCGCTGCCGCGAACTACGCCCGCGGACAATCTCGCGGGAATCTTCGCGCACCGAAGCCTGGAGCCCGGGCGTTACGCCCTCATGGTCGGCACGCAAGAGCCGCGCAAGAACCACGCATTCGCCTATCGCCTCTGGCGGGAGCTGTGTGCGCGGCACGGCGGCGATGTCTTGCCCTTGGTCTGGGTGGGGCAGCCCGGTTGGTCCATCGACCCGCTGCTCACGATGGTGCGCGCCGATCCCGGCCTGCCGCATGGCGCGATCCGCATCCTCGACGATGTGGACGATGCCGAGTTGCAGGTGCTCTACGGCAACTGTCGCTTCACCATCTACCCCTCCCATTACGAAGGGTGGGGCCTGCCAGTCGTGGAATCGTTGCTGCATGGCAAACCCTGTCTCACGTCGGATGCGCCGGCGCTGATCGAAGCCGGGGGCGGGGCCTCCGAGGCGATCGGTCTGTTCGAGGGCGAGCGCTGGCTTGCGCGCGCCGAGGCGCTGATGGTGGACGAGGCGGCCTATCGCGCGGCCTGCGCGCATGTGGAGCGGTTCAAGCCGCATAGATGGGCTGATTTTCGAGTGGCGTTGACCGAAGGCTTCGACGTGGACCCGTCGGAGAAATCTTCACGTCCCGCCACATCCTACGCGCTTTCCGAAAACGCCACGACCTACCGGGAGGACGCCGCATGAAGATCGCCGCTTTCGGTCATTATCCGATCCACCGCCCGCTACATGGCGGTCAGCGCCGGGTCGCAGCGATCGCGCGGCAGGCGCGGGCGGCGGGGCATATCTTTCGCTATGTCCCGATCTATTCGACGCGCGGCTATCCCGACGGCTCCCCGGACGAGCAACGTACGGCGGTGCCGATGGCGCTGCTGTCGCGTCTCCACGATCCGCAGCGCCGAGAGGATCTGCATATATCGGACGCTCTCGCCGCTCATCCATTGATCCCCGGGCTGATCGGCGAGTTGCGCGATTTCGCACCCGACGCGGTGCAGTTCGAGCATCCCTGGCTCTATCCGCTTTTCGCCGAAGCGCTGGAACGCGACCCCATCCTGCGCCTCGCCCGGCTCATCTATTCCGCCCATAATGTCGAGGCGGCGCTGATCGACCCACATTGGCGCGCGCAGGCGGAAGCGCTCGAAGCGGCGCTCGTCGCGGCGGCCGATCTGGTCATCGCGGTCTGCGAGGCCGATGCACGGCACTTCGCGTGCCAGCCGGGCGCGCCGGCGATCGTCGTGGCTCCGAACGGCTGCTGGGCGCCCGATCCCGAGGCGCGTCCACCCGCACCGTTGGATGGGGCTTACGCACTCGTTGCGGGCTCAGCGCATCCGCCGAACGCCACGGGCTATTGGGCGTCTTTTGGCGAAATTCCGGGGTTCCTTCCGCCGCGTAGCCGTCTCGCCGTCGCGGGGGCGATGACCCACCTTATTACCACCGACGCCCGCTATGAACGTTACGCGCAGATGAACGCGGAATTCGTCACGCCCCTGGGCGTGGTGGCGGAAGAAACCTTGAGTGGTCTTCTGCATCACGCCCGCGCCATCTGCCTGCCGATCACCGAGGGAGGCGGCACCAATCTCAAGACCGCGGAGGCGCTTTTGTCCTGCAAGCCCGTCGTCGCGATGCGTCCCGCGATGCGCGGGTTTGAAGACGCGGAGGGGCTGAGCGGCGTTCATGTCGCGGACGATCCTGTGCAGTTTCGTCGCTTGTTGCGCGATGCCATGACGGGGGCGATCGGCTCGCAGCGCCGCCCCGAAGACGTGGCGCAATATGGCTGGCCCGCGCAGCTCGCGCCTCTGATGTCCCGCTATGAAAGTCTCGCCGCATGACGGATTTATCCCTGCAGCCCGTCGCCTTTGCCGATCCGGAACTGGCCGCGCAAATGCGCGCCACGCCTGACGCGATCGACACGTTGTTTCAGGCCTATCTCGGGCGGCCTGCGAAAGCGCGGGCGCAGGCCGCGTTGAAAGAGCGGCGCGCGAGCGTGGCCGATGTCGAGCGGGAGTTGCGCGGGTCGGAGGAATATCGACGCAAGGCCCGGCTTCTGCGCGATCAGGATCGTAGCCAGTACGATGGCGCGATGCTCTACATTGCGCCGGCGCGGGCGGTGTTCTGCCCGATCGCGAAGGTCGCCAATACCTCGGTCAAGGATTGGGCTCTGCGGTTGGTGGGCGATGGACGACCCGAGCCGGGCATGTCGCATTACTGGCTCGATTCCGGACAGAGCCGCATGCAGGCACGCCACTGGGCCTTCGCCGCACGCGCCCGCGTTGATCACGCGCCGGATTGGGTCTCGGTCGCGCTTCTGCGCGATCCCGTCGATCGGCTCGTCAGCTGCTATTGCGACAAGTTCGGGCGCAACCGAATGCACGACTCGGTGCTCCATCATACCCGGTCGGTCTATGCGTTCTTCGCGGGGGGAGACGCGCCGGACCGGGAGATGGTCGAGCGCGGGCTGAGCTTTCGCCAATTCTGTTTCTACATCAACGCCACTGCGCGCGAGGTGCAGGACAGCCACTGGGCGGCACAGTGGAGCTACCTGCAAAATCGCCGCTGGGACAGGCTCTTCGCGCTGGAAAAGATCGAGAGTTTCGAGGCCTTCCTGCGTGAGCGCCTGCCGGAGGATCTGCACGAGATCCGGCTCGGGCTGACCAATGCGGCGCAAAAGACACGCGGGACGCCGACGCGCGATCTCTCCGATGCGCTGCCGGGGGACTGGATGGCGGCGCGCACCCCGCCTTACGAGGCGTTCCTGACGGACGATATTAGCGGCTTCATAGGGGATTACTATGCGCTCGATGCGCGGCTGCATGCGCAGGCGCTGGCCGAGAGCTAGCTTGGCCGGATAGGCGCCTCAGTCGCCTTCGGCCGGGATGCCCAGAAGCGTGATCGCAACCCCAAGCGCAGCAAGTGCCCAGAACGCGTGGCGCTTCGTCCCTTCGGTTTGCAGTGCGGCCAGCACTGCTTGCAGCGCGTAATAGCCCGCGAAGGCGCGCGAGGCGTAGGAGATGATCTGGAACAGGTCGGTCGTCCAGGTCAGCACGATGCCCGCGCCGATCAACACCGGGTAGGCCGCCTTTTGCGGGATTTTCCCACGCGAGAATTCCGCGATCAGACCGCCCGCGCCACCGGTATCGGCCACGGCAGCGGAGAACTGCGCGGCCAGCGCCGCGGCTACCAGCATGGCCGGCAGGATCGGGGCGACGACGCGCATCATGTCGATGATCGCGGTCTCGGTCAGGTTATGGGCGTTGGGCGTGAAGATGTAAGCCAGCAGCGCGATATAGACCATGTAGATCGCGGTCGCGAGCATCTGCGCCCATTTCATCGCAGCGACCCGGGTGTCGGCATCGTAGCTCTTGCCCAGATAGCGCGCGGTCTCGAACCCCTGCACGGTCACGATCAGGCCGAAGAGCAGCCGTAAAGAGTCCCACGGGCCCAGCGTCGGCGCATCGACCACAAGATCGCCCGCGACGGCGACCTTGCCGAAATAGACCGCAAGGCCGAGGATCAGTCCCGCGATGATCGCGAGCTTGAGTGCGACCGAGGCATATTCCATCTGCTCGAGCCGTTTGAACCCGCCCGAGAACCCGGCGATCGCGACGATGGCGAGCATCGTCGTCGTCACCGCGCGCGCCGCGAAATCCGTGTTCCACGGCGTAAGCGAAACCGCGAAGGCCCCGAACAGGTTGAGGTAATAGGCGACCGAGATGACATAGGCGAAGGCGAGTGCGAGCTGTGCCACCTCTTCGATGCGCTTGACGGCGCGGGTGTCGGGCACGTCCTCGGCGCGGATATTGGCGCGCACGGCCGCGCCGAACAGCCATCCCAAGCCACACAAGGCCGCCATCGCAAGCGGCGCGAAACTGCCGTAGCGCACCTCTAGGATCGGCCCCAGCACCAGGAAGCCCGAGCCGATGATCGAGGCCAGCGGCGTCACCATGGCGCGCCAGCGCGGCAGGTCGCGTAGCTGCGGCAGGAACATCGCGGCAAGGACGATCAGGGCGAGAATGAGAATGGCTGCGTCGAGGATCATGGTCGGTCTCAAATGGTCGGTTGCACGCAGCTAGCACGAGGGGGGCAATTAGAAAGGGCCGCGTCAGACGCGGCCCTCGGGTTGTGACGTATTCGGCGCAGTGATCAGAAGCCAGCCTTGATCTTCTCGAACTCGGCCAGTTGCTTTTCTCGCAGCTCCGGCGAGTTCGGCGTCTGTGCGAGGACAGGCGCGTTGATCTCGGTCAGGCCTGCCGTTTCCAGCTGCTCCGGCGGGATCAGTTTCATCGCCTCGGTGTTCGTGTGACCGTAGCCGATCTCGTCGACGAGAACCGGGCCCGCCTCCGGGCGCAGCCATGCGTTCATGAAATCGTAAAGCTTTTCTTCCGAGCCGGGACCGTCCTTGAGGTTCACGAAGCCGCAGAACCAGGTCGACGAGCCCTCTTTCGCCTCGCGCTGGAAGGCGACCGGATAATTGTCGTCCTGCAGATAGGCGACGCCGTCATTCCACGACCACGCGACCAGAACCTCGCCCGAGGCCATCAGCTGGGCCTGCTGCGAGGGGTCGGTCCAGTAAGATTGCACGTTCTTGTTGGCCTCGCGCAGCCAGTCGGCGGCGGCCTGGAACTGCTCGTCGGTGACATTGGTCCAGTCGGTCACGCCGGTCGCGAGATAGGCCAGCGCCCAGACGTCGTCCGAGCTGTCGGGCAGCGAGGTGCGGCCCGCATATTTCGGGTTCACGAAGACATCGAGGCTGGCCACGTCCTCGGCCGGGACCTTGTCGGGATTGTAGGCGATCGCGGTCGCGCCCCAATCGGTCGGCAGATACCAGACGTTCTTGTCGTCATCGACGAAAATCTTCGAGTTCAGGTATTTGGGGTCGATATTCTTGAACTCCGGGATCTTGGAGACATCCCAGGGCTCGATCAGCCCGGCGTCCTTGTATTTCGAGATCATCTGAGAACAGGGATGCGCCGCATCTGCTTTGAAGCCGGAGGCGAGTTTCTGATAGGCCTCGTCGTCATCGCCGTAGAAGGCGTAAGTCGGGCTGTCGCCGTATTTGTCGATATAGGGCTGGAACAGGCCCGGGATTTCGAAGCCGGCCCAATCGAAGATAGTCAGGTCCGGATCGGCGGCCCGCGCGGGCGCGCTCAGTGCGGCCACGGCGATCCCCGCCATAAGGAGAGCAGAAGTCTTCATTGTATCTTCCCTGTTTTGTGTTCGTTTTGTGAAAACGCTAGAGCGGCTTTTTCGCCCTCGCAAGAGGCATTTGCACGGCCGTTAGGCAGGAGTGCCGGGTTTGACGGTGCGGCGCTATGGTCAAGCGGGGCGGATGCGGAAAATTTGGGCGCGACTGAACCGGATCGGGCGCGGCGCGTAGGGAGAGGGAGGCAAAGGAGACGAGCATGAGTGACACCCCCGTCCTGTTATGGCTGCGGCGCGACTTCCGATTCCACGATCATGAGGCGATGGCGGCGGCCGCGAAGACCGGTGCCCCGGTGATCCCGGTCTTCATCCATGACGACCAGGTCGAAGCCTTGGGGGCGGCGGCGAAATGGCGGCTCGGTCTTGCGGTGGAGGCATTTGCGGAAAGCCTCTCGGAGAAAGACTCGAAGCTGATCCTGCGCAAGGGCGCGCCCCTTACTGTGCTCCGTGCGCTGATCGAGGAGACGGGCGCGGGCGCGGTCTATTGGTCGCGCCGCTACGACAAGCCGGGTCGCGACACCGATACGGAGGTGAAATCCGCGCTCTCCGACGACGGGATCGAGGCAAAAAGCTTCACCGGGCATCTGCTGTTCGAGCCTTGGACGGTGGAGACCAAGACCGGCGGCCCCTATAAGGTTTACACTCCCTTTTGGAACGCGGTGAAGGGCACGGATGTCGCGCCGGAAGTTAAGACAGTGTCTGAACTTCGCCCGCCAAGTGATTGGCCAAGAAGCAAAAAGCTGGACGACTGGAAGATGGGAGCGGCGATGCGGCGCGGTGCGGCCATCGTTGCGAAACATGTCAATGTCGGCGAGCGCGCCGCGCAGTCGCGGCTGTCGAATTTCCTGCGCGATCGCCTCTCGGCCTACAAGACGCAGCGTGATGTGCCCGCTTCGGGCGGTACCTCGGGCCTGTCCGAAAACCTGACTTATGGCGAGATCTCCCCGCGTACGATCTGGCATGCCGGTTATCGCGAGATGGCCGAGGGCAACCCCGGTGCGGAAACCTTCCTGAAGGAGCTCGTCTGGCGCGAATTCGCCTGGCACCTGTTCTTTCACTGGCCCGACATGGCCGAGAGAAACTGGCGCGACGAGTGGAACGGCTTCGACTGGCGGCGCGACAATAACGACGCCGAGGCGTGGCGGCGCGGTATGACCGGAGAGCCTTTCGTCGATGCGGCGATGCGCGAGATGTATGTCACCGGCACGATGCATAATCGCGCCCGGATGATCGTGGCCTCTTATCTCAGCAAGCACCTGATGACCGATTGGCGGGTGGGCTTGCGCTGGTTCGAGGACTGCCTGATCGACTGGGATCCGGCAAGCAACGCGATGGGATGGCAATGGGTCGCAGGTCCGGGGCCGGACGCGACGCCCTATTTCCGCGTGTTCAATCCGGAGACGCAGCTGGATAAATTCGATAAGGACGGGCGCTACCGGAAGGATTTCATCGCCGAGGGGCAGGCCAATCCGCCCGAGACGGCGACGGATTATTTCGAAGCGATCCCAGAGAGTTGGGCGCTAACGCCGGATCAGGACTATCCCGATCGACTGATCGATCTCAAGGAAGGGCGGGAGCGCGCCCTGGCCGCGTATGAGCAGCACAAAGGCTAGGCTGTAGCGCTGGTTCGCGGGCTTAGATCAAGGCGTCAGGCGTAGCCTTGATCCGGGTCTCGCGGCCCATGAAATCCAACAGCAGCCAGACCCGTCTCTCGGCATCGACCCTTTCGACCGTCGCCACAAAATCCGCGAACGGCCCGGTCGCCAGCGTGACCGCATCGCCGGGCGCGTAATCCGGCAGCGGCTGAACTTGATCTTGAGTATCGCAGCGCGCGCGCAGCGCCTTGATCATCGCGTCGGGCACCGGCGTCGGGCGACCTGCAAGCGCCACGAGCCGCGTTATCCCCTGCGTCCCGTTCACCGCGCCGAGATGCGCCGAGCCAGGTGTCTCGCGCAGGAAAAGATAGCCTGGAAAGAGCGGCGCGCTGCGGGTCACAAATTTGCCCGACTGGCGGCGCGTCGTCTCGATCATCGGCAGGAAAACCTCGAACTTCTGGCGCGCCAGATTGCGCCGGGCGATGGCGGCGCTGTTGGGCTTGAACTGCGCCACATGCCACGCGCGGGCCGGGCTCTGATCGGTCATGGCTTGGGCCTTTTGTCCAACCGGGGTGTGCTTTGCTGACTGATGGATAGGGCCTGACAAGTCAATCTGACAAGGCGAATTCGTGCGTAAAGATGCGCGCAAAAGTGGTTCCGAGCGTCGTTAACGTAGCGTTAGGAATGACCGTGCAAAGCTCCGACATGGCAGGAGAAACCTGCCGAGATGGGGAGGATGCACATGATCACTCCGGTTCTTCTAGCGGGCGGGTCGGGAACGCGTCTGTGGCCGCTGTCCCGGCGCAGCTATCCGAAGCAATTCGCCGAACTGACAGGGCCGGTAACACTGTTTCAAGCGACGGCAGAGCGGTTGTCGGGCGCGGGTTTCGCGCCGCCGCTGGTGCTCACACAATCCGACTTCCGCTTCATCGCGACCGAGCAGCTTGCCGCGGTCGGCATCGATCCCGGCGCGGTGATGCTGGAGCCCGAGGGGCGCAACACCGCCCCCGCCATTCTCGCCGCGGCGCTCTGGCTCCGACGCGAGGCAGGGGAGGAGGCGCTGATGCTGGTCGCGCCCTCGGATCATGTCATCGCCGACGCGCAGGCGTTTCAGGAGGCGATCGCAGGCGCAGAGCTTGCGGCGCGGGGAGGGCGGTTGGTGACCTTTGGCATTACCCCCGACCGGGCCGAGACGGGGTATGGATATCTCGAACCTTCTCAGGAGTCAGGCGTCGGCGGCCCCGTGCCCCTGGTCCGGTTCATCGAAAAGCCCGATCTCGTACGGGCGCGCGCCCTCTATGAAAGCGGCGATTACCTATGGAATTCCGGCCTCTTTCTGTTTTCCGCGGGCGCGATCCTCGAAGCCGCGCGAACCCATGCGCCGAGCCTCCTCGCGCGCGTCGAGGCGGCATTCGCTGCCGCGCGCGCCGATCTGGGTTTTCTCCGACTCGACCCGGATACCTGGGGGGATGCGCCCGACATCTCGATCGATTACGCGATCATGGAACGCGCGGGCTGCGTCTCCGTGATGCCGGTGCAGGCGGGCTGGTCGGATCTGGGCGACTGGGAGGCGGTGCGCCGCGCGGCCCCGGCTGCGCGTTCCGACGGGGTCGCGCTGTCGGGCGCTGCCACCGCGATCGATTGCCGCGACAGCCTGCTGCGCTCGGAAGATTCGCGGCTACAGATGGTCGGGATCGGGCTCGAGGACGTGATCGCGGTGGCGATGCCCGACGCGGTCCTCGTCGCGCATCGCTCGCGCGCGCAGGATGTGAAAGCGGCGGTTAACGCGCTCAAGGCCCGCGACGCTGCGCAGGCGACAGACTTCCCGCGCGATCACCGACCTTGGGGCGGGTTCGAGAGCCTCGTCACCGGCGATCGGTTCCAGGTGAAGCGGATCACGGTGAAGCCCGGCGCGGCGCTCAGTCTGCAAAGTCACCACCACCGGGCCGAGCATTGGATCGTCGTTCAGGGCACCGCCCTCGTGACGCTTGGCAAGGAAGCGCGCCTCGTGACGGAAAACGAATCCGTCTACATTCCGATCGGCGAGACGCACCGGCTCGAAAACCCCGGAATGATGCCGATGGTTCTGATCGAAGTGCAGACCGGGGCCTATCTCGGGGAAGATGACATCATCCGCTACGAAGATGTCTACATGCGCGCAGTGGGCGAATAGCACGTGCTCGGCGGCGGGTCGCCGCCCGGCAGTGCAAATCGGTGACAATTCCTTGGAAAAGCAGCAATTCGCGTTTCAGAGGAGTGCGACTCTCTGCTAGGTCTCCAATTGATTGTGACCGAGGCGGATTTTCCTGACATGTTGGCGCGCCCCTACCGCTCCCGTTTTCTCTTCTTTGCTACGGCGAGCAGTGCGCTCGCGGGTCTCGGCTTCGGCCCCGCCTGCGCGCAATCGGCCGACAGGGCCTGGGGCTATAACAGCTATGGCATCCCGGGGCTGATCGACATGCCCGTCGCGGGCAGTCGCGAGGATGCGGAACTTGGCTTCAATGTCTTCGCCTTCGCCGGGCAGACGCGCGTCTCGGCCGCGTTCCAGATCACGCCGCGCCTGTCGGCTGGCTTCCGATATTCGACGATCAAGAACTACATGGGCGGCGGTACGCTCTACGATCGCAGTTTCTCGATCCAGTATCGGTTCCTCGACGAGGGGCGCTTCTGGCCTGCGATGGCGTTCGGCATCAACGACATGACCGGCACCGGGGTCTATTCCGGGGAATATGTCGTGGCGACCAAGTCGATCTCGCCGAAACTGCGCGCGACGGCGGGGATCGGTTGGGGGCGTCTTGGGTCGAATAACGGCTTCGACAATCCGCTGGGCGTGCTGAGCGATCACTTCAAGACGCGCGGAGATCGCACCGGGGCGCAGGGCGGGACTTTCCAGCCGCAGCAATGGTTTACCGGGGATGCGGCACTGTTTGCGGGCGTCGAATGGCAGGCGACGGACCGGCTGCGGCTGATGGCGGAATATTCCTCCGACGCCTATACGCGCGAGGACGGTCCGACCTTCGATCGCAAATCCCCGGTCAACATCGCCGCGCAATACAAGATCAACGATCAGGCCTCGATCACGGCGGGCTATCTCTACGGAACCGATTTCAGCGTGCAATTGAGCTACGCGCTGAACCCCAAGCACAACGCGCATCCGAGCGGGCTGAAAGATGCACCGCCGCCGGTCGTACCGCGCGCGGGCGTCGAGGCGGCGAAAAGCTGGACGAACGATCCGGCCTATCTGACGGCGAAGCTGCGCCCGGCCTTGGCGCAACAGGGACTGGTGCTGGAAGGTGCGAAGCTCAGCGGCTCCACCCTTGCGATCCAGATTCGCAACGACCGATACAACGCGCCGCCCGAAGCGCTCGGGCGCGCCGCGCGGGTGCTGAGCGCGCAGGCCCCTGCTATGGTCGATCGGTTCGCGATCACCCTGTCGGAAAATTCGCAGCCCGTCTCGACCACGACAATCCGTCGGGACGACCTCGAGGCCTATGAATTCCACCCCGTCGGCGGCGAACTGATGCGCGCCCATGCACAGATCGACGGCGCGCCCCCTCGGCTGCCGGTCGCGCCCGGCACCTACCCGCGCTTTTCCTGGGGTGTCGGCCCTTATTTGCTTCCGGGCCTGTTCGACCCGGACGATCCGTTGCGCGCCGATCTGGGTGTAAGCGTGCAGGCACAATACGAGATCGCGCCAGGCCTGTTGCTGTCGGGGCGCGTGAACCAGAAGGTGATCGGCAATCTCGATCAGGCGAACCGGCCGTCGGATTCGGTGCTACCGCATGTGCGCTCGGATGCGTGGCTCTATTACAAGGGGTCGGGTCCGACGATTCCGGAACTGACGGGGGCCTATTTCTTCCGTCCGGGACGCGATCTCTTCGGGCGTGTGACGGCCGGCTATCTGGAGCCGATGTTCGCGGGTGTCTCGACCGAGCTTCTCTGGGCGCCGGAACACAGCCGCCTCGCCCTCGGGGCCGAGCTTAACCGGGTACGCCAGCGCGGCTACGACCAGCGCTTCGATCTGCGCGACTACGAGGTCACGACGGGCCATCTATCCGCTTATTATCAGTTCACCGACCAGTTCTATACGCAGCTCGATGTCGGCCGTTACCTCGCCGGCGACTGGGGCGCGACGCTGAGCTTCTCGCGCGTTTTCGACAATGGCTGGAAAGTCGGGGTCTATGCGACGAAGACCGATGTGTCCTCGGAAGATTTCGGCGAGGGCTCGTTCGACAAGGGCTTCATGATCACCATCCCGCTGCACTGGGCGACCGGGCAGCCGACGAAGCAGCGCTATTCGACGGTGATCCAGCCGATCGTGCGCGACGGCGGGGCGCGGTTGGGTGTGGCCAACAGGCTTTACGGGATGGTGCGCGAAGATCAGCCTGCCTCCTTCGACGGAAATTGGGAGCGGTTCTGGCGATGAGATCACTTGTTTTCGGCGCGGCGCTGCTGGCGGTCGCGGGCTGTGCGCAATTCGACAAACTGGGCAACACGATGACGCTTACGGGCGGAGGGGCCGTGCGGCAGGGCGCGCCCGTGCGATCCGCAACGAATGGTGAAGGTGTGGGCGTGAAGGTGGTGACGCGAGCAGTTCCGAAGCGCGGGCTCGAAGTTGTCATTCCGTCGCGCGACGCGAATGCGACCCTGTCTCTGGCCGGGCGGAATGGCACCGTCGAGACCTGGCGGTCCGGAGACGATATCACCGTGTCGGTCGATCGGGGCGTGGTGGTCGCAACCCGCGGCTTGGGCGACGATCTGATGGCGGCGGATTCGGGGCCGACGCTCGCCGCCCTTCGCAGCGCCAAGTTGGACGCCTATCGCCGGACCTACCGCTTCCTTACGGCGGACAATCATGCGGACTATGTGTTGCTCGGCTGCAAGATGACTGCGGCTGGAAATGAAACCCTCGCAGGGCTGAAATTGTTGCGCCACGAAGAACAATGTCGCAATCCGAAGATGGCAATAACCAATATTTACTGGACCGATGAAACGGGACGGATCCAGGCCGGGCGGCAATGGGTTTCCCCCACTGTGGGGCAGATCGCGATCGGCGTGCTCGACTAAACTGAATGGGCCTCGGGTATCAATTAACCCTATGGTTCACCAAAAGATTAATGTAAGATAATAATGTCTTACCTATCCCAACCTGATCGGAGGTTTCGATGACGAAGTTCTTTACGGGTGCCGTTGTAGTGGCAGCCACTCTTGCTGGTGCCCTTCCGGGTGCGGCCCAGAACCTGCAAGCGCCGGCCAATCTTAGCCACGACGCGCTCGTTGCCTGGGCAAAAGCGAATAATGTTTGCGACACGGCTGTGGTCGACGCTGTGTACAATAATAAAGGTGAGGCCGTGGTATCCTGCACGGCGG
>NZ_QFBB01000021.1:0-10393 GCF_003122275.1 Thioclava sp. NG1 | reverse complement strand
CGCTCGACGGCTCGACGCCGCTCTCGAGTTCCGGCGTCTCGAATGATGCCGACACGCTCGCGGCGATCTTTCTCGGGGCGGCGTCGGACAAGAATGTGCCGATCTCGACCGATACGGTAATCGCGGTGACGCAGATCCTCGGGGTTCCGGTGACGGGCACCGCCGCCGAGGCCCTCGCCGCGGATGCTGAGGCAGTTCGGATTGCAATCCTGGCCGGACATGGCTGATAGAATTTGACGAACAAAGATCAGGTTCCCGTCCAATGCGGCGGGAGCCTGATCGAACCCGACTGACATTAGATCGATCGATGATCTGAACATTTGGCAAAGACAGCGATCGCGGATCCATCTCAGGGTCTCCGATAGGCATGCTGACCAGAAGACCTCACCACAAGCCCCTTCCAACCTATGGGATTGGTGGGGGAGGTTCATGAGACCTACGGATGAAGCGACTTCCCGAACTTCCGGAAAGGCTGTTTCACGCTGGCAAGCTCAATATCCAGAGAAGCGATCAATCCGCTTGTTGCCAACTCGCGAGAGAAAGTTCCGCCAAGCGAGGTGGAGACAGTAAGATTGCACAACGAAGTTCCGAAGCCTTTACGCGTGATGGCACTGGGGTCGTCCGCCACGACACAGGCTTCTGCCCAACAGATCTTCAAGCGATCGCCTTCAATTACGCCGCTGATTTCGACGCCGTCGCCATGTGAGGAAAGGCCCCCATATTTCAGGGAATTCGTTGCAAGCTCGAAGAACACCAGCGTGAGCGGTGTGATTGCATCCTGCTTGACCTCGATGTCCGGCAAAGACGTCCGGATATTTTCACCGTCGCCGAACGGGCTTGTGATTTCGAGGACGAGTTCACCCAAGCTCATACGCTCTGGCCGCGTATCGCCAGTCGCACTTACAGTCATCGAATTGAGAGCTGCGATCGCGCTCAGGCGGCTCCGCATCTCGGAGCGAAGCTGTTCGATACTTTCGGCTTCTCTCGCAGCAACCGATATAAGGGCGCTGGCAATCGCGAAAGCATTGCCTACCCGGTGGCGCATCTCGGAGAGCAATAGACTTTGCTGTTTCGCCAGCTGATGCTGCACAGAGATGTCGCGGGCAATTTTCGAAGCTCCGACAATAGTGCCATCACCGTCGCGCACAGGAGAAATCGTCAACGAAACCGGGATGAGTTCGCCATCTTTCCGCTGACGAATGGTCTCAAAATTAACGATCCTCTCTCCGCGCCGCAGGCGGGCGATCAAGCCCTCTTCTTCGTCCTTCCGGTCCTCCGGGAAAACGATCGTGATCGGCTGGCCAATCGCCTCTTGCGCGGTGAAACCAAAAAGCCTCTCAGCACCACGGTTCCAGCTCGTGATGATGCTGTTGAGGTCCTTGGTGACAATCGCATCTTCGGTGCCTTCCACAATGGCAGCCAAATGCTGCTGGGTGGGGTCATGTGTATCCATCGGCGGAGCGACCTCTCAAGTTATCGCCAACATATAGCAAATCGTGAATGTGTCACGTGCCTTTTTCGGTGTGAGGCCCGCTGCGTCGTCCACTGCGCATCTATCGCACCGTCATCTTGCCGACGCACGGGCTCGGCATGCAAGATGTGAAATCACTCTGTTGGCTGCGGAGGCGGGCACGTAATCTTGGCCCCCAATCGGCGCCCCAAATGTCCTCCCCCCCGTGGCACGACGAGAGCTGGCCAGATGCGGTGTCGCTATCACAGTATCGGGCCAGCGGGACTTCAGTCACTCGCGGACCTTGAAGCGCCAGCTCTCATTGCCGGTTTCGACGATGTCGCAATGGTGGGTAAGTCGGTCGAGGAGCGCGGTCGCCACCTTCGCATCGCCGAAGACCGAGGGCCATTCTCCGAAGTCGAGGTTGCGCCACATCACGACCGAAGGGATGTCCTTGGAGGACGTCAGCACGAGGAACATCGCGGCGATCCAAGTCCGAAGATCGAGCTTCGTTGCGTGGAGCGACGTCCTCGTGGTGACGGAGAACTGGCTGCGGCATTCCCTCTCGATGCACTGATACAGTCCGGGACGCGCGGATGAACACGGCTATCCTGCGCCGATCCGCTGCCCGGAGCCGCTCACGTAGCACCATCGAGAACGCGCGCTTCAGCTACGACCTCGCCCAACCCAAACCGAGCGAGACCTGGGTGCTCGTCACCAGCGCCTTTCACATGCGACGCGCCATGGCGAGCTTTGAGCGCGCCGGCTGGGAGGAGGTAGTCCCCTACCCTGTCGATTATCGCGCAGATGGATTTCTCGATGGCATCGGCTGGGATCTCGCGGGGCATCTCGACACGCTGGATATCGCGCTCAAGGACACAATTTCTCTTACCGGCGTCATTCAGTCTTCATCGGGCGGCAACCAGATGAAGTCTTCGTCATCCAACCCAGATATATCATCAGGGCTATCCAGATCTTCTAGCTTCTGCGGCTCAACTTTTCTCGGAAGCTCGATCTCCCTGCCCACAACGGCAGATGCAATCTCCGTCAAGAAACGGTGCCCTTTCTCCGTAACTTCCGGTAGTTTAACGCGCCTATCTTCGCGGCTGACCCTCAACTCAATGAGGCCCAGTCCTTTTCCGCCTTTTGGCCCCTCTCCCAGCACCGCGATGTGTCGAGGGAAGTTCGGAATTCCCAGTTCGTCCGCCAGCGCATGTGCTGGCGTCCCATTGAAGCCGAACTCGCGTTGACGGGCACCTAGGAACAAAAAGACAGTCAGCGTCCCCAACCTGAGCGTGGGAAAGCGTGATCGCACAGCTCTGAGCGCCGGCAATGGACTACTCAGTAGGTGTTTGACCATATCGCCATGCGGCGCATCGGCACCTGCGGGACGCGCGAATATCCGAGCGAATTCTTCGCCCGCTTTAGTGACGAATATTTTGCGTGAGCGACAATTCTCGACATCTCTTCGTTCGAGAAACCCCAACCCCTCTTTCTTCCACCTCCCGGATGAAAGCGCTTCGACTTGAGGCGCAACCTGATTGTATTCCAGTCCGGTCAGATCGACGATTTCTTCGTTGGTAATCCCGTCCTCGGTCATACCCGCAACGATCGATAGGAAAGTATAGCAGGTTGCCACGGTGATGTTCGGATGCTGCCGTCGTGCGTCAGCACATGCCTCGCAGAACGCGCGAAACATCGGATCATCGTATCCAGCGGTTTCCCAAGGCGAAAAGAAAAAGAAGAAAGCTGAACCCTCCAGATCGCGGATGCCTTTAAACAACTAGCTTCAGGTCGAGCCTTCCGCAAGACGAGCACGGCAGCTTGACATCCGTAATCAAATCTTCTACATACTTTGTAATAGATTTGATGAACTCATAGCCAGAAAGGTGCTTCATGACCACTTCCTCCCTCGCCACCCAAAAAACCGACATCGACATCCCGTCCGAAATTGCGTCGGCACTGAACCTCTCGAATGATACTACGAGCGAGCACGCCAAAGTTGATCGCGACCGACTTTTTGATCTCCTCGGGAATTTCACTGCGATGGTGCGCGCGGGATTTCCAATTCTGTCAGAAATCCAGTGGCGCCTGATCTTGAGGGGGATCCAAGAACCTCACGAGCAAATCCTCGGCGCAATGGGCACTGCACTGGCATACCTTCCCGCCAGCTACATTACTTGGCAGCTTCAGGAAGGGTATGAATTCGGCTTCGACGAAAGTGACATCGAAGAAGTCTCGAAATTCGGGGCGGATGAAACTGTTGCCGCCTATCTCGTCGCTGATCGTTTTTGGCATTCGAACGAGGGCGACATCACTTCGCTTCGAAAAGTTCTTTCCGAGGTTTCCGGCCGCCCTGAGGAGTGCGTCCTCAAAGGAGACCCCGACTCCTCGGAACTTTGGGAGGTATCCAAGGTCACTATCCTGAGCGATCATTCGGTGCGCGCCCACTTCGACTATTGCGAAAAACCGATGGCAAAGCTGGATGCATCGCTTTCTGCCGACAAATCCGAACTCACGTTGCGGACTTTCGAATGTTTCTCATCGCGTCCGCTCATTGAACCAGGATACAGCTTGAGATTCACCCTTTTCCAGATGGCTCTCAAGCAAATGCTTGAAGCAATCGATCAAAGCTAAGCACCGAGGGAATCTCGGCACCTGCGCCTCAAAACAAGCGCGTAGGTGGCGCGGATCCCGACGCTCACCTCAACGCTCTAAGTGGAGTGAACTTACTTCTGGCCGTGCTCCTCCAGATAAGCCTCTACTGCGCGACGTATAACTTCCGGCCGTGTCGGCAGGTCCTCCGCGGTGCGCCGATACGCATCAATCGCTTCCACCATCTCGTGGGTCATACGCACCATCACCGGCTCTGTGCCTGCGGGCGGTCGACCCATCTTTTTCTTCTCTGACATGAAATCTCCTCACAAAGGGGATTGACTTTGTGATTACAGAATTACATGATAAGCGAGCGAAGGCAAGAGTTGCAGCTCTCACCAACGCTCTGACCACAGCCATCTCGGATAGGAGACAACCATGGCTATCATCGCGAATATCATGCGCCACATTCGGAATGAAGGCGCGAATGACGATCCCACAGCATCGATCCTGACGCTGTTCCCGCATTTTCTCGAAGCCTTCTGCGATTTCGTAGACTACGAGAGCTATCTTTCCGCCACGCAGAGCTGGGACCCGGCCTTTGCGGGCTGGCAGAGGGCTTCGGATGAAGCTCAAGAGACTATGCTGCATCTGCAGGATGCGATCCTCGGCGAGACGCCGCACCTGCCCGCCGAGAAGCCGATCAAACTCATCGTCTACGCCATTCGGATGGCGCTTCTCGACGAAGACGGCGCGCAACGTGCGCAATTTCGTAAGCTGATCCGAAACCGCGGCCATGAGCTTCTGGTCACCGAGACCTGCGACGCGGATCGGCGGATCAACGAGTTGCTCAAGCGCACCGTGATCCTCTTCGATCAGCTGCTCGACGTCTTTTCGTTCGATGAGCTCGAGCAGGCCGAAGCCTGATCTTCCTACATACCGCGTGGAAGTGACACCGGCCCTCCTTGGGGCCCGTGTCCGAGCACGCCTACCTGAAGGTCAATTGTGACCCGCTCGGGTGCGGTTTGCCGCGCCCGTTCACACAGCACAATTTCACGGAGGGCTCTCTCATGGCCCAAGCTCCCAAAACCAACATGACAATCCGCGGCGAAACCCACCCGATCTGGCCCGGTCCCATCCATCCGCAATGGCACGCCGCAGCTGCAAAAAAGGGCTATCACGTGCTCGCGCGCGTGAAGAACAAGGACAACCTCGCCCTCGCATGCAAGAAGTGTCGGGGAACGTTCGTCTGCCGTCACAGCGTTCTGACAGGCTTCCAGCCGCAATGCCCAAACTGCAAGGAAGCGCGCTGGATCGCCGATGCGAACGTGAACCGCCTCACCTTTGTGAAGCGCGATGAAAAGGACCGTCATTACGGGCATTTCATCGTGTCCTGCGGCCACACGAAGCGACTGCAATTCGGCCGAACGAAGAAGATCGCGACCGAAGGTGGCGAGATCGAATGCGAGAGCTGCATGGTCGAGCGCTACAAACGCGAGGCGCAGGCTTACGGATGGGAGCTGATTGGCCCCGATCCCGATGGAAACAAAGACTATCGTCTCTACCGACATGCGGAAGGCTGCGGCGAGTCGTGCCGTGTCTCGATCGGCAACATGAAGACCCAGCGTTTTCAATGTCCGAGCTGCGGCAAGGGCTGGTCGAATGAACCGAGTTCGATCTATTTCGCGGAAATCGATCTTGGCAAAAGAACCGTCCTCAAACTCGGCTTCTCCGGCAACACCTACTCGCGCTTCGAGTATCAGCTCTTCGTGCGGAAGGTGCTGCCATATCAGATCCTCGCCGAAATCCACTTCCCCACCGGGCGCGCTGCGCTGCGGGCGGAAAAGAAGGTTCATAAACGCCTCATCGAGAGGTTCCCGGATGGGGTGGTGCCGCACGCGGTATATCGTAAGCACCTCAAGGTGAAATCGGAGATCTACCGGCCCGAACTGCGCGATGCCATCTTCGCCGAACTGGCCGAGGTCGAAGGGCGCGTAAGCGCCTAACCGATCAAAGGGCTCGTTCTAGGCATCCGCCCCGCGCGCCCTGCCCCCGAAACCTTCCCTAAGTCACATGGCTCAAACGGTCCCGCGCCTCGCGGGACCACCCTTCTCTTTCATGTCTAATGGACCCTGCCACGGGCCACACATCCCTCGCACCACCTCTTACCAATCCACCCAGGGCTGCCCCGGCCCTGCGCTCTTGACCGGACACAATCGCCTGAAGATCTTCGGTGAGCGGATCATGTCTCAAGGCCCCGTCCGCCAGACCGCAGAAATCCGGATTGCATCGCAATCATGGACCGCGTCTCGGCACTCGGCAGGGCTGAACTCAAGGCTATCACCCGAAGGGCACAGGCAGGCCATACAAGCAAAACTGGACGCCTCATGCGAGAACTCTCGATTCCTCGGACACCGTTCTTGCTGATATATCGCGTAATGCCCACTCAGATCGAAATCCTTCGCCTTTGGGATAGCAGGCAAGGGGCGAATTACTGAGAGGATACGGGGTGAAACCGCTGCTTTGAGGTCGCCAGGAGCGATCATGCGACAACGCTCAAACCGGAACACTCTGGTGGCTACATGGTCGGGTATTCTCTTCGGCTGGGCGGCCCCGTTGGAACGAAAAGCTGAACCTTAGCACGCTGAGCGCCTGCTTGCTCGGAGCATGGTATTGTTCGCGGATCAGTTTTCAGGAGCCGCAGGCCGATCGCCGTTGTCGGAGTGATCGCTGAAGGATAGCACAAGACGCCCCAGCATCGGAGAAACCCCAAATCATCGTCTCGCGCCCGCGCGCCAATACCGGGGAGAGCGGCGCCGAGGCGTTACGAAAACTTTTCAGTTTCCCATACGAGGTTCACGCGCGACGGCCTCTCGGCCAACACGCTCTCACTTAGGGGTCTCGATGGTGTGAAACTGCGTGTTGACGTGAGTCAACGCTCATCAAGGCCACAGAGATCTACGCAGACATCCTCAGACGTCCTCAGACGTCGGGGAAATCAGCGATGCCGCTTTGTCGCGCATGGCGTCATAGAGGAGGATAGCACAATGAAATCTGCATTACAGAAACCTATTGGCGACGCTCCTGGTGCAGAGGGGCGTTTTCGCCGAACGCTGGCCGCGCTTGGGATGGAGGGCGAAGACAGCACGCGAACATCTTCCGTCAGCTACGCCAGTTTCAATTGGATCCGGATCGTCTTCGGGATCGTGCTCATCTATGACGCATGGACCTCTCTGAGCTGGCAGCACAAAGTCGCATCGGCTCAGGCGCTGGGCCTTCCGATATCGAGCCCGGTTCTGCATCTGCTGGTAATCGTTCTGGCATTCGTTGAGTTGGCAGTCGCCCTGTCGATCATGTCCGACCGCGGTGTCGTTCCGATGAGTTGGGTCGGGATCGGCTATGCCGGGTTTGTCTGGATCGTGTTTCAGCATGGTGGGGATTTCGGTCAGGATGGCACGGACCCCGGCGTTGCCCTTCCCTACATCGTGGTCTTCGTGTTCCTGATCGGTGTGCAACGTCTGCGGACAGATCCGGATGTCACGAAGAACGAGATGCTGACCCTTGCGCGGAATGGCTTTGGGTTGCTGTGGGGATATGATGCCCTGTTGAAATTCCAGCCCTACTTCCTGAACCACTTCACGGATTTTCTCACCTCCGCACAGGCGGATATGAAAGGCACCCTCACCGCCAGCTACGACCAGTTCTTTCTAGCCGTGACCAATATCATGGGGCCACATCTGGTCGCGGTCCTCGTGGCGCTGACCGAGGCGCTGATCGCGGCATCCCTGATCAGCGGGCGTGGGTTGAGGATCATGGCGCCGATCGGGTTCCTGCTGTCCTTCGCAATCTGGAGCACGGCCGAAACCTGGGGCGGACCTTACAGTTTGGGCGTGTCCGCGGAGGCAGCGCAGCTCTTCGGCGCGGCGACAATCTACATGATCGCCTTCTTCTACATCATGACGCTCTACAATCCGCTGGATTTGCTGCGAAAAAGGTTGCGGGCGCGGGGCTGATCAACTTCGGCTGCACTCAGCGGTCGATGCGTGTCTTCCGGGGCCTCCGAGGCAAGGGACAACTCGGCTTTCAGGCGGTCGAAGGCCTCCTGCTAAGCCCCTTCCTTGTCGCGACGGATCACGTCCCGGATCTATTCGCTGGCATTCTCATACGACCCATCGTCACCAACATTCACACATTGCCTCGCCAGGACGCATGTTATCGAACATGCCAAGGACCGGGTCGAAACGGTTCGACCAACGATATTCAAAGACCTTGAGAGTGTTCGGGGCGCAACGTCGCACGCTGCTGTCCAAACACGTCCCCGCGCATGCAAACCATTAAAATACCTACAATCGAGATATGGTTTCAGGTTGTAAAACGAACACCCCACTGATGTCATCGAGCAGATTTGCGATGAGATCTGCATTGCCGTTAGAAGGCGCGGGCTGTTACGGCTGCTCTGCGTGCTGGCTACACCGAGCGGACCAGATTCTGGCGTGTCCGAGGGGAAACTTTTGGACGTCAATCAAAGCTCAAGATTGCACACCCATCGACAGACGAAATAAGCTGTCGACGATTAGAGGTTTATTTCGCCCTGATCCGTTCTTGATCCTTGACGGAGATTGTCTTGCCCCCATTACCCAACTCGCCGTTGAGGTCACTTCTTGCTGACGCATATTCGCCCTGCGGCTTCTTCGGACAATGCCGAGAGGCACAATGGAACCCGGCAAGCGGTCACATTCCGCGAGGCTTTGTCGGAGCCACCGCCTCGCCGGAGGATGTGGAACTGGTGATGGTGTTTTCCGAGCCTGGTCATCCGCATGAGGGCGAACGATATGATTCCGATATGGATGCAGACGGGTTGATGCAGACATGTGTTGCGCACGCTTATGAGAGCTTCAAGAACGGCACGGACCAGTTCCATCGCAATACGCGCTGGTTCATCGACCAGCTCTATCCCGATCTGACCTTCGACGAGCAATTGCAGCGCGTCTGGCTGACCGAGGGCCGGTTGTGCTCGATTGACAATGAGACCGGTCGCACCACAGATCGCACCTGCGCAGCGCACTTCTTAGTGCAACAGGTCGCGCTGCTGCCGAACGCAACCGTCGTCGCCTTTGGCGGGAAGGCAAAGCATTATTTGGCCGGCATTGGCATCGACTATGTTGGCGCATATGCCCTCGCGCCTCCAGGTGCAAACCACAGGCCAGCTCGCCCGAGCTGGGACGCGGCGATTGCCGAGGTAAATGCCCGCCGTTAACGGAAGAGATCGACGTCGCGCATCTTGCAGGTAGCGGTCAGGCAGGCAAGCAATACCCGGCGCCATGCAAGGGTCTCGTGCCTGCCGACAAGGCGTTCCGAAGAGGGCATTTTTCCACGACCGAGCGATCTTCCTGATCTGATGCGCGACCGAATTGACGACCGTTCGCACTTCTGGCGGCGCTCGGTCTGGCGAGCAAGAGCCTCTCGAAGATCGGATAGTTCGTCGAGCGGCGGAAGGGATGACGCATCAGTGAGCGTCGCACCGGCGTCTACGTGATTGACACCTGCGCCGAGAAAGCGGCGACCCTGAAAATGGGCAAAAGGCGGACGCCTTCTTGAAGATCTTCGGCGCCGTCTATCAAGAGTAACAGGCGCGGCTGGGCGAGCGTATCGACTTCGAGGACATGGTTATCCGGGCCACGGCACATGTGGAACGCGAACGATACCAGAGTGAATCTGCGAACTGGCGGAGGAAGCGGAACCAGCGAGAAGCGCGAGGACGGAACTGGCCTACTGTAGGCTGGCCAGTTCCTGGGCCTGTAGATCGAAGGTGTCGGCCTGCTCATGCCCCCAGCTCCCACGCTGGATTCATCATATAAATTTCTGACAGGACTGGTGCGATAGAGCCTCAGCGCGCCCGAAAGAAACCGTCATAATTTAGCCCAAAGACTCCCATACGACGTGAAAAATTTCAATCGGAGCCCCTTCATGAACAAGACATTCTATCCGACTTCAAGCAACGCGTCGCATCATAAGAGTGCGCGGCAACCAGGCCGCAAAATTGGGGACAACCAACCCCAAGCCTCAAAAAAAACCGACCGGCAAACACGCGTCCGCGCACTTATTAGAGCACTCGGAGATGGAATGCATGAACGCGAGGAAATCATTGCCGTCGCGCTGCTTGGAGCCATGTGCGGGCAAAACAGCTTCCTCTACGGCCCTCCTGGGACCGCCAAAAGCCTGATTTCGCGGCGGCTTGCATGTGCGTTCGAAGCTCCAGCCTATTTCGAATACCTGATGAACCGGTTTAGGGTCAGGATTCATAACCAGTAGATGACGAGAGCCGCTAGGGCGATGGCGGAGAGGAAG
>NZ_QFBB01000034.1:0-1414 GCF_003122275.1 Thioclava sp. NG1 | reverse complement strand
CCTCGACCGCCTTTTTCCACGCGGCGTAGCGGGCTTCGCGTGTGGCCTCGTCCATCTGCGGGGCGAAGTTGCGATCGAGCGCCCAGCCTTTGGCGAACTCTTCCGGCTCGGGGTAGAGACCCGCCCTGTAGCCTGCAAGCCAGGCCGCGCCGAGGGCCGTTGTCTCCAGCACTTCGGGCCGGTCCACTGGTGCACCGAGGATGTCGGACAGGAACTGCATCGCCCAATCCGACGCCGTCATGCCGCCATCGACCCGCAGGGTCGGGCGCGCGTCGTCGGACCAATCCGCCTGCATCGCCTCCAAGAGATCGCGGGTCTGGAAACCCACCGATTCCAGGGCCGCGCGGGCGAACTCTGCCGGGCCGGAGCTGCGGGTCAGGCCGAAGACTGCGCCGCGGCAATCGGGGTTCCAGTAAGGCGCGCCGAGGCCGGTGAAGGCGGGCACGATGATCACGTCCTGCTCGGGGTCGGACTGCTCGGCCAGCGCCTGCGTCTGGTCGGCGGTCTCGATGATCTTCAGCCCGTCGCGCAGCCATTGCACCACCGCCCCCGCGACGAAGATCGAGCCTTCGAGCGCATAGGTCACTTTGCCGTCGAGCTGGTAGGCGATGGTGGTCAGCAGCCGGTTCTCCGAGCGCACCATCTGATCGCCGGTATTGAGCAGCGCGAAGCAGCCCGTGCCGTAGGTCGATTTCAGCATCCCCGGCTTGAAGCAGGCCTGCCCAACCGTCGCCGCCTGCTGGTCGCCCGCGACGCCGAGGATCGGGATTTCCGCGCCGAAGAGATCGGGTTGCGTGACGCCGAACTCCGCCGCGCAATCCTTCACTTCCGGCAGCATCTCCATCGGCACGCCGAGTTTCTTCGCGATGGTCGTCGACCAGCGCCCTTTCGCGATATCGTAGAGCATCGTGCGCGCGGCATTCGTGGCATCAGTGACATGCGAGGTGCCGCCCGTCAGTTTCCAGATCAGCCAGCTGTCGATGGTCCCGAAGGCGAGCTTGCCCGCCTCGGCCTTCTCCCGCGCGCCGTCGACATTCTCCAGAAGCCAGCGCAGTTTCGTGGCCGAGAAATAGGGATCGATGATCAGCCCGGTGCGCGCGGTCACGGTCTCCTCGAACCCGTCCTCGCGAAGGGTGCGGCAGAATTCGGCGGTGCGGCGGTCCTGCCAGACAATGGCGTTATGGATCGGCTTGCCGCTCTCGCGGTCCCAGACCAGCGTCGTCTCGCGCTGGTTGGTGATGCCGATGCCGGAGATGTCCGCTGCGGTCACACCGGCCTTCTCGATGGCGCCGCGCACGGTCGTCAGCACGCTCTCCCAGATTTCCTCGGCATCGTGCTCCACCCAGCCCGAACGCGGGAAATGCTGCGTGAATTCCTGCTGCGCGCTCGCCACCGGGCGCAGCGCGCCGTCAAA
>NZ_QFBB01000033.1:0-1532 GCF_003122275.1 Thioclava sp. NG1 | reverse complement strand
CCGGCATGGAGAGCAATATCGAGATGAGCTACTTCCGCCTGCGGATGTAAGGGGCCTCCCAGCGGCCGCAGAGCGGGACTGAAACGATGCGCCCAAGATGGGATAGGAGATCGTATCCGGCTTCGCGGACGATGCGAAAACGCCCTGGGCCGCGAGGTTGATGGGGGACAAGTTCTTCGCCTTCCTACGCACTCATGCGAACCCGCGCGCCCCGGGCGCTCCGACTACTGGGCCATCAGCTCGAACCACATCCGCGCGTCTCGAGCTGATCGGTGACATTTTGCGGTTGGGCGCTGCGAAAGCCCCTACGCCACCTTGGAAAGGTTGAGATCCAAGTTTGCGATCAAGTCATTGTCCTCGAACACACGCGAGAAGCTCCCGCCAAGCGACGCGGAGACGGTGTGCTCGCATAGCTTCGTTCCGAAGCCCTCACGTCTTGTCGAGTCATTCGAGCTGATGCGAGCTTCTTGCCACCGGAGTTTCAATCGCCCTTCTTCGATGGTGCCAGCGATTTCGACACCATGCCCTCCTGATGAGAGCCCTCCGTATTTCACGGAGTTCGTCGCGAGTTCGAACAAAACCAAAGTCAGAGGCGTGATCGCGGTTGGCTTCACCTGAATATCAGGAAGGGAAAACTGGATGTTCATACCTTCGCCGAACGGCCTCGTGATCTCGAATGCAAGTTCTGACAGGGGCACGCCGGCAGGCTCCTCGCTCTCGGGGCTTTGCGCGGTTCGCGAGTTGAGGACTGCGATCGCGTTAAGTCGACACCGCATCTCGGAACTAAGCTGCCTTACACTTTCTGCCTGCCGCGCCGCGACCGAGATCAGGGAGGCAGCGATGGCGAAAGCATTGCCCACTCGGTGGCGCATCTCGGAAAGCAGGAGTCTCTGCTGTTCTGCCAGTTGATGCACGGGTGAGATTGTCAGGGAGACCGGAACAAGACGCCCATCTTTGCGCTGGCGGATCGTCTCAAAATGGGCGATCCGCTCACCGCGCCGCAAACGGGCGATGAAATTGACCTCCTCTTCAATCCGATCCTGAGGAAAGATGATCGTAATTGGTCGACCAATCGCCTCTTCTGCGGTGTAGCCGAAGAGGTCCTCCGCGCCGCGGTTCCAGCTCAAGATGATACTGTTGATGTCCTTGGTGACGATGGCGTCGTCCGAGCCTTCCACGATCGCAGCCAAGTGCTGCTGAACGGCTTCCGGGGTCTCCATTGAATCTACAGCCTCTCAATTCGTGCCAAAAATATAAATGAATTCGAATACGTAACATACTCGCCTGCATCGTCTATAGGGACATCACTTCCATTGAGCCTGAAAGAGCGCCTGATAAAACTCGAGCGGGAGTTTTCTTCTCTTGAGCAAGATCAAAGCCGCCTCCAGCCGCTGCATGCTTTTCTCACTCCGACGCGGGCCTTACGCGTCCTGAAAACGAGGAAGATGAATGCGTAATCCATTGTTCAAGAGCAAATCTCGCGTCTCGCTCGTCGCTCTTGCAGCGGCGCTGGGAGTCGCGATCGCATGGCA